>JAJPJC010000297.1 GCA_021324445.1 Isosphaeraceae bacterium
GCCAGGCCGAACACAGGGACCCCGCCGTAGGATTCGTAGCCCATGGGAGTTCACACCTGAGCCGCAATGTCGTGGGGTCCATTTCGGGGTCACACGCCATTGGCCTGATTGGTTTCGGTGATGTGCTCGCTCGACATCCACCGGGCGACTTCGGAGACGTCGCAGGTGTTTTCCCCGGAGACTCCCGAGAAGCCACGGAAGATCGACTTGGGGTTCTGCCTCGAATCCGCGAGAGCACGGCTTACTTGGCCTTGGTTGTTCCGGTCGGCCCGGTAGCGGAGGTTGACCACCGGGCTCGATCATGGCCCGGCCGGAGACTGATTGCTGGACGAGCATCTGGCCCGTACGGCGGTGGATCTGGCTTTCGTCGCCACGCTGGTTGTGCTCTCATCGAATCGACGCGGCCGCCGCCGTTCCCGCCTGAACCGGACGTCACATCCGGCCCAGTGGTCTCGGGGGCGGAGCGGTGAGGGTTCCGCTGTCGCGCCGCTGTTGGTGCTCCTGGTCTTTCTTCATCATCTCATTTTGCTCCTTGATCCGTTCGACCAGTTCGGCCAAGAGCGCGGTGGTCTTTCCCATGTCGCCGGATGCCGCCAGATCGCCCCAACCACGAGTCTTACCCGGCTCCGCCCAACCCGGCTTCAGGGCCTGCCGGTTCATGATCTGCTCCCGCGCATCAGCCATCTCGGGAATCCCGCCGGCTGCATAGTCCCGGATATCGGACCGCTCCACTAGGCCGCCTGGCGTCGCCGCAGCTTTGGCGATCTGGCGCAGGCGAGTTATCAGGTCCTTGCGAGTCCCTGGTTCAACCAGACCTTCGTGCGTCGATCGAGAGACGGAGTCGCCGCCAGTAACCAGGATGGCTTTCGGGTTTTTTCCGCCCGGGGCTTGCTGCATTCGGACGGTCTCCACGACGCCCTTGAGTCGCTGGTGCGGACTCAGGTTTTCCTTGATGCCGTAGTCCGCCCCCTCGATCTGGTCCTTGGCCAGCTTCTCTTGGATCTCCATCACTGTGCGCTGAACGCGGGTTGCCTCCTGGCCCGGTGCGATCTCGAGCATGCTGGCAATGATCTGTGCCGCCTCCTCCCCGGTCAGACCCTGCGCATGCAATTCGGTCAGGCCCGGAATGAGGTGTGAGGGTGGAGCGCTGGCGGCCTCGAGGGTGCTGAAGATCTGGCTCGCCCGGGCGATCATCTCGTTGGCGCTGGTGCGGCCCTTCTGCTGAGCCGGCAGACTGGCGGAGAACTCGCCCATCTGCTGCTGGTCCACGCCATGTTGCTGGGCGTATTCGGCCATGGCACACGGGGACCGGCCGGCTGCTTCCTCGGTCATCTTGGCAGAGGGTCCCTCGCCGAGATCGAGGCTGCCCCCCTCCAAGAAAGCCTCCCGGAATTGCTTCAGTTCCTCGGCCTTGAGGCTGGCTTTCGGCCCCTTCTCGACCGCTTGCGAAGTGAACCGGCGGGTGTCCTCCTTCCTGGAGAGCGCGGCAATCTCCTGCATCGCCGCGCGCAACTGCTGGAATTGCTTGGCCGAGTCCTGGATCTTCTGGGCCATCGCATTGAAATCGCTTCCGATCCCGCCGACGACCCAGCGAAGGGTTTGCAGACCCGTATGGGCCTTCTGCAGGCCCTTGGCCGTCTCGTCGCCGGCTTCCTTGCCGACCCTCAGCTCGTTGACCGCGTTCTTGTGGTCGAATCGTGTCGGGATGATCAGTTCGGGAGGGTCCATCAGAACATCGCCTCGTTAGCCACGCGCGTCGCCGCCGCGATCGACTCGACCGCCCACTTGGTCCGAGGTATCGTCCGCTCGGTCGCCTCGAGGAAGTCCACTAAGTCCTGGGCATCTTCGAGCAAGATCCACAGCGGCAACCTGCCCTGAGCCATCAGCGTCAGGCGCCGCCATCGCGAAAAGACCGTGCACCGCTCTGACCGGTCGCCACACCGATCACCTCGCGTGCCCATTCCCAGGAGTCGGGATCAGACGGCCGGAAGGCAAAGAGGAGGTCCAGCTCGCGGTCGTCGAGGTCGTAGTTGCGGCAGAGCAAGTGCGCACCGAGGGTGGCCGCGCCGGAGAGCAGGGCTGCATTGTCCTCGCAGCGAGAGATCGCCGCAACCAGCTCGTCCAGTTCCGGGCCGGCCGTGACGACCGGGTAGTGCCTCTCGGCCTTCCCTCCGCGGAAGCTGGCGTGGATCTGGAGCCACGGTTTGGGAAACAGCCACTCTTGCCCGTCCGCCATCCGGATCGGCACCGAATTGGCCGGGTCACACTCCGGCCGGCGCTTGGTTATCTCGTTGAGCATTTACACAGTGTCCTTGATCGTACCAGGCGGCGCAATCTGCGGGTCCAACCGCGGCGGCAGCGACTGGCTCGTGAGATATCCCCGTTTGATCCCGTCCGGACTCAGGACCCAGGTGTAACGGTCCCGGCCACGGAGCGGACTATCCAGCGGGTGGTAGATGGTGTCCTCGGGGTCCTTGGTGACGAAGAGCCAGCCGCCGGGCTGTCGCCGGATCCAGGCCCGTTCCCCGGCGTCCTGGTCCACGCCCAGGAGCGGGTAGGCGATCACCAGGATCGAACGGATGCGCTCGAGCTGCGTCCGTCCCCGTTTGAGCTTCTCGGGGACCATCAGAGCATCGGCCAGTGGTGCGGTCGGAATCGGCATGTTTGAAGAGTGGTCAGTAGTCAGTGGTGAGTGGTTACAAGACACAGAGAAGTCCGGACAATCCGGTCCAGGTCTTTTCTTTCCTGATCACTGACCACTGCGAGCACAGCAAGCCTCACGTCCTGCCGGTGACTGAGAGCGGGTTGGTGACTCCATCGCTGGAATAGGCACGAAACGTGGCCGTGGCGGTGGCGAATTGCCCCCACTGGCCGGTGTTGTCCGTGTTCTCGTGCACGGCGTTCTGGAGTTGCCAATCGACGTTGCCGCCACTGGCCCCGAGTGCGTCGAGCTGAGAGGCGATGATCGTGCCGGACATCCCGGGGGCCAGGACGGCGGGATTGGTCAGAGTGTACACGTCGCCCGAGGTGATGCTACATCGGGGGCGGTTGATCGAATTCGCAATGACCACGGGGTAACGGTTGTTGTCACCCGAGAATTCGATCAACTCGCCTCCTTGTGAGAACATCACCGAGGTAACCCTCGTGATGCTGGTCGAGGCGAACTGGACGTTGGTCCAATTGAGCTGCAACGCCGTAGCGGACATGGCCTGGTGCTCCTTCGAAGAGTGGTCAGTGGTCGGAAAGGAAAGACTCTTCGGGTCTTCACTGACCAGCGACCACCGATCACTGACCACTGTTCTTACTGGGAGATATCGAATCCGTCCCAGGTGATGAGGTACGCGAACGAGACGACCGCGGCGATCCTTCGCTCGGGGGGCGCTGGCGGCTGCCATTGCCAGGAATGAACGAGTGTCTTGGCCGGCAGCGTGTATCCCGCGAGCGACTGGCCGTTGATCGCGTTGTGCAGATAGTCCAGGAGCTGCTCGGCTAGCTCGTCGCGAAGTTGCGGGTCATTGTGCCGGGCTAGCAAGGTGACTGTGAGCCGCGCGGTGAAGCTGAGGTCGCCTGCCGTTTGCGCATCCCACCCCGCCGTGAGCGAGGTCCCGCTCGGTTCGATCGCCGCGGCGGTGAGGTCGCTGGCTGCGCCGCCGTAGTTTTCGGGAAGCCCTGACAACCACACGTCCGAGAAGGCTCCGGTGGCGAGCAGGGCGGCCTGGATTGCGTTGCGGACATCGCGTTCGCGCATTTTGATTAGTGGTCATTGGTCATTTGTGACGAGCCAAGGAACCGGTCGTCTTTGAAATAACCAATAAAAAATAACGAATAACAACACTAATTGATAATCTGAATCTGGCTGATCTGGATCGGCGCGGCCGAGCCCTGCGCCACCTCGAAGACCACCGTCGTCAGGGGCGTGGTGAGGCTCGGCGCGGTAACCGTGGTGAACGCACCCGCCGTCAGATTCAGGGTCCATGGCGTGGTCCCCTGGAGTGTGCCCCCGAGATAGGATGACACGTTGTAGACGATTGAGGTGCGCGTCGTGCCGGCCGGGGCGACGGTCAGCTTGATACTGCTCGGGGACCACTGCGCACCGTCAGCCAAAGAGATCGACCACTTATCGCCCAAGGTCACGGCGACCGTGGCGTCGAGGTTCTCGAAAGACGACGCCTCGACGATGCCCACCCCGCTCGCGCCGCCGATCTCGTATCCCGAGGGATCCACGTACCTGCTGAGATATAACTCGGGCGCCAGGCTGGCGAAGGCGATGGTCCCGGTCGGGGTGGGCGTGGGCGTCGGGGTGGGCGTGGGCGTCGGGGTCGGACTCGGCGTCGGGGTCGGACTCGGCGATGCTGCCCCGAAGGTCTGGAGTCCCGCCAGCGCCGGTGAGACGTTATGGCCGAACTGGGACCGGCCCGTCGCGACCCAGAACTGGTTCACGGTCCGGCCGTCGCTGCCGTCGCCGATTCCCGGCTGCATCCCGGCGTTGGTGACCAGCGTCCAGAGCTGCGCCCCGATCTGGCCCGCCAGCGAGAAATAGCAGGAGGCCGCCAGGCCGGCGCGCGCCTGCATCAAGAGCCAGGTCGCCAGCGTATCCTTCATGTCGGGGTGGAAGAAGAAATCGTGGACCAGCCCATAGAAGGGTGTCGATGTGCCGCCGCCCGTACCCACCCCGAAGGGAATCGACCGGTTGATGGCGCCCTCGTAGGCGATCAGCCGCGGGGTTGGGTTGCCGGCCACGTTGTAGGTCGCCAGGATCGCCTGGGACGTCGCGAAGAACCCGGAGGGCTGGCCGTAGAGCCCCGTGCCCGTCACCGACGAGCTGTACAGGAGGTGGGGCCGCCAGAGATCGTGATACATGTCCATCGTCCATGGCCAGGCCGTGTTGTACGCGATCGAGCTGGACAGGCTCGAGGCGCACGACGCCGCCGCCGTGACGAAGGATGGCTCCGGAACGCCCTGTCCCGTGGTCGGGATATCGATGTACGGCGCCTGGACCACTGCATCAACCGGGGTATTGTGGGCATTGGCGTAGGTGACGATCTCCTGAGTCCAGCCGGTATTGGAAAACCAGTCGCCGAAGAGGCGCACCAGATCGCCGCCGCGGCCGGCGGCGGTGAAGGCCGCCTTGAAGAGGCTGTGGACCTGCGCGGTGCGGCCGAGAACCACGTCCTCGGCCGGTACGGTCGAGGAGGGGAACTGGCCAATGAGCATGGTGGGGATGGTCTTGTCCCCGAGGTTCCAGACCTCGTTGCTGAACTCGATCCAGCACTGATGTCCCGGCTGGAGATTGGTCAGGACGTCACTGGCATAGGCCGTGCAGCCGGCGTCCGAGAGCCCGATCGGCACGTTGAACCAGCCGGCGCAGCCCGGGATGGCGTTGACGACCGAGCAGGCCAGCTCCACCGGGATGTTGCCGCCGTTGTAGCTGAGGAAGATCTTGAAGGGATAGGTCAGGACGGCCGTCGCCGCCGCGCCGGACCCCCCGCCGCCCGAGATCGTCACGGCCGGCGCGGTTGTCCCATAACCGAACCCCGGGGCCATGATCGTGGCTCCGCCGGGCGTCGATCCCACCGCCGTCGTGGGAATCGAGCCGCCGGAAAGCCCATTGATATAGGCCGTCGCCTGCGACGGCGGTGGCGCGATCGCAACGGACGTGTGGGCCGACGTGTAGCCCGACCCGCCCGCGACCTGAGTGAAGCCGGTGACCTGCCCGGCGCCGTTGACCGTCGCCGTGAACCGGGCGCTGATGCCATCGCCCGTGATGATCACCTCGGGAGCGCCCAGCATATAGCCGGCTCCTCCCGAGACGAGCGTCAGCGCGGTGACGGCTCCGCCCGAAACGGTGGGGACGGCGGTCGCGATCAGGCCGGGCGGATCGATCTGGAGCCCCGAATAGACCGGGTAGCCGGACCCGGACGCCGTGGGTGTGATCGCCGTGACGGCGCCTCCCGAGAGCGTGACGCTGAAGGATGCGCCCGTACCGAAGCCGCCGGTCGCCAGCGTTACATTGGGCGTGACACTGTAATTATTGCCCCCCGAGTCGAGGGTGACGCTCTGAATCCCGTTGTGGTACGACCAGGCCGCGCCCGAGGCATTGGAGGAGCCGCCGTAGGCCGGGCTGATCGTCCAGGACGTGCCGGACCCGGACTGGATCGTGTAGACATCCCCCGAGGAATCGCCCGTGATGACGATCTTCTGACCGGCCAGGCCGGACTGGCTGGTGCTGAACGTCAACGCGGTCGAGCCGCTGTTGATCGAGACGGTGCCGGAGCCGGCGACGTTACCGACGACGACCCGGGCCAGCGCGGTGGACCATGCACCACTCGGCGGCGCGATCGCGACGGCCGGCTGGCTGGTGTAGCCGGACCCTCCGGCCGTGATGTCCAGGTAGTTGACGCTGTTGGCCGCGGTGGATTGCGTGCAGTAGGCCGAGCCGATTCCATTGGGCAGGCCGGAGCCGGAGCCGCCCCCCCAGGCGACCACGAACGAGGTCGCGCTGGTGACCCAGATGTCAGTTTGAATGGCCGCCACGTTGATGGCGACCGGAGCGCCGGCCGTGCCGCCGGACTGGCCGTTCTGGACCAGCAACTGGAACGGAGCCGGCTGGCTCGTTGGCTCCTGCACGATGCCGCCGAAAGCCGGCGTCTGGATCGACTTGAGCCCGTGAGGCGTGGTGGTGAAGAATTCCAGGGCGGTCGTGTTCGAGGTGTTGAAGGTCCAGGCCCGGTTCACGGGAGTCCACATGTAGGGTTCCGGCGATCCGCCCGGCGCGGTGGTCTGACCGGTCCCCGGCCACTGGCTGCTGGCGTAGACGTTGGGTGATACCGACAGGTCATAGGGCCGGACCCCCGCGATCGGGATCGCGCTGGTGGTCGCGGCGTTCCAGGAATACTGGCCGGACTGTGGCAGGGTGCCGTAATCGACCGAGGTGTTCGTGCCGCCGTAACCCAGGATCGAATCCATGAAGCGGATCACCCCGGCATACTTCCCCCCGCCGAAAGTGAGCCAGCCCAGGTAGTTCGGGTCGGGATTCATGCCCGCGGCCTGACCCGGCGCGCAGTTGGGGGGCGCCACGATGAAGGAGTCGCCGGCTCCGTTGGTGGCGACGCCGCCCGAGACGGCGCCGCCGGAGATTTGAATCTGAATGTCGGGCGACTCGCTCGAAAAGCTGGAGCGCAGCGCCCCGTAGTAGGCCCGCGTGATGTTGGAGCTGCCGGGGCCGCCGCTGATCAGGCTGGACAGGGATGAGGGCAGTCCCGAGTAGGTCGAGAGATCGAGCCAGGTCATGTTGCCGGAGACATCGGCCAGGACCGCGATGGTGGGAGTGGATGGAGCGCTGTCGGTGTAGCCGAGCTTCCAGAGCCCATCGGCATAACCGCCGCCGCCACTGGTCACGGTCACCGACTGGATCGCGCCGCCGGAGGCCGTGTAGGTCGCCGCGGCGCCCCAGCCGCCGCCGTAGGTGATGGCGACCGTGCCCGTGCTGGGGTATCCGGAACCCCCCTGACCGGTGGGGACCACGATGGAGGTGATGGGACCGGGACCGCCGTTGCCGTTGTTGATGATCGGGATCAGGACCGCGCCGGAACCCCCGCCCTGCGCGACCAGCGTGGGACCGGGGAGATAGGGGTTGGCCAGGCCGTCCACGACATTGCCGTAAGTCTGCTTGCAGACCGTGCAGGTGGGGTTGCCGCCGGTCCAGGAAATCAAGCCGCCGCCCGGATCAAGGCTGATGGTGCCTCCCGAGCCCGGCGCCCAGAATGAGTTGCGAGCGCGGTTGCCCTGGAGGGCATACTGGTTGTAGTTGGTCCCCGGGATACTGCCGGCGTTGACGCCCACGATCAGCGACAACCCGGACGCGGGAATACGGAACGCCGGCTCGAGGACGCCGGCATAGTTGCTCATCGGCGTGCCCGAGGACACGGCCGGCAGCGCTCCGCTTGAGATCGAGGCCCAGCCGGCGGGCGCGCTCCAGGTCACGGTCTGGCCGGCGGTGACCGGGGTCTGAAGCTGGTAGGCGACCCAGGGGGCGTCATGGGTCAGGCTGGTCCAGAACGCGCCGCTGGTCGAGGCCGCCGGGTTGAGCGTGGCCGCGGTGCCGTTGACCATGATCGTCGGCTGCGTGCCCGAGAGGGCGGTCACCGGCACGGGCAGGCCGCCCAGCGTGATCGCGAAGCTGGCGCCGGAGCCGGTCCGGTCGGTTACCTGGACCGAGAGCGAATCGGTTGCCAGGTAGCCGACCCCGCCGGCGTTGACCGGCACGCCCACGATCGCGCCGCCCACCACGATCGGCGTCCCCAGCACGGCCGGGGTCGAGGGCGTGCCGCCCACGAGCGTTGCGACCGGCGCGCTCGAGTAATTGGCGCCGCCGGAGACGACGCGGATCGAGGCGACCTGATAGGTGTACTGGCCGGAGTTGCCCACCATCTCGAAGCCGAGCGTGGGCAGGCCGCAGAGGATGAAGGCCAGCTTGCCCGACTTGCTGATGTAGGCATCGAGCACCGCGCCTGAGACAGCCGGCAGCGCCAGCGTGTCGGGCGAGTAGACGCCGGTCCCCGCGCCGCTGGGGGCCGAGAACTGGCTGCCGCCCCCCAGATTGTTGGCGAATGCGGCATCGACGGCGGGGTTGGCGGTCGCGTTGGCGGTGCCGGCGAGCGTCCACCAGTAGGAGGCCGGCGTGCCCAGCGTGCCCGGCGTGTTGACCCGGTTGGCCAGGTTGGTGATGTCGGTCGCCGAGAGGGCGTAGCCGTTCCAGATCGCCAGGTCTTCGATCTGGTAGTCGGCGCCGGTGGCGCTGGAGCCGATGTACAGGTGACCGGCGTCACTGACAGTGTTGCCGCCGTTGGTGATCGAGCCGGCGAGCCTCGCGCCGTTGACGTACCACGCCTGGGACCCGGACGAATTCCAGGCCAGGGCGATGTGATACACGCCGCCCGCGACCACGCGGAAGCTGGACTCCGCGTTGTTGCCCGTGCCGAAGGCGAAGAGGTTGATCAGGCCCGCGGTCGAGCTGTCCGCGAAGATGTTGGCGATCCCCGAGCCCGCCGGCATCTGGAGGATACTGACATTCCGGGGCAAGACGGCATTGGGGCGCAGGAAGAACGACAGCGAGCAGGCGCTCTGCCCGGAGAGCCAGCTGCCCGAGGCGGCCGTCTGGGTGTTCCAGTTGCCCTGGATGCGGAGGCTGGACATGGTTTCTGCGCTCGCTTCGCTCGTTTTCTGCGCTCGTTTTCTGCGCTCGCTTCGCTCGCTCAGTTTTGAGTTTCTGAGTTGAAGACCAGCCGGTCTTCGGAAGGGATGAGGGTTGAGGGATGAGGGATGAAAGGGGACCAGCGGAGGGCAGGGGCCGGAGGGGGACTGTCTGCCCTCATCCCTCATCCTCAGACCTCATCCTCAGAATCCGGGCGCAGGGAAGGGATCGAGCGCCAGCGGAGCGACTACGCGACTAGGAGCAGCGCGGCCGCGCCGCCTCTCGTGCTGGTCAGGACCTGCTCGCTGCCAACCGAGACGGTCGGGACGGAGCTAACGTACTGGTGCGTATAGAAGGTGCCGATCCAGAGGGTGCTGTTCGAGGTCCCGCTGGTACTTCCGGCGAGTATGAACACGGACTGAGGGGCGGCGCCGGTGGCGGCTTGACCCAGAGTGGAGTAGCTGGTCCCACTGTTGAGCTGGAAGCTGCCGGTCACGCCGCCCGAGGCGGCGATGTTCGCCCAAAACGTGTGGCGGTTCCACCGGTTGAGCGACGCGGTGACGCCCGAGCCGAAATCGTGGTACGTCGAACCGTCGTACCACTGAATCCGCTCGGCCGGAGTACCCATGGTGCTGACGAGGGTGCGCCGGTTGTTGGAACCGTCATAGATGTCCAGCGCATTGGCCTGGTTGATGTCGATCTGGCTGTCGTAGCGCCAGACGGTGAACCCGACCTTGGGTGTCTGAATCGTGTTGTCCGAGGACCACGAGTTGCGGTGGGCGTTGGCTCCGGCCCCGGCGGAGTTGTCGAACTTGAGGCTGTGTGCCGCCCCATTCAGCGTGTGGGTCGAGTCCACGGTCGCGTTCGACCCGACCGAGGTCCAGGCCGAGCCGAAGCTCTGGCAGGAGTCGTACTGGTTACCCTGATTCGCGAGCCAGTCCTCGGTGATCCTGAGGTAGCCGACATTCGTCTCGGCCGTTGTGTTCAGCGGCGTGTAGCAGAAGGTCAACGCGATCGAGCCGTCCGTGTTCAGGTCGGCGGTCGGGTAGCCGGTGTTCGTCCCGTTGTTGCCGGTCTGGGTCTGCATGAACGGCTGGGCGATCGGCCGGTCCAGCCAGGTCGTCGTACTCAGCGTGATATCGGTGATCAGGGCCGCCGCAATGCCAAAGCCAGTCGTGCCGTAGCGCAGGCCCCAGAAGAGGGCCAGGTTCCCCGACGACAAGGGCTGGATCCAGGGTGAGACCGCCTGTTGGGTGCTGCCGCCAGTGCCGACGCCAGGGATGTTCATCCGCGCCGGCGTGCCCCACGCAGCACCGCTGTTGGCACCCGTGGTCGCGGTGATCCAGAGGTCGTCCGTCGTGCTCGGGCTGTCGTCACGCGAGACGGCGATGTACTGGCCCGGTGCGACCTGGCAGATGGCCGTCTCGGACAGCGCCCGGCTGGGCGATGTGGAGATCGTCCCCTTGATCGACCAGTTGGACCCGTTGGTGTAGTCCACACCGAACGGGCACGTGATGAGATACAGATTATAGGTTGGCGTGGTCGTCCAGGAGTAATAGGTCACCACCAGGTTGCCGGTGAGGCCGTCGGTCAGGATGGGGCCATACGTCGTCGCGTTGGGGTTGTTGCCGTCGGCCACGACGTTCAGGCTGTTGGAAGCCGTCGTCGAAAGGTTGGTCCACGTGACGCCGCCATTGGTGGACTTGGCCACGAAGTTGGGGCAGTTCGACCCCAGCGTGCTCGTCACGCCATAGGTGTAGATCAGGACCAGCGTGCCGTCGGAAAGCTCGCACAGAGAACGGGAGTAGAAGCTGTGGTTGCTCGCGGGCGTGACGAGGGTTACAGGCGCCGACCAGGTGGATCCGCTGTTGGAGGAGGTCGTGCTCGACAAGGAGCACTGGTTGAACGGCTGGCTGGTGGTGCCCCCGGTCATAAGCACACAGAACAGCTTGCCATTGAGACTGGCGCCGCCGCCGTTGGGCTGATCCTGATGGCGGAACCGGATCACCTGGGGTTGCCAGTTGATTCCGGGCGCATTGGACTGGTTGGCGATGTCCAGTTCGCTCGGGAGTGAGGCACTGGGTCCGACCGTTGTGCCGTAGTTCGAGACGGAGGTTGCCGATGCGTTTCCATAATAGACGTAGATCGTCTTGCTGCTGTTGGCCGGGACCGACACCTTGACCAACAGGTAGACGACGCTGTTGGTCGTATCGATCTGCTCGAGCGCGAACGGCAACGGCGTGAGGCCGTCGGAGTCCGTGACGACGATGTCCGCCAGGGTGGATTGCCCGTGCGTGGTGATCGAGGTATAAGCCGCTCCGGTGATCGCGATCGGGATCTGGCAATATGAGAGCGCGGACGTGGCGCTCGTGGAGGTGATGGGCACCGGCAGGCGGTATTTCCAGGCGCTGTTGTACCAGCTCATGTGTCGCTGCGCTCTTGTTATTGGTCCTTGGTCATCAGGCACTTCTCATTGGCCAGGGCAGCCGGGTTGCGCGGCTCTTGATCAATTACAAATGACCAATGACCAATGACAAATCAGTTGTACCAGTTGGTAGGAGAGGAGCACCAGAAGGTCGCGGTGGGGCTGCCCGCCGAGAGCGAGAACGAGGCGTTCACGGCACCGTTGTTGATCGTGCCGCCGGTGGGCGGATAGATCGACAGTGTGTTGCTCGGGTCGGCATTCTTGATCGCGACGACGCTGGGCACTTTGCAGGACGGCAGCATCACCCCGGACCCGCTGGGCACGCTCGACACCTCGACCATCAGCCTGTGGGGTCCCAGAGGATAGGCTGTGGCCTGGGCGCCGCCGGTGGCTGTGACGCCCGTGATCACCTTGACACCGGTCTGTTGGGTGGTGTTGATCGACATCGTTTCTTCGCTGTGCTCAGTTTTAAGTTGCCAGTTGCCAGTTCAGAAAAGACAGGCTGGCCCGGTTCCCCAACTGGCAACTGGAAACCGAGCGCAGTGGAGAAACTAAACGATCGCGGTGGCGGTCAGGCCGACCACAGGCGTCGGCCCTGTCGCGTCGGCGATGACGGTGACAGTTGTCGTGTTCGGTTCCTCGGCGCTGGCGTTGTAGGCCCGGACGCCGATCGTGTATGCGGTACCGTCGGAGAGACCAGAGAGGTTCGCCTGGAACGTGCCGGCGAAGCCAGAACTGTACAGGACGGTTGCCGCCGGTGTTGTGTAATTCGGAGTGCCACCCACGCCAACGTAGATGTGGAAGCCCGTCGGCACTCCGCGCCCGGCGATGATCGCATTGGCCGGCGTGCGGACCGGGGGGTAGTACCACTCGGCTGTGATCCCGCCTCCCGCCGTGGCGAAGGCCCTCAGGCCGGTGGGGGGCGCCGGGCGATACGTGATGTCGTTGCCGAAAGCATCGAGGATGATCGCGACGGCGCAATCGAGGTTCTGTTCCTCGAGGCCCGAACTGCTCCAGAAAGCTCGAACGCCGAACTTCCAGTCACCGGGGCGGGCGAGTCCCCCCAGCGTCCAGGTCGTCGCGGTGACCGTGGCGATCGGCAAGTCGTAGTTGATCGGGTCGTCAACACCCGTGTTCGAATAGACGTGGTACTCGACCTGGCCCTGGCTGAACTGACCCACCGGGACAAAGCGAATCAACCCGCCCGACTGCTGCCGCGCCCGGTCGTCGCCTTGGCGGCGGACTGACAGACCGCCAGGGAAACAGAGTGAGGGCACCGGCGAGGCGCCCATGAGGGGCAACCCGGAGGGCAGCCAGACTCGGCCGGCCCGCGGTCGTGGTCCTCTGTGGTCTCTAGCCGGCAGCCAGTGGGCACTCCCCTCAGCTTGCGAAGCCGCTGGGGGTGTGAGCCACCCTGGGGACCAGACTCCGCCCCGCCGCGTTGGGACGCGCCCCGCGACGGGCCGGACAATGCCCTGGCGACTCGGGCCGGCCGTGCTCAGCGGCGCCGGCATCGGCAGCCCGGCATGGCCGCGCCGCGGTGGAACGAACCGCGCGACGGGCCGGGAGACGCTCAGGTGGACTGGGGCGGCCGTGCCGAGCGGCGCCGGGATCACGATCCCGACACGGCGGGTCTGCGGTCGTGGCCGTCTCTGACCACTGACCACTGACCACTGGCCAGGCCCGCCCGGCGGGAACTCCGGCGCCGAGCCGGGAAGGACCGGCATCCAGACGCGGCCGGCTCGCCGGCTCACCGGCACCGGTCGGCCGGCCACCGGCAGCCCCGGCAGGCCCGCAGGCGCGCCGGCAAAGCCCGCAAACCCGCGGCGCCACAACGCCCGCGGCTTGCGACGCGCGAGGTTCCACTCCAGGGGTCCAGGACCCAGGAGCGGGAAGAACTTGGGCATCCACGCCCGGCCCGCGCGAACCCGGGGGGATGGGCGGACGGACGAGCCGGCCGGCGTCAGGGCCGTGCTGCCGGCAGCGTCCGCGGGACTGCCCACCTGCTGGGGCATCGGGGTAGTTCCTCGTTGCCGGTTCCCGGTCCCCAGTTGGGGAACGGGCCGTCGGTCTTTCCTGTCTCGCCTTCGACCGGCAACCGGGAACCCGGAGACAACTCAGTCCCGGTACCGGTAGAGGTCGCTGGAGGGAAGATTCAGAGGGTGCAGGACAGCTCCCCCCGTGCCGGAATAGCCGTAAAGGTGCCCGCCCGCGGCGCTTCCCATCCACGCCGCCCAGTCCCGGGCCGGTCCCGGCCGGTAGGATGCCCATGGCCTGAGATAAGCCGATTGGATTTCCGCGGCCTGAAGGCAGCGCGACCAGATCCGGCCGCGGATGAACTGGCCGACGAACGAGCCCGTGCCCGAGGAGTGCCGGCCGCCGGCGCAGACCTCGGAGAGCCCGCCGGCCGCCGCCGACGCCAGGGGGTTGCCGGGCGTGCCGCTGGCCCGGAACACGCCGTCGACATACAGGCTGATCGTCGGTGTGGTCGAGCCGCCCGGCGTCGTGAGCACGTACTGATGCGGCGCACCGTCCGTGATCCAGTTGACGCCGGTGGCCCAGTCGGAGCTCCCCCCCCAAAAATACACATTGTAGGGGGAGCTGCCGCCGTAGGCCATGAAGAAGCGGAGATCATGGGAAACGGAGCTGGAGGGGAGGGTTTCGGCGCCGAAGCCCCAGAAGGTGCAGAGCTGGACCGTCGCGGTGATCGCCAGCCAAATTTCCATCCCCCAGGCAGCCGACGGGCCGAAGGGCAGGAACGGAACCGTGACTCCGGTGTCGACCCGGTAATCGCCCGCGGGGAATTTCACCCCCCGAGGACTCCAGGAAAGCGACGTGCTCGAGAAGGTTCCGGTCGCGTTCGCGGCCAGGCTGGTCTTGTTGTAGACGCACGGGCCGCTCCCTTCGTTGAATGCCCACTCCAGCGCCAGGCCCGTGTTGATCTCCTGGCTCCAGTCGATCAGCGTGCCGGGCGGCGGCTTGTTCGGCCAGCGCGTGTCGAGCATGGGCTCGCTTCGTCTTGAGGCGGTGGGCGGCGGCCGGCGGACGGCAACATCGCGACCGTCCTCGTCTTTGCCGGCGGCCGCGTACCGCGGGCTATTGATACTTCGTTACCTGGTCATAGGTCACGTTGACGGTCACGCTCGCCGAGGTGTCCGTGTTGACCGCCTGGACGCACCACTGGCCCGGTCCCAGGAACACGGCGACCGAGTAGTCGCTGCTGGCCGACCACGATCCGGAGGAACTCGCCGGCGCCGCGGTGAAGGTCGCCGTCTGGGCGATGTAGTACGCCAGGTCATTCGTCGAGTAGGCGTTGATCGTACCCGCCGCGAGGGTGATCGCGGCGCCCGCGATCGACGAGACCGTGACCACCTCGCCGAGTTTCGACCCGGATGCCTGCTGGATCAGGAACTGCATGCCCTTTTGCAGGCTGCCGGCCGAGTTGAGCGTGATCGTGGTGGCGCCCGCCGAGGCGCTGGACGCGAAGGTCAAAGGCGCCGACGAGCCCGCGGCATAGACCTTGTAGATGTTGAAGGTCGTCTGCTTGGACGGCGCGGTCGAACCGGTGATGAGCTCCAGTGTGAGCTGGGTCTCGACGACGGTGGACCCGTCGTAGAACGCGGCGGCGTCCTTGGAGCCGCCGGCGGCGATCGACACGGCGTTGATCAGGTTGCCGACGGTGCCGGCACTGTAGACGGGGGCAGCCATCAGTTAACTCCTGAGCGCGGCGGCGATCTGGGCGGCGGTGATGGCCAGGGCCCGCGGTTCGCCGGGGCTGCCCGAGAAGCGGTAGCCCCAGAGGACCGCGTTTCTCTCCGTGATGAGTGGAAGCAGGTGCGCAATGTGCCGAAAGCCGCTCGCCATGTCGATATTAAAGAGAAACTTATATATTTGCTATTCTTCAAACATCACGTAGCCGCGAACATCCACCGCGGCCTGCGCCGTCGCTTCGAAGCCAAGCATGCCGCCGCCCTTGAGGATGATCTCCTGGCCGAGCGGCGCCAGGTACTCGTACCCGAGCTGGGGGTGCACCGTGATCGTCTTGAGGATGTTGCCGTAGACCGGCTCGGAGGCGTGCGCCGGGCTCTGGGCCGCCGAGGTCTGGAAGGTCTCGGTGAGCTCTTCCTCGTTGGGCGTGATCGTCAGCGAGCTCGGGGATGTGATGTCGGTGGCGATCCGGCCGATCCGGATCTGCACCGGCACCGCGGAGTTGCTCGTGCCGTCGAAGTAGAACCCGTACCCTTGCACCCGGACCCGCTGGTTGGCCGCGGCCTTGACGCGGGCGACGGTCAGCGAGCTGGCGGCGGGAAGGGCCGTGGAGGGAATGTTGGCCTGGCCTTGAAGAGCTGCCATGAGGATTGGTCCTGTGGGTCCTGGTTTCGCGAGTTGCTTGTTAGTTGTTATTGGTTATTTGTTATTGGTTATTTGTTATTGGTCTGGAGCAAGGCGGCGCGGGCGTGCCGCCCGGCCACTGTTCGTCACCGGCCAATCACAAATAACCAATCACAAATAACCAATAACAAGGGAGCGGACGACCGAGCGCAGCACGGCGGCCATGCGATCGAAGACGCCTTCCCAGTCGCCGGGACGGCGCTGCCGGAACAGCCGGACAGCCGGATACCACGGAGAGTCGTCGCGGTCGAGGAACCAGCGCCAGTCTGGCGGCTGGGCCAGCGCGATCCAGATGGGACACCCCAGGGTCCCGGCCAGGTGGGCGATCCCGGTGTCACAGGCGATCACCAGGTCGAGCCGGTCCAGGACGGCGGCCGTGTCGAGCCAGTCGCCGGCGGCGTACTCCGGTCCGAGGGTGTGGACCCGCGGGTCAAGGGCGTCGGAATGTCCTTGCTGGAGGCTGACGAGGCTCACGCCGGGAACATCGGCCAACCGCGCGAGCATCCCGGGCGGAAACGACCGGCGGCGGTCGAGCCGGTGGCGCGGGTCGCCCCGCCAGCAGACGCCCGCGCGGACCGCGGCGCCGGCGAGGATCGGCTCCAGGCGCTCGCGCCAGGCTTCGGCCAGCCGCTCCGGCGCGCGGAGGTACGGCGCCGGGGGGATGTCGTCGAGCGTCGCGCCCAGGACGCCCGGCAGTGCCATCAGACTGCACTGGGTATCATGGGGCGGGATCGGGCGGTTGTAGTCGACCACGGCGTCGACCCCCTCGACGAGGCGGAGCAGCCGCGTCAACGCGGGATCGCAGGCGACGATCAGGCGCCCGACGCGCTCGCGAGCCCGCGCCGCGTAGCGAACGAACTGGATCGCGTCGCCGGCTCCGTGGTTGTTGTAGAGCAGGAGGGTGGCCTCGGGGGCGTGGCAGCCGTCCCAGAGCGGCCGGTCGGTCACCATCCGCCGGCAGCGCGCGATCTCCGGCCGGTCGTGCTGGCGGCTCCAGTCCGTCCACCCGGCGAAGTCCCCCTGGGCGAGCCGGCACTGGCCGCGGCGGTGATAGGGCTCAGGGCTGTCGGGGACCAGGGCGCAGCAATGGTCCCAGAGCTGGATTGCCTCCGGCCAGTGCCCAGCCTCCTGGTGCGCCATCGCCAGGGTGGCGATCCGGTCGGGGCAGCCGGGGTCGAGTTCGAGGGCTCGAGTGAACTCGCCAATCGCGGAATCGAGATTCTCGACCGGGGCGCCCCGTTCCCAGTTCTCGATCCGCCAATGGCCCAGCAGGGCACGCGCCGGCAGGTATTCGGGATCGATCTCCAGGGACTCGCCCAGGATAATCTCAGCCTCTCTCAGCCGCCCCTGGTCGCGGACGGCAGCGGCCAGGTTGTACAGCCGCACGGCACTGGGCGCGAGCCGGCAGGCCAGCCGGTAAGCGGATTCGGCCTTGCGGTAAGCGCCGCGCTGGCGGAGCACGCCTCCCAGGTTCGAGAGCGCCTTGGGGTTGTGGGGATCGAGCCGCAGGGCCTGGAGGAAGAGGGACTCCGCATCGCGGGCCTGGCCGCGGCGCAGTGCGGCCACGCCCTCGGCGATGAGCGCGGCGGGGTCTTCCGCGATCGGTGTGGTCATCGGCTGAGCTTGCACCCGAAAAGCGTGCTGGGCTCGGCACTATTGCCGAAGGGCCCCCAACGCACCTGGACCCGCGCGAGCACGTCATCGAGTTCCTGGCGAATCCGCTGGACCTTCTTGTCGAAGTCGCCGCGCTCGGTGCGCGCCTCCTGAAGATACCGTTGGAGAAGGACGGTCAGCACCGTCGCCTCCCGGAGCTCGCGGATGTCGTAGATCCAGGAGGACTGGCGGTCGACGTCGCTCCCGATGCTGTCGTCGATGGCGAACCGCCGCTTGATGTTGTACGACGCTTCCTCAATCTGCGTCGAGAGCGTGGGGACCGCGAATTGGACTAAAGGCACGCCACCGGCTCCCGGCGGTTGGCCAATATACAGGTCCTGGTGCGCGTGCCTCAAGGTGATGGAGTTCCCACTGACGGAGTCGATCGCCAGCAGCGTACCGCCGCCGGGGAAGCTTGTCTTGGGTTGCGTAAGCCAGCAGACCTGATTGGGCGCGACCCCGTTGGCCTGGAAGTTCACCGATGCCGACGTGAGCACCCAAGGCGACTCTGGAGAGAAGCTTCCGTCGGTGCCTGCCGCCATCCGCTGCCAGGCCGGGCAGAGGATGGGGAAATCACCGCCGGCGCGCACGAGGATGTCCTCGTCCGTACAGTACGTTGGGCTCGTTTGTGACGGCAGACTTGTACTGAGGGGCATTGACGTGTATCATTCTCGGGTGGAGGCACGGGTCCCCGAAATCGTGGTCGTGCATCACAAGGACGGTTGCAGGACCTATGCCACTCGCGACAGCTTGGAGAGCCCTGATTCGGATTGCCACGGAGAGGAGCATCTCCGAGCGATGGAAGGTCGTCGGGCCCTCGGCCCATCAGGGGCCACAGCGAATCCACGGACGGCCGAGATCGCCATTGGCAAGGTCGGCTCCCAGGCGAAGCTGACTATCCCCCAGGTGATGGATTTGGTTTGCGCGTCCAAGCAGGGCATCTTCTAGCCGCCCTCGCTCTTCGAGGTCGCCCTCCGGATCCGTTTCGCGGCCATGGGAACTGCGGAAATGAGTCGCGGGGCGGCCATCGCACGCGGCTCGGCGGTTGGCAGCTTCGCGGTTACTCTCCGGTGCACACCAGGCGATCGTGCCGGACCAGCCGCCCTCTTGTCCGTCCGGGGCGGCTGCTTTGCCGCTGGCTTCTGCTTTACCGGGGGCGGGATCCGACTCCACTTGTTAACAATCGCCTTGCCTCGTCGCTTGAGTCCCACCAGGCTCTGGGCGATCGCCTCGATTGCCTGTTCCTGCAATGTGTTCAGCAATCCTTTCGTGACATAAAACGGCGCGAAGTGCAAATGCAACAGTTCGTGGACGATCGTGGTCTCGGGATCGGGCGGGAAATCCGCATCCTCGGGATCGTCGAGCGGGTCGCGGATGTGGATGCTCGCGCGCTTCAGCTCGGGCTGGTAGCGGTTACAGCCTTCGCACTCATCGCTGTGCATCGCTCGCTCGCGCCTGGCCGCGACCTTGACCTCCCAGTCCTGGAGGCGGAGGATCCGCTGCCATTCCCGGAGCCAGGCATCGAGTTGCTTCTGCGAGGGCGTTTTGGCTTTCACCTTTGGCAGAGTCCTCTCGAAAGATTGCGGACGGAGGATGAAGGAGCAGACGGCCGTTCCTCCGTCCTCATTCTTCCATCCTCGGCGCTCCTCTCGACGAGCGGTGATACTGTGGCCACCCGCTCGGGGCCTGGTGGCCCATCTGCGTACCGCCATCGGGGCGGTGATGCTCGGGCCTGCCACCCGCGGCGTGGTGCTCGCCCTGGGGAGAGCTGCCTTGCGCGGGGCGGGGTGGGTTCGCGGCGACTCTCGGGGAGCAATCGGCACGTTCGTCGATGACTTCCCGGGCGGGCGTGGGATAGCGGGGCTCGGTCATGGATCCCTCGTGAGGAATGGCGATCCCTCTCCCCACGTGGGGGGAAGGACGCTGCGCTCGTGGCGGAATTCCACCGTTCACACGGCCGGTGTGATCACCTGCCGCGCTTGAACCCACTGGCCGGGAGTCCCCCGCCGGTGAAGGGATGCACGGGGACAGCGCCCGCGGCCGGCGTGTCCGCCGCGGCCGGTTGGGGCATCTGAGCCAAGCCGACGTCGAAGCGGTGGTTCGGCGGCTTCACGGGGCTGGACATGCCGCCAAGCGGCATCGTACCGCTACGGCGGTCGCCGGCGCGGGGCTCGTTGGCCGGACGAACGGTGGAGGGATTCTTGTCCAGCGGTAAATAGCCGTTGGCCGCCCGGTTGCCGGGATCGGTGTTGTTCGGGGGCTTCACGGCTCCGCGGAGGGCGCTGCCGCGGACGGGGATGTCTTTGGCGTTCACTTCGTTCGCTCCAGTGTTCAGAGTCGTTGCGCTTCAGTACTCGGTTTTCAGGGTTCGTGGTTCAGCAAGACGTCCGCCGCCCGATAAGGCGTCCGCGCCCTTTTGAGTACCGTGTTACCTCCAGCCGGGCTACTCAGCCCGCGGCGTTGGACGGTGCCGCAGCCGAGGCGTCGTCTATCGTGGTGGTGATCCCCGTGACTACACGGTGTACAGGCCCTGGCGGCCCGAGAGTCGAGGTTCGGCGTCGAGTTAGACTTTTTCCTTCGCCGCTCGGGGGTGCTTGGGGTGGAGCCGGATCGGGACCAGGTCAGCCGGGGCTGGTGCCGTGTCGGAGTCGCAGATGACGCGGTGCGTCCGCTCCGGGATCGCCAGGCCGAACGCCCGGTAGGCCTCGTCGATCATCGCCGTCGCCGCCGCGGCCAGAGCGTGCAGCTTGGAGATCTCGCACTCGGCCTGTCCGAGGCCCCCCTGGATCTGCGCCAGCTCGGCGGGGAAGACGACGGCCCGGCCCTCCTCCTTGGGCGCCCGGTGGTAGCGCTCGCAAAGCTGACCCAGGAGCAAGGCCACTCGGTGGATCTCATGGTTGGTTCGCGCCCGGTCGACCAGGACCTTGGAAAGCCCCATCCGGTCAGCCTGGGCATCGAGATAGAAGGGAGTGCCGCGGAAGTGCCACATATTCTTTTGTCCGTCGTCCGTCGTCCGTCGTAGGGGTACCGTCCCGTGCGCCGTCTCCGCCGTCGTCCGAATGCCTCGTCGTTCGGGCAAGGGCCGTCAGCCGGCGTCGCCGAACAGCGCACAACGGATGACGGACAACGGACAAAAGGAATCAGTTAGCCGAGAACGCCGTGATCCCCTGGACCCAGGCGTGATGCGGCTCGTTGACGACCTCGATGGCCAGCTCGGCGATCCAATCCCCCTCGACCATGTCCCCACGGCTGCCGCGAAGCTGCCAGAACGGGTTCCGCTTATTGCGGATATAGACCTCGGACGAAGTCAGGGCGATGGCAGTGAAGGGCTGCAGGAGTGGCGCCTCGACAATGGTAACGCCGTGAAGGAACGGGGCTTCGAATACGTTGATCGGAGTGCCGAAGGCCGTCTCGCCGGCCGGCACGCGCTGGATCGCCTGGCCCCAGGTCGCAAAGCCGCTCATGAAGTTGGTCGAGACGAGCAGAAGATCCGGCTCGCCGCCGCCTTGACGTGCTGCCTGGAGTGTGTCGCGGATCAGGTCGGTCGCCCCGTAGGCACTGGCGTTGGTCGGGCTGGTGGTGTTGTTCGTCTGGAGGATGTACTTCAGGCCGTTCATCTTGGCTGTGATGCCGACCGCATCATTGGGCGCCTGGGCCTGGCCGTAGTAGATGCAGTTCTCGATGTCGTCGACCATGTTTTGCAGTTGCACGGTCATGTTGAAGTCGAACGGCGTCTGGATGCCGCCCGGCATCACTTGGGCGCGTGCCGTCTGTGCGGACCCGCCGACCTGCACCGGGAACTGAAACGTCTGGCAATACTGGGTGCGCGACACGCCGACGGTGGTCAGACCGGTCTGGTTGACCTCGGCGCCTGTTCGGGCGTTGCCCACCAGCGCAATGTTGAGGTTGCCGCTGGAACCCGCCCCGATCGAGGAGAGTCCCGTGAGGTAGCTCCCGGTGGGAGGCGCGGTGTACGTCCCCGAGACGATGGTCGACACGCCGCGCGTGACGTTGATCGTGGTGGAAGAGGTCGGGTCGCCGTTGATCTGCACCCGCTCGACGTTCCCCGTTGCCGGGTCGGTCAGGTCGAGCAGGTCATGGTTCATCAAGAAGGTCGCGTCGCCCACGGTCAGACTGGTCGTGCTGCTGGAGGAGACTGCAGTGGCCAGGTAGGTGCCCCGACCCCGGTACTGATGGGTGTACATCAGGAAGTCCACCCGCTCGACCGGCACGTAGGAGAGGCGGGTCACCAGCGGGTTGCGGTTCGCGAACCAGTTGCGGATAGCGCGCTTTTGTTACTCCGACTTTCGTCGGGGGCTGGTCATTTCTGCCAGCCTCCCCATGTCGCCATGGGGGCCAGACTGTATCATCACCTCGATCGAGGGTCGGGCGTGCAGTCGTTGAGGCACCTACTCACAAGGAATCTTGACTTTCCTGCGAAGTTACACCAAAATTGAGGCATGGACATAATCACGTGCCCCTAAATTAGCGTACATCGCTGGCGTCTACATGGGCGATGGCTCGTTTCATGGAACGGCCAAGCGAGCGACTCTGACTTTCGCGATGGCTGATCGGGATGTCCTTGAGACAGTCGCCCGTTTCCATCACGAGGTCAGTCACCACTCTTGCAGTCCACGTCCCAATCCTCGACGTCGTCATCTGACTCGCCTTCGACTCACAGACAGCAATCTGGCTCGTCATCTGAGGGACATCACGATGGGGAAGACTCGATTGCCCACGCTGAGCGGCGGATCGGCAAAGCGGGAATTCATAGCCGGTCTCATGGACACGGATGGGCACACCCGATAGGGCAAGACCACCAACGGCCAAAGTCAGGCCGGGCTCAAATTCAACCTCTTCGCTCTGCTCTTCACAAGTTCCGGAAAGTGGCTTCCTGACTTTCTTTCTCTCTTAGAAGAGTTTGAGGTCAAGGTTGGGAAGCCGACGCTTAAGCGTAAGTACAGGAGCGAAAAAGAGGCAGACTGTTGGCAAGTCGGAATCAACTTCCGAAGCTTTGCTGAAGCTGGCCTCTTCTTTCGCTGTGCTCGAAAGCAAGCCGTCGTAACCTCCTACCTTGCCACTGTTCGCCGCCAAAGATTCTGATCGCTTTGGTTGCCTGCTGATTGGCCGGTTCACCGCAGAGATTGTCACCGAACCTCCGAGGTCCGGTACCCACGGATACGTTCCGGCGTTTCCAGCATATAGCCCGATTTTTCCTTCGTCGCTCACGCGGCGAGGCGGCAGTGGTTTACCGTGACATCATTGCGGGCCTCTACACCCGCCTGTTGTGTACCAAGAAATCCCTGAAGGTAGCTTGCGATGGTACCGTTCGGGCGCTATGCTGCGCCCGACCCTCCGACCCCACTCACGGTTCTCAACCCGGGGTCAAGGTTGGCCGGCTGCCCTCGAAGGGCAAGAGAAATGAGATAGCTTGTCAAATGGGAATTTGATAGAAAGAATGCGACAGGCCGAACGGCTTCGCGAATACTCGTCCGGCTCTGACCACAGTCACTCTATCGGAGGCAGAGCAGTCATGGCTAAGAGTCATCCTACCATTCCGCCATTCCCCTCGCACATCGACCGTTTCCGATGCGGAGACTGCCTATCCGGATTCATGGACGACGAAGGCTGTTTTCGCCTTGCCCATTCCAGGCATCCGGAAGACCCCAGCACCTTCCGCTTGGGATTTGCGGAGTTTCAGATCAATCTGCACTCTGACGATCGGCCGATCCTTGAAGTGATTCCGTCGTTTTTCGGACGTGGACGATTCTCGGTCGGCACGCCAATGGTCCACCGACGTCGACCCAATCCGTTGTTGATGTTCTGCATATCGAGGACCAGCGAGTTAAAAAACGTTGTTATCCCTCACTTCGAGCGCCATCCTTTGCACGCCAAGAAGTCGCGGGACTTCGTTATCCGGCGTCAAGGAGTGGAGTTGCTCGATCGTGTCGCCAGAGGCCAAGATTGGCAAAGCGTGGACTCGGTTGCGGTGCGGGACGTGTGGCATCGTGGACCGCGCAAGTTCCGGCGGGATTTTCGGAGATCGTCCGGGCTCTCCGCGACGTCCGCCGCTTTGATGCGCCTCCGGCGCCTGATCTGTCGGCCCCTCGCAGCGGTCACCTTGATGGTCAGGGCTTGCCCTTTGGTCCCTGACTACTTCGCCACCATCAGCCCGAAGCCCGGTCTCATGTTCTCTCCAGAATCCTCCTGGGGCTTCTGGGCCACCGTGACGTCATTACGAGCCTCGACGCCAGCTTGCTGGGAGCCAAGGAAACGCTGGAGGTCATTGGACATCGCGCCAATTCTCTACCGCAGCGATCACGGTTCTCGCATCGCTGCGGAGAGGCGGCCGACTGGGCCCGAGGCCCTTTCTCCGAACAGTGGTCAGTGGTGAGTAGTCAGTGATCAGGAAAGACACAGAAAAGGAGTGGTCGGGTTTTGGTCCGGGTCCGGGTCTTTTTTGACCACTGACCATGCTCGATCACCGGGCCGCCGCCCGCAGTCCAAAAGGCAGCGCCATACTCGTCCGGGGATCCCCCTGGGCCTTCTGCAAGCTCTGCATATGGAGGATGACCGCCTCGCCCATGGTCTTGGGCACAGGGGCCGGAGACGGGGTAGCCGACTGGGTCTGGGCCGCCTGGGTGGTCTGACCGCCGATACCCCCCTGGGTGGTCGCTCGGAGGAAGTGAGCATATTCCGGCCGCTGAAGCTGCTGCGCCACGAACTCGCCGACAGGCTGAAACGTGGGCGTGCGGACCACGAAGGAATCGCCCTGGGCCTCGACGGTGAGCTGGTTGCGCCACAGTTGAGTGAGCTGCTCGGCCGCCGCGGGAGACGCCAGGGGGGCCGCGGCCAACGCCCGCGACAGCTCGCCGTCCAGGGCGTACCGCTTCGCGCGCTCCTCGGTCTGGCAGAGCCGGGCGCGCTCGGCCTCGACCTCCTGCTGTGACTGTTCGCGGAGCATCCGGAGGGCGGCCTCGATCTGGCCCTTCTGCGCGAGAGCCTCCATCTCGCGGCGCTGCGCTTCCTGCGCTTCCCTCTGGCGAGCCTCCTCGATCTGGGCGAGTTTGGCGCGCGAGTCGAGGAGCTCCTGATAATCCCTCGCGCTGATCATCACGGCCTGACCGGCGGCGGATGCGGACGTCGCGCCTGCGGGCGTTGTCGCGGCGGTCGCGGTCGCCGTCTCGGCCTGGGTCAGACTCTGAGCTTGGGTTGCTGGGTCAGCCATAGGATCCTCGTCAGGAAACAGGGCGAGTCGTTGCCAGGCGTGACGTTGTGGAGGCCGGGGCCGGCCCGAACCGCGCCGTGGTCCGTCCCCGCCAATTGGCCCCGAGCTTGGCTGGCTCGCTTTCGAGATGCAGCACGATGACCTCGGGGAGCAAGTGACGGTTCCGCCGGTCCCATTGCAAGGCGAACTGGACGTCGCTCCGGGCGGCGTCACCGTGGTGGATCGGATAGCTCCGCACCCGGTAGCCGCCCTGAGTGAGGGCGTCGCCGTGAAACAGTTGGAAAAAACCGATCGGCACGAAACCGTGGATGGCGGAGATCCAGCGGGAGCCGGCCTGGAGTTCCGGGTGGAACCAGTGGCCGCACTGGTGGGCGTGGTTGTCCCAGGCCCCCGCGTATCGCTTCAGCGCCTGCCAGCGGTCCCATCCCGTCAGGTTGCAGCGGTCAGCCCCGTAGATGCAGCGCTCGTCGAGATGGGCCCAGTCCACCAGCCGGCGAAACTTCCGCGGCAGGACGATGTCCGCATCCAGATGGAGGATCCAGTCGTGAGCGCTGATCTGGTCGAGGACCCGATTGATCAGGCGGGCTTTGTTGAAGGCGCCGCCCCGCTTGTACTCCTGGGTTTCCAGGTAGCGCACGGAGTGCTTGCGGCAGACTGAGATCGTCTCGGTGTCCCAGGGGGCTGTGATGACAACCAGGTCGTCCACCAGCGACAGGTTCTCAGGGAGGGTCTGGGCGAGAAAGTCCCCATAGCCGCACGAGACCGTGATCGCTTCAATTCTGGTCATATTGTGATGGTACAATATATAGGATGTAATGATCTTATGCCGTTTTCAGCAATCAGCCTGTCTAGATCCTCGTCCACTTCTTGCTGATGTCAACCTCGGGCACATTCGGATGGATCGTGACCTGGGCTGCCGGTTGGTTCACCTTGACCGTGATGCCGTCAGCGATTTGGATCTGCCTGGTGGCGAACCAGAGGGCGACATCCGGCTCCGGTTGGGGCGTGGGCGTCGGCGTCGGACTGGGCGTGGGAGACGGCGGCACGGGTGTCGGCGTCGGAGTCGGCGCCGGCGTCGGTGGGGGTGTCGGAGTCGGGCTCGGCGTGGGCGTCGGAGTCGGGGTTGGGGTTGGGAACGGGCTCGGGGGCAGGGTGTTGCCGCCCATGCTCACCCACAGTGCAGCCTTGCTCGCATAGGTGTCGCCGTTAAAGTCGATCCCGGTGCTGGGATTGAACGCCCGGGGCGAAAACCCGGTGAACAGCTCGGCGTCGCAGACCTGGAGTCCAGCCGGGGTCAGCTCCACCCATGAACCCCAGGTCAGCAGAATGTAATTGCCGTTCGCCAGGACGCCAACCAGCGCCACGAAGTGGCCATTGTTCGGGTCCGGCACGGCCGGCGCATCCCAGATGGCCCCACCGTCGGGGTCAAACGAGTTGATCCAGGCGTCCGGCACGCTGAAGGCCATGCAGACGAACCCCTGGCTGCCGATCGCGCCCTGGACTGTGGGAGCATCCAGGGTGACGAGGTCCAGGTGGTCGTAGAGCACCGCGCCGGGTGGACTCGCGCCGGCGATGCCGCTGGGAGGTGCCCAGATCTGTTCGGTGACCTGCTGCTCGTCCAGGCCGTTGTCGCCACCGGAAACCTTCATGTACTGGGCTTCGATGGCCGACTGGCTGAAGGTGGACGCACTCCCTGTCGCTCGCAGCGTCAGCACGTTATCGA
This sequence comes from Isosphaeraceae bacterium, assembly GCA_021324445.1. Lineage (GTDB taxonomy): Bacteria > Planctomycetota > Planctomycetia > Isosphaerales > Isosphaeraceae > JAJPJC01. The sequence continues at coordinate 26,615 of JAJPJC010000297.1, forward strand.
CATGACACGCCATCGCCTCGCCGCAGTCGCCCAGCTTGTCGTTGCCGTCGATCGGCACGATCGCGTTGTTGACTGTCGTGTAACCGCAGGGCAGCGTTGGGACGGGCCAGGCGCCGGCGGCCGCGCGGAGGTTCTTGCGACGCAGTTTGTCGCGGTGCACGAAATGAGCAAAGTGACGAGCTTGGGGGAGCCAGACGCGGCGCGTCGTTGCCGTGTAGCGCATGAAGTTACTCCGTTGGGAGACCGATATGTCCCGCCAAAACGCCGAGGACGAACCAGAACACCGGATACAGGATCGGCCAGCGCTCGAATCCGCGGCGCATCACCCGCGAGATCGTGGCGTCTGGGCCGAACGTGCAGCACAACCAGACGTCGGTGGCGATCACAACGGCGACCGTGGCCGCGAGGAAGGCCAGGGTCAGACACTGGGCTTGCTGCGTGGTCATAGCCGGCGCACGCCTACATAACAGAAGGGATGAGCGAGGAAACCTCGGTACCACCGCTCTGCCCGGTGGGATCCTCGCCGGCCTTGGCCTCAGCGGTTCCCTCGCCCTCCAGGGCCTCGGCCGTGCTGGTGATGCCGGCCCCCTGGAGCTCGCGCTGCTGCTCGGCCAACCGGGCCTTCTGCTTCATCAGGAGCGCGATCTCGGCGTCGAGCTGGCGGTATTGCTCGTCGGTGAGCCCCATCAGCGTCTGGCGGACGATCGCCTGGAGGATCTCCCGTTCGGTGTTGGGGGCCTCGCCTGCGGCCTGGAGGGCCACCTGAAGCTTCGTCAGGTTGTCGATCAGTTCGGCGGCGCCGACCAGCTCGAACCGGGCCGGGTAGGTGATCTCGACCCCGCCATCCTCCTCGCGGTTGGGCGGCTTGTTCCGCAGCACCATCAGGGCATACTCGGACAGGAACCGCTCGGCCTTGGCCAGCGTCTTGGCGATCGACGCCAGGAGCTTGTGCCCGGTCACGGCGTCGAGCTGCTTGGAGATGCCCGATTGCGCCGTGGTGCTGCCGGCGACGGCGCCGGCCGGCTTGGCCAGGCAGGCGGCGCGGTCCTTGGCGTCGATCAAGTCCTGGAGGTTCTTCCGCAGTGACTCGGCCGGATCCTTAGGGGGGGAGACGAACTCCCAGCCTTGGTAGGAGCCCGATTCCGGGTTCTTCTTCATGGGTAGGACGTAGCCTGGCCCCACCGAGAGCGTGTTATCGGACTTGCAGAAGTCCTCGGCCCCGGAGAGGAACGGGTGCGCCTGCAAGGTGTCTGAGAGGATCAGCTCGGAACTGCGGTTGTAATACTCCCGCTGCAGCTCGGCAACCTCCTCGTACCGCGACTTGCCGATGTGTGGCGTCCGGTGCTTGGGCAGATCTACCAGGCGGAGGATCGGCACTCGGCCGTAGGGATACTCGCGCCGGCCGATCTCCTCGTCCCCGTCGTAGGAGTAGAGGATCCACCCCTCGGGACGCCAGAGGCGGAACCGGACGTAGTTGCGCCGCCAGGCCGCGCCGATGTTGCCCGGATCTTCGGGATCGATCGCGTTGCCGTGCCGGTCGTAATCGATCCGGTCCGAGGGGTCCGTGTACTCCCGAACCAGGCACTCCAGGTACCTCCCGGCCGAGTCCGTGCGCCACCAGACCATGTTCTGGGGCAGGATGTAGCTGGCCACGCAGCGGTCCAGGCCCAGTCGCAGTTCGTCGGCCCGGGTCTGGATCGTCTCCCCGGGAGGCGCGGCCGGATGGTCCAGGCAGACATCCAGGCAACCCAGCACCAGGAGGAGTGGGGCCACCGTCTCGCGCATCCAGTCGTCGATCGGAGTACCCTTACCATCCACATCGCGCCACCACGCGAGTAGATCGTCGGGGCCCTCCCGGCTGACCTCCTGGTCGTAGACCTTCGCAAGGTGGATCCCACACGCCTCGGCGACCCACCCAGGGACTGGCGTGCGCGCGCGCCTCAGCTCGTAATCGTCATCCTGCGCCGTGGCGGCCGGGTCGGCGCCGAGCATGCCGGGATAAGGGCCATACCCGACGTCCTGGGTCTGGGCATTGACGCTGCCCAAGAAGCCGGCGAACCCCTGGTAGACATTGGGGAACTGCTGGGGATCCGGGTACTCACGGCGGTGGCGAAAGAGGTTCCGCGCCGGCAGACCGCGGCGGTCCGGGCCGTAGACCGCGTTGCGGTAGCGATCGCCCCCCTCGAACGAATCGAGCAGCCAGCGCCAGCGGATCTGGTGCTCGAGCCAGTCGACGTGCCGGCGCTGAACGACCAGCTTGCCATCCAGCTCACGGTCACTCTTGAGCTCGGCTACCGTGGTCTGGGGCGTCGTCAGCCCGAGGGCGCGGCCGTCCTTGCCGGTGCCGTGGCTGGAGCGGAGAGGCGTCGATTTCATTCGCGAGTGGCGAGTATCCAGTAACGAGTCGCGAGAGAAGACCAGTTCAATCGGTTCTCGCTACTCGATACTCGCTAGTATCTCCACCAGGTGAAAGAGCAGTGGCAGCAGCAGGAAGAGCGCCACGAGGTAGCACACGGCGTCGAGCCAGGAGTACGAGAGCCGGCGGGGTCGGTTCATGGTCATGAGTGACTGGTGGCTGGTGGCTGGGTCGGCCGGTCCGGTCTTTCTGGCCACGAGCCACCCGCCACCAGCCACTCATGACCAGTCAGATCACTTCGCTCGCTCGCACTTGGCTCAATCGCGGTGGTTCGATCCTCCCCTCGGGGAAGCGGTCGCGAATGCCGCCGCGCAGCGCGTCCATCAGGTCCTCATGAGGATGCTGGGGATCGACCGGCTCATCGAGCCACTCGCCCGAATGCGACTGCTTGCGGACGTAGTTCTGGAACGCGGCCTTCAAGAGGGTGCACCGTGGATGGATCAGCAGGCAGCCGGTCTCCAGCAGGATCTCGACCTGGTCGAGCCCGTCGGCCACGCGGTGGGGCGGCCACCGGTTGAGGATCCGCGCGCCGAAGACACGCTCATACTCGCCGTAGGCGGTCGGCCCGAGACCCGATCGGGCGGACGCCGCAGGGTCCAGCCGGACGGTATCGAGCCGGCCGCGCGACGGCAGTTCGTCGGAGCGAGCCTGGATCGCCCGGGCGTTAGCCTCGGAGAACCGGCCCTCGCTGTGGTAGTCACCGAAGACAGTGACTCCCCTTTCCCGCCACCCGGTTCCCGCCACCCGCCACCCCGAACGGACCTGGAACCAGACTGCGGCCGTGTGCGTCGAGCTGCCCGCATCGATCGCCAGGTGCACGGGGTAGCGGGGATCATATTCCGCTGCCTCGGTCACATGCCGTGCTGGGTCGAACGAGGTGAACCACGCGCCATCCGAGGTCTCGAGGATCTCGGCGTGGATCTCCTGCCGACCCAGCCGGGTATTCTCATACAAGCCCACAATCTGATGGAGGAACTCCCGCGGTAAGTGGGCCTGGTTGGCGTAGGTGCTCTCGGTTGTCTGGACGGTTGTCGATTCGCCGAGGATGCGCATCAGCACGGCCAGCCGGCGGGGTGTGGTGGTGATCAGGGCCTGGGGATTGGCGCCGGCGCGAAGTGCCAGCATCGCCAGGTCCCACGTCGCCTGGGCCCGCTGCCAGCAGGCCAGCTCATCGGCCCAGAGGGTATCGATGTTGAGTCCCCTGGCGCGCTCCGGTTCCTCGCCGCTCAGGCAGATCGCGCGGGCACCGCCGGGCCAACTGACCCGGCGCTTCGAGGGCTCGAAGACGGGCCGGTACCGGGGAGGCGCGACAGCCAAGAGCCCGGAGGGGCCCTCGACCATCACGTCCCGGATGTCGGCGGCCGTCGGGGCGATCAGGCAGCCGAGCTTCATGAGCCCGGCCTCGACCCGGCGCTGCACCCAGCAGGCCCCGGCCCGCGTCTTGCCCGCGCCCCGGCCGGCCACGTATCCCCAGACCCGCCAGTCGCCGGCCGGCGGCCGCTGGTTGGGCCGCGCCCGGGGGTGCTCGCGGCACTCGCCCGGCGGCTTGCCGCAGGGGCAACTCTCGGCGTACCAGTCAAAGTGGGGATCGGCCTCGGGGCTGGTTGTCCACGCCACTTCCAGCCGGTGGATTTCAGCCCAGATTCGCTCGAGCTCCGGCGAGAGACTCGAGCTTCTGCCAGATCGCCTCGAACTCCTCAAGTTCGATTCCCATACGGATCCACTCCAGGTTCAGTTTGTCGGCTGAGAGGAGAACCTTGGTGGCGTCGATCGCCTCGCGGTGCGTCGCCTGGTCATCGTCGATCACCTTGAGCAGTCGTCCGACAGCCCCTCGGCGCGCCCCTGCCGGGATCGGCCAGCGCTCGACTTTCGTGCGAGCGACTGGCCGCTTTTCGTGGGCCGGCGGGTCCGCGATCCCCCCTGGATCCCGTGCTTCTCCACGGCTCTTAGACACACGTCAGCCTCTTCGATGGGGCGTGCGGAGGGGATAATCATGGCCCTGAGAAAAACCAGCGCAGACCCGGTCATTCTCCATACGGCCAAGCCTCGCTCAGTCAGCCACGGCGTGCCTCAGGTCGACGTCTCCGGAGTCGGTGAGCTTGGACACGGCATGCCGCAGGCTGGCGATGCTGGTGCCCCCGAACACGAGCGTCAGAGCCTGGAAGATTTCCTGTATGCCACCGCTATAATCCTTCGTGAGGATCATGCCCAGCCCCGACACGATGGTCAGGATGACTGAGGCATACGTCTTGTACCCGTTGATCACGTTGATCAAGAACGAAACCACGCTCATGGCAAAAAACCACCTCGCAACCAGGGAAAGTCGAAACTGGTGAATGCTGGAAGGGACGAGCTGTTATCGGTCGTGACAAACGGCCTCCCACTGCGCGGACGAGTAACGAGCGACGTCAGGGAGTGGGTTTGTGGGCTGGCGCCCCGTTGAGCTTCTCTGCGATGTCTCGCAGCATGTTTTCGATAAGCTCTTGCCGTCGGCGGATTTCGGCTCGCTCGCGGTGGGCCTCTTGGTTGTCGATCCTCTGGTCATCCCGATCTTGCCGGGACTTCCCAACCTGGTCGCGGATCGCCGAAATCTCTGCTTCCCATGCCTCAAGCCGTTTCAGTGACTCAATTATCATGTTCTGTCGGCGATGCAGCTCGGCCCGATCGGCGACCGACCGCTCGTTCTCGCGGCGCTGGAGCTCCCGCTGGTGAAGGGCCGCCTCGTGTCGTGCCTGGTTGTACTCGGCGTCGTTGATCAGGTAAACAACGAGTACGAAGAGCAAGAGCACGCCGGCTAGGGTCAACAAGATGGGGCCGCGATTGGTTCGATTCATGAGGGTCCTTCCTGAATGGGCTCGACCGGCCAACCATCGACGGCGCGGCTCGCGGCTTGGCCAGAACGGGAATCCCGGCGCTCTTCGTCCCGTTGGCCCAGTCGCCGTCACTCGCGACGCTCAGGAGAACATTCGCCGCGAGCCACGCCAGGCCACCCCGAACGACACCAGTCACGAGGAAGGCTCCTCGGTGCCCGCGAGGGGGTTGATTGGCGACTTGGACCCGGCCACAGCTCGGAAGTCGACCGAACGCCGGACCACTACGTCGATGGCGCCGACGGCCAACTGGAGCGAGCTGACCGTCTTCTCGATACCGTGGATGGTCGCGGTCGAGGTATCCAGCGTCTTCTCGACCGATTTCATCGCCAGGATGGCGTCGCGAAGCAGGGCGTTTTGCGCCTCGGTGACCCGGCTCACCTGGTCCTGGAATGCTCGCTGTGACTGCTCCTGCCGATCGGTCAACCGATCCAACTGATCCTGAAACTTCTTCTGCGACTCGGCGTGATAATCCTTGAAGTCCTCAAGGAGGCGATTTTGCTTATCCCCGTGGTCCTTGAGAAAACCAAGGAAGTAGTAGGTGACGGCGACCGCAGCACCGGCCGCACCGAGCGAGCCCAATAAGCTGGTGATCGACACGCCAACCGCGCCGGGGTCGGCGACATTCACGGCCTGAGCAAGGACCGACAAGCTGTTCATCGTGTCGCCTCTGGCTCGTACGAGGACTCCAGAACGTTCCTCAACTGGCGGAGGGTCAATTCCTGTTCGGCGACCCAGAGACCCGTACGGCGCATCTGCTCGAGACAGTCCACCTGACGGTGGAGCGCGGCCACCGTGTCGCTCAAGCCGACGATCGCGGCATCCTTCTGTTTGGCAGCTTCCTGCAGCTCGATGTTCAGGCGGCGGAATTGCTCGGGTGTCGGCAGGGTCAGCGCGAGCTTCACCACCCAGGGCAGCGCCAGCGCGGTGGCGATCGAAAGCACGGCCGTCACGATGCTGATCAACGTAAAAAGACGGTAACCCGGCCACCAGAACGCGGCGATGTCCCCAACGTGGGTCAAACCGCAGGATGTGATGAAAGCCACGAAGCCGAGGAGGATCCAGGGCTGCTCGATGTCCTGTCGGCGCTTCTCCCAGAACACGAAGAGTACAAATGGAATGAGGAAGTACGCCAGCGCGATGACGGCGTTCGATGCGATGTAGGCCAGCTTGAGAGGCTCGGACCAGGGGCCGCAGTGTCCGCGTGTGAGAAACCCATCTGCGTCGAACAGCTCTTTAAACCAATCAACAACCATCCCGATCATCCTGTCTTGCTCCCGTTGTCGCGCGACCCGTTCGTCCGGTCGACGGCAACCTGGGTCTCACTGCGGCGAAAGGCTCCCAGAGGGCCTGCTACGCGCGGCCTCCGGCCCGCTCTCGCTCAGTGATGTCACGGGTCACGTTCGCGAATCCCCACAAGGATCCTGACTCGTCCCGCAGTGCCGTGACCGTGACGTGAGCCAGGAATCGCGATCCATCCTTGCGGATCCGCCACTCGTCGCACTGGCACCGGCCCTGGTCGGCAGCGATCTGGAGCTCACGCTGGGGATGTCCCTGCTGGACGACCTCCGGTGCAGAGAAACACGAAATGTGCTTGCCGATAATCTCACCGGTACGATAACCGAAGAGACGTTCGGCCCCAGAGTTCCACGAAACGATGCGGCCGTCGCGGTCGAGCATGATGATCGCGTAGTCCACCACGCCCTCGAGCAGGAGCTGGTAGCGCTCTTCGCTTTCCCGTAACGCCTGCGCGGTCAAGAGTCGGTAGCGCTCCTCGCTTTCTCGCAACGCCTCGACGCCTCGATCCAGATTGCGGCGATGCTCGTCGATCTGCCGCCGCAAGGCCGCCCTCCGGATCACCGCGTGGACCGCCTTCCTCAAGCCCTCGTCGCTCCGATTCTTGACCAGGTAATCCTGCGCTCCCATCCTGAGGGCTTGCACGGCAACCATTTCATTGCCTTGTCCCGTGAGCATGATGACTGGGACGAGCTCCTCACCTTGCCCCGCTTGAAGCGCGGCCAGAAACTCCAGACCATTCAGGTCGGGGAGTTGGTAATCGAGCACTACGCAGTCGGGGTGCTCGGAGCGATAGAGGCGGAGACCCTCCTCACCCGACTCCGTCTCCCAGAACAAGTAATCCGCTTCGCTCCCGCGGGCGATGAGGCGGCGATAGAGATCCCGATCCGCGCGGCTGTCGTCAATAATCAGGATTCGATGTGGTCGCGTGTTGCTATCCATCTTGCCGCCGCGCTCCGGTAGGCATCAATTAAGGAGATGTGGAGGTAACCGCCTTCGGGAGGATGGCGATCTCGAACCAGTAACCCTTGAGTTTTTGGATGGCGTGGAAGAACCCCTCGATGTCGACCGGCTTCTTCACGTAGCTATTGGCTCCCCCTTGGTAGCACTTCTCGATGTCGCGCTCATCGGCCGAGGTAGTCAGCACGATGACGGGAATGTGCTTGAGGCGATCGTCCGCCTTGATCTCGGCCAGGACCTCTCGACCGTCGGTGCCCGGCAGATTGAGGTCGAGCAAGACGACAGTGGGACGAGGTGCGCGGGCCGGATCGGCGTAGGCACCACGCTGGTAGAGATAGTCCAGGGCTTCATCCCCGTCGGCGCAATGAATGATCCGATTGGCCAGCCCGGACTGTTTTAAAGCCCTCGTCGTCGTCTCGTAGTCTTCGGGACTGTCTTCGACTAAAAGGATCACGTCATCCTCCGCCATGGTGACCGTCCTCGGCAGCGAGGGTGAATGCGAAGGTGGTCCCCTCGCCGTGGGTCGACTCGACCCAGATTCGTCCACCGTGCCGTTCGATGATCTTCTTGACGATCGTCAATCCGACGCCGGTCCCCCCCCCAAACTTGTCGCGGGCGTGGAGACGCTTGAAGATCCGGAAGATCGACTCGTAGTGCTTCTCCTGGATGCCGATGCCGTTATCACGAACCGTGAACACCGACACCATCGAAGGGGTGATGGGCGAGGTTTCCGGACTTTGACCTGGCTGCGGCTCCGGCCGTGTGTCCCAGCCGATCTCGATCCATTTCTCGACCTTATTGTTGTACTTGATCGCATTGGAGATGAGATTGCGGAAGACTTCGGTAATCCGCACCCGATCGCACCGGATCGTCGGCAGCAACTTGGGAATCCGCACCTGGACCTCCTGTTCCTGTAGCGAGATCCGCAAGGAATCGAGCACCTCGACGAGCACCTCGTTCAGATCGGTTTCTCGAATGGCCAGGTCGACCCGGCCGACGCGCGAGAACTCGAGCAAGGAGTCGATTAGGGCATACATCCGCTGGGTGAGGTCTTTGAGCGTCACCAGCTTGGCGCGGCCATCCTCGTCCAGCTTGTCCCCATAATCCTCGATCAGGAAGTTTGCGTAGTTATGGATGCCGCGCAGGGGCTCCTTGAGATCATGCGAGGCGATATAGGCGAATTCGTCCAGCTCCTGATTGCTCCGCAGCAGCTCAGTATTGCGGTGCTGGAGCTCCTCGGCGTAGAAGCGGAGCTGCTCCTCGTCCTGCTTCCGCGCGGTGATGTCGCGGACACTTCCTGCGAACAGTCGCCGACCGGCCAGCCGCACCTCGCTGACGGCAAGCTCCATGGGGAACGTGCTGCCGTCCTTGCGTCGCCCTACCACCTCGCGACCCAGGCCAATGATCTTCCTCTTTCCCGTCGCTCGATAATTCGCCAGGTAGCCATCATGTTCGCCGTGATACGGCTCCGGCATCAGGAGCTTGACGTTCTGGCCGACCAGTTCGGCCGCCGAGTAGCCGAAGAGCCGCTCCCCCGCCGGGTTGACGGACTCAACGGTTCCACACTCATCGATCGTGATCAGGGCGTCGACGGCGGCCTCGAAGATCGCCCGAGTCCGAGCCTCGCTCTCCTCCAACCGGCGGATGACATCCCTCAGCTCGCTGATGTCTCGGGCGATGCCTGTGAACATGCGCTGCTTGCCGAGGCGCAGCTCACTGACGGCGAGGTGCATGGGGAAGGTGGTGCCGTCTTTGCGCCGCCCCACCACCTCGCGGCCGCTGCCGATGATCTTCCTCTGACCGGTCGTTCGGTAGTTCGCCAGGTAGCCATCATGTTCGCCGTGATACGGCTCCGGCATCAGGAGCTTGACATTCTGGCCGACCAGTTCAGCCGCCGAGTAGCCGAAGAGCCGCTCCCCCGCCGGGTTGACGGACTCGACGGTCCCGCGCTCGTCGATGGTAATGATCGCATCGACGGCGGTCTCCAGAATCGCCCGGGTCCGGGCCTCGCTGTCCTCCAACCGCCGGATCGCTTGTTTCGACTCCGTGAGCTCGTGGACGACCAGCACGACGCCCAGAGTATTTCCCCTCTCGTCGCGAATCGGCGCGGCGCTATCATCGATTGGGATGAGTCGCCCACTCCGGCTCATCAAAGCGGAATGGTTGGCCAGACCGACCGCGCGCCCCTGTTGCAAAACCTTGGCGACCGGGTTCTCGACCGGCTCGAGGGTCGATTCGTTGACGATGGGGAAGACGACCTCCAGAGGCTGGCCAAGGGCCTCGTCCGGTCCTCGTTCGGTGAGCGCCTGGGCGACCGCATTCAGGAACGTGACATGCCCGACATGGTCGGTGACGACGACGGCATCGGCGATGCTGGCGAGCGTCACACGCCAGCGCTCGAGCTGCTCCTGGATGATTTGCTCATTCTTCTGGCGTGATGCCAGATGGCGCAGGACCGCCATATAGAATAGCACGACCAACAGCAAAGCAACTGACGTTGCGATGACGAGCGAGGCGATCGCTCGATCGACGCTCTCCGCCGATTGAGCCATGCGACGGCCAAGCGCGTTCCGTTCCGTGGCCATCATCGTGTCGACGACGCTACGGATCTCATCCATGATTGCTTGGCCACGGTTGGTGAGGACGACTCGGACTGCCGCCGCGAGCCCAAACTCCTTCCGGAGCCTGATCGTTTCGTTCAGTTCGGCAAGCTTCTCCCTCCACTTTGCTTCCCACAGCGCGACCCGTTCCTGCTGTTCCCGATTGCCCGAGATGAGCGCCCCGAGCCGGACGAAGTCGTCGTCAATACTCGCGACGGCGGTCCGAAATGGCTCCAGATAGCTCTCCGCGCCGGTGAGGAGGTAACCGCGCTGACCGGTCTCCGCGTCCTTGACCGTCGAGAGGGTCTTCTCCAGGAGAGCGAGCATCGCGTCGGTCTGCAACACGTAACGGTTGTTATCCCGGAGTCGGTACGTGTTGCGGATCGCGAGGCTGGCATTGATCAGGAGGACGAACACTGTCAGGACGAAACCCAAGCCGAGGATCGTCCGCATGCCCTCTCTTCTCATCGAAGGTTTCACAGTGATGACTGACACATGGCTCGTATTAAGTGAAGACGTTCTTATCTTAGCCGCGAGCCCACAGCTACGAACCACTCACGATCTGAGTCGCCGATTCTTGCTGAGCAAATTGTTTCCGACGGCGCTGCCTTCGAGTCTCGCACTGGGTGCCGACCACGGGCTGCTTCGCAGACGAGGGGACCGGTTTGGGTTCGGGACTCGGTTCCCTCTGCGGGTCCCTCTGCAAGGCTGGATGACCATCCATCCCGGAGCTGTGGCAGATCATGCAGCAAAGGACTGAGCCCGGTTCAATCGGGCCGCGGTGCGGGCAGGCGGATTGGGGGGTGTATGGACCGATCGGGAACAGAGGGAGCAGCCGAGGAAGGCAGATCGTCCCGGCTCTCGCGGTGACCTGCTCAATCAGGGCGTCGGACGAAATCAGTTCCTCGTGCGCCTGGGCACGCTGCACACCCAACTGAACCCGACGGACGCTCAGCCCCTCGCGGCTGGCGATCTCGGAGACGCTGACGCCGTGGCGGTAGTCGTAGAGCCAGATGTATTCGGCCGCGGCGGTCGTCAGCGTCAAGGGTTCGGACCCCGGCCGTGCTTCGAGGCATCGGGCGGGTTTCCCGCGACGGGACCGCGACGTGCACTCGCGGCGGAATTCGACGGCTCCCGCCGGATCGTTGTCTGTCCCGCTCCCGCGGTCCGCCCTGTGGGCTTCCTTTGGAGCCTTCATTCCATTCGACCTCTCGGATTGTTCCAGCCTTCGGGCTCGTCCGCTGGCCTCTACTTACAGGGTGCCACAACTTTTTCGTTTTATTAATGCACCTATTCCGAAATCGACGGGACGTCTCGCCGCATCTTCTTACGTAATCAGGAGAAATGGATTTTCGAAGAATTCTTTCTTCGCGCAATCGATCGGTGCAGACCCAGGACTCGGCGGTCCTTTCTGTTGCCATAAGGCCAATAGAGTCAATGGCTTCTGGTAGTTTGTGTCTTTTGGGCCACCGAGACGAACCTGGATTCCCGTAAATGGCATACGAATCCCGATCGTTGGCTGGAGGAGAAAGCCACTGAGGGATGGCACGATGGCACGCGGGGTTGCGCACGCCCTCGTCTCGACGAGCTGTCTCATGGGGGAGTCAAGTGCCCGCACCCATCGGGCGCCTCGGCTCGTGTCGTGGTGTCACTGCGGTTCTGCCCGGACAAGCCTGGAGAGAAGGCGTTCCCTGGCAGCCTCTGTTCTGGCATCCTGGCGGTCATATTGTTCTCGAGCTGGCTTTCGACTTTGGATCCGTCCCCTGACCGTGAGTTTGCTCAGGAATGATCCCGACTTCGGATCCCATGCCCCGTTCTACGGTTTTCTTGCTCCGTCGCTTCGAGGCCGCGTTCCTGCGCCCCTATCGCGGGATGATCCTGCTGGGGCTGGTGGGACTGTTAGTGCAATCGGTCCTCTTGCTGCCGGTCCCTCTCGTGCAAGGTTGGGTGGTCGACCGGCTAGTGGTCAATTGCCAGTGCGGCGAGGCGGGGCCGGCGTCCCGATCACCGAGTCAGTCCGCGCCGGCACTGGGATTCGCCCAGGATTCCAAGTCCGCGGTCGCCCGGGTGATCGCCCTGGCTCTGGCCGGCACCATCGCACTCCATGGTGCGCGGACTGTGCTCGCCTGGCGGATCGCCGCCATGATGGGCCGGATCAGCCAGGAGGTCGTGGTCGCTCTGCGCGGGGCCTTGCACCGCAAGCTGATGCGACTTCCCATGGCCTACTTCGACGCCCAACAGACCGGCCGGCTCATGGCCCGAGTGACCAGTGATGTGGGCAGCGTCTTGATGTTCATCCGGAGCGGCATCCTGCAACTCCTCAACGACCTGATCCTGTCAATGGCCATCTCCGTCTTGCTGACCTGGCTCCAGTGGCGGCTGGCCCTCGTGGCTCTGGTGGTCGTACCGCTCTACGCCCTCAACCAACGGGCGTTCTTGGGCAAACTGCGCCGGCTCTCGAACGAGATTCGCGCGCAGGTCGCCGCGCTCTATGCCCTCCTGAGTGAACGGGTCTCGGCCGTGCGCGTGGTGCGGAGCTTCGCCAAGGAGGAGGACGAACTCGTTGAGCTGGATCAGCGGATCGATCGCCATCGCGCCTTGAGTTGGGACAACACCCGCGCGGCAGCGGTGTTAGGTGCGACGGCGATGCTGATCAGCGGGCTGGGCACGGTTTTCGTCATTGCCTATGGCATCGTCCTCGTCGGCCATGGTCTCCTGACCATCGGCGAGTTGCTGGCGATCTACGCCCTGGTGGGACAGCTCTATCAACCCATCGTCCGGCTGACGCAATTCCAGGCGACGGCACTGGCGACCGTGGTCTCGATCGAGCGGCTCTACGAGATCTTCGATGAGCCCGAGCCGGTGCAGGACCACCGCGATGCCGCGGCAATCGTCGACCCCCGCGGGGCGATCGAGTATCGCCATGTCTCGTTCGCATATTCCCCCGGCGGCCCCAAGGTACTCGACGAGTTGACCCTGCGGATCGAACCCGGGATGCGCCTGGGTGTCTTGGGGCCCAGTGGTGCCGGCAAGTCGACCCTCCTGGCTTTGGTCCCCCGACTCTATGATGTCCCTGAGGTCTCAACCTCAGCCGGCAAGTCCTGGGGTGCGGTCTACCTCGATGGCCGAGATGTGCGGAGCCTGAAATTGGCTGATCTCCGCCGGGCCGTGGCCCTGGTGCCCCAGCATGCTCTCCTCTTCGAGGGGACGATCCGCACCAATCTGCTTTATGCCAACCCCGATGCGACCGAAGCTCAAATGCGGGAGGCCCTCGAGATCGCTGACTTCGCCGCGACGGTGGATTCGCTACCGGCTGGCTTGGATACGCTCGTCGGCGAGCGGGGATATTCGCTTTCGGGGGGGCAGCGGCAGCGACTGGCCCTGGCCCGTGCCGTCGTGGCTCAGCCCACCGTGCTGTTGCTGGACGATTGCACCAGCGCTCTGGACGCCGAAACCGAGGCGAGAATCCAGCAGGCCCTCGACCGGCAACTCCCCGGCCGCACGTGCCTCCTTGTCTCTCACAAGATCGCCTCCGTGCGCCGTGCCGACCGGATCATCGTGCTGGAATCCGGCCGCATCGTCGAGCAGGGCACCCACTCTGAGTTGCTCGCACACGGCGGTCGTTACGCCGAAACCTTCCGTCAACAGACCTCGGCCCTGACCTGCACCGGCGGCTGAGTGACACGATTTATTTATGATTTAACGCGGAAATCCGCGGCCCGAAACATAATTACGGTTTTCGACCTCTGATGGCCGGAATCGGCGAAGAGCTGACCATGTGGTTCAAGATCCGATTCCGACTTTCGGTTCCCTACCCCCTTCCTCTCTCCTGGTCGGCAGGAGGTCGGGGTGCCAGAATGTTCCGAGCATTATGGGGAGAGGATATCGCTTTTCAAATGGCGCCTTCGGATTCCAGAACGCGATCAATGTCACCGGCTCCATGCAGCACGCGGACGACTTCGATTCCGTCTTCGACGGGGCGGCAGAAAATCAGGTGATTCGGAAACCCCTCGATACGCCGGACACGCAACCCGGCGAGCCGGGGATTGAGCGATTCCCGCCGCTCGCCCAGGCCCGGCATGCGGGCAAGTTTCTCGAAAGTGGCGGCAGCGGCGTCATAGAAGCGCTGGGGCGCTTCCAGGCTGGCTGCCTGCATGAGGTAAGCCGGCCTGGTCATCGAGGTCGCTGTCGGCAGCAGGTAGGACGTCGTAACGCGGCGTCATTGCGGGCTGATGGCCTTGCCCAGTCGCTCAGTCAACTTCCGCTTCTTCGCTTCCCAATACTCCGGAGTGACGGGAATCGGCGGGCCGGAGTCCAGCCGTTCGAGCAGCAGGGCGTCGATGCGCTCCTCGACCGTGCGTTTCTGGTCGGCCCGGATCAGTTCCCGGACGTATTCGCTGGCGCTGCTATAGCCGCCGGCCGAGACGCGCTCCTGCACGAAATGCTTCATCGACTCCGGCAGGGCGATGTTCATGGTTTCCATGGGAATCCCTCCTTTGAGCTGATCTTACCGTGCTTGGCAAGTGTTGTCAATCCATTGCCAATCGTGCGCTTGCTGGCGCGTCGAATGCTCGGACGGCTCCACAAGCTAGGATCTCGACGAGGATGAACCGTAAGGTCGGGTTGGTCAGGCGAGCCGATCGGCCGTCCGCAACGGCGGGAACAGCCAGGCCCAGACCGCCGTCACCGCCATCGCGCCAGCCCCGCCAAACGCCACGGACCCGACCGGCCCGAGCAGCCGAGCCACGACCCCACTCTCGAACTCCCCCAGCTCGTTCGACGCCCCGATGAACAAGGTCGAGACCGCCGACACCCGGCCCCGCATCCCGTCCGGGGTGGCGATCTGAACCAGACTCTGGCGGGTAAAGACCGACACCATGTCCGCGCCGCCGAGCACCGCCAGGGCGAACACCGAAAGCGGAACCCAGCGCGAGTAGGCGAACACGAGGGTCATCAGTCCGAACAGGCCAACGGCCAGGAGCATCTTCATGCCGACGAGGGTGCGGATCGGCCGATGTGCGAGATATCCGGCCACCAGGAGAGCCCCGACCGCGGGGGCGGCGCGGAGGACGCCAAATCCCAGCGCGCCGACCCCGAGCACGTCCCGGGCGAAGACCGGGAGCAAGCCCGTCGCGCCGCCGAGCAGGACGGCGAACAGGTCGAGGGAGATGGCGCCGAGTACCAGCTTATTCCCCCACAGGTATTCCAGCCCCTCGCGGATCTGGGCGGCCCGCGACCGGGCCGGCCCGAGCGTCGGCCGGGTGTCGGCACGGATCAGCAGAGCACAGACCGCGGCGGCGGCGTACAGCCCGGCACTGACCGCGTAGCCGAGCACCGGCGAGACGGCGCAGAGCAGGCCGCCCAGGGCCGGGCCGAGGATGCTGGCCAGTTGGGCGGCCAGCGAATTGGTCGCGATCGCCCGGGGAAGCAACCGCAGCGGCACCAGCATCGGGCCCAGCGCGCTCGCCGCCGGTTGAGAGAACGCCCGGCTGGAGCCGAACAGGGCGGCCAAGGCGACGATCGGCCACAACCCGCTCCCGAGCGATGACCGGGCGGCAAGCCCCGCGGACGTCAGGACCTGGGTCAGGTAGCAGAGGACGAGGATGCGGCGGCGGTCGTGCCGGTCGACGGTCTCGCCCGCCAGGAGAGTCAGGGCGAACAGCGGCAGGAACTGGGCCAAGCCGATCATCCCGACCGCGAACGCGGCCTCCGCGACCGACATGGTCCCGCGCGCGACCTCATACACCTCCCACGCGATGACGATCGACTGGGAACCGGTGGCCAGGGTGCCCAGGAAGCGTCCCGTCAGGAAGAGTGCGTACGGCCGGCGGGTCAGCAGCGAGGCAGAATCGTCGGTCGAATCCGACGGGTCAGCGATGGCGGGCATTCCACATTTCCTGCTCGTCGATCACGGGCAGGGTCGGAACCCTGCCCGATGAAGGGAAGCACTGGCGTTCGCCGCCTCCCTCCGTTCACATCCCTTTCTGCCAGTGGCGGGTTTCTTCGAGGGGTTCGCCCCTCTCCAGCAGACTCTTGAGGCTGGCAAAGATGTGCGCCTGTTAAGTTCAAAGCTATTTGGCACCAGATCATCAACGGTAAATGGCACCTTTCCTGGGCCTACGATTCACCCAGGACGCCCAACCCGATTCGAACCCCGCGACTCTACCAGATCTGCGGCCCCCGCGAGTGCATGCAGGGCGCCAGATACCTCGGAAGAAGGGGGCCAACTCGTTTTGAAACCAACAGCCGTGTTACCCGGCAGGGCGCGAGCCTCCTGGGTTGCGAAGCCAGCGAATTCGGGTAATTCTAGCGCGGTGATCAAGCTGTTGGTGCCTCAGTCGGGAGTTGTCGGTCTAAGACCACCTTCGGCCCAAAGGCGCCATGTGCCTGTGGGTGCCTGAGGCCAACTCTTCGGAAGGACCGCTGCTGACACCGCGCGAAGTTGCCGAGTCCCAGCCGAACACCTGGGGACTCCACGATCTGCGGGGCGATGCGATGGAATGGTGTTTCGACGCCTGGTACGACTCTCCAAAGGGGGCGAAGGATTTGAACCTCAGACCTCACGGACCCGAACCAGAGGATTTACGTCAAGAATTCTCGACGCAACATGTTTTCTATAATGGGTTTATGTTTCTTCTCATCGGCGGATTCGTTTTCCAGGTTTTCTCAGGATGTTGCGGGATCTCACGCGATTTCGCACCATTTCTCTGCCACGGCAGAGTTCTATCCGTTGATGCGTTTTGCGCCCCCGCCCCGGTCCGGGCTGCCCCGGACATCCTCCGGCACCGGGTCGGTTCCGGCCCCTCGGTCTCGACGTCTTGTCGGCAGTCGGGAAGCCCACCGCTGCACCAGAGATCCCCGCGGCGGTCGCTGATCGGCCCGAGCTCGACCATGTGCAGATGCCGGCGATACCCGGGACGCCGGGGCTCGCGCGCCGTATCCCGGGGCGGCGATCCCTGGTAGTGTTTACTGGTGAGGCAGGAGTGTTGAGTACCCGGTCCGGAAGTGTGCCCATGGCGAACCGCTTGATTCCGCCGCCCGAACTGGCGCCCTTTGGTACCACAAAGACTCGCGGCGAGCCGGGGCATCGAGCTTTGGGCGGAGTGGTTGGATACCTGTGAGGAGTTCTTGTTGGCCGGGCTGCGCCGCCAAGTCGGCCCCGATGGCGACCTGCGCGCCGCCTACCGCAGATGGTACGCCGAGCAGATGACGGAGCATGATCGGACCATGCGTCATCTCCTCGAAGAGTTCGACCGCCGGAGCCGTTCTCGTAGCTGCTGAGGTTGTCCTGAAGGCTCTGAAACACGTCTGGGTCAGCCTGGAACCGCTGCACGCACCGATGGCGGTCATGGGGGGCCTGGCGCTGGCCGCATGGCGGCATGTCCGCGCCACCCGCGATGTGGACTTGCTCATCGGCGTCTCGGAGGAGGATCTCGAGCCCCTGCTCTCGGCCTTGACCTCAGCCGGCCTGAGCCCCAAGCACCAGCCTCCGTTGATCTCCGTGGGTTCGCTCCAAATCCTGCAACTGCTCTACGAGCCGCCTGGAGCCTACCTGGACTTGCAAGTTGACCTGCTTCTGGCCCAATCCGAATACCACAAGCAGGCGCTAGCGCGCCGGATGCCCACCCGCCTGGCTGCCCTGGACCTCGATTTCTCTGTCCTCGCCTGTGAAGATCTGATCCTGCACAAGCTCTGGGCCGGGTGCCTCCTCGACCGGGCGGACGCGGCTATGCTGCTCCGCGCCAACCGGCCCGATCTCAATCTGGAAGACCTTCTCGGTTGGACGACGACGCTTTCCTTGGGCGCCGAATTGGCTCAGGTCTGGGAAGATGACACCGATCGGGAAATCAGAGCCAATTTCGATCGTCTGGTGAGAGCCACCCGAACGGTCGTCGATCCTGGCGTCTCCTTCTGAAGCGCATGTCTAAACCCTAAAC
>JAJPJC010000245.1 GCA_021324445.1 Isosphaeraceae bacterium
GTTTAGGGTTTAGACATGCGCTTCAGAAGGAGACGCCAGGATCGACGACCGTTCGGGTGGCTCTCACCAGACGATCGAAATTGGCTCTGATTTCCCGATCGGTGTCAAGAATCGTCGAAATGGCTCGAACATGAGGCGTGCCGGCACGTCTCATGTGAACGGCTCAGCCGTGCTCGCCCACGATCTGATCCCGATACCTCTCCCACGCCTCGTAGCCGCCCGAGAGGATCGCCCCCAACTCCTCGGGCGTGCCGCAGACCACCTCCGGGAAGCTGCCGGCGAACTCGCTCGCCAGGCCCGGCGAGGAGACGATCGCCGGGTTCCCCTCCATAGCCGGGAGCATCACCCATTCCGCCGCCTTCAGCAGGTCGAGGAGAAATCGCAGGCAGTCGGGGGAGAGGCCGCTCCGCAGGGTGACGCCGCATCCTTCCTCAAGGCGGCTCGTATGGACCTCGGCGTCCCCTCCGTCCTCGAACTCAATAAGGCAGTAGCCAAACTCGTCGGGCTCTGTCGCCCCGGCTCCTCGCAGGACCCCTCGGACCGCCCGCAACTCCGAATCGGTCAACGGCTCCTGGGGCCGGACAGACATGACCTCGCCGGTGAACGGGTTCTTCTTCTCGACCTTCTCATCCCGGAACCTGGATCGCACGAAGAAGATGTCGAAGCCCATGCCGTCGCTCCACCCTCGGAAGCCCGTTTCGCTCGGTTCCGTGCCCGAATCCCGCCGAGTAGAATCGAAGGCCGGGTGAGCCGCCAGAGCCAGCAGGAGCCGACGCTCGATGGATGGACTGCGACTCTACGAGCGATACGACCGACAGGAGGCCGTCGCCCTCTTCGGGACAGGAACCGAGGCTCGGAGTCGTTGCGACGGGCAGTGGGTCATCCTGCCCGAAGCCGTGCTCGGCTTCGCCGACCTGGGCGAGCCCCCGAAGGCGTCCCACTTCACCTGCGGCGGCGAGTTCTGCTGGGTGGCCAGAAAACGCTATCGGGTCGGTCACGACCAGCACAGCAGGTTCGTCCCCCCGCAACTCACCTCCCGGCATGCCGACCGTCCGATCCACCTCTTGGTCCGACCGTCCGACTCGGGCCGGCATCTCTATGTCGGCGAACTCAGCCCGGCGTGCCGCTTCAAGATCAGGAGCGACAAGGGGAACCATGGCGAGGCGTACTTCAGCCTGTCCCCGGCCCTCCCCAGCGACGTCTGGGGAGAGATCGGCGGCTACCAGCCGGGCGACCTCGATCACGCCTCCATCGACTCGGCACTGGAGCGCCTCCGGCAGCCGCTCGATGTCGAGGAGCGGCTCTGGGTGCTGCGGCGCCTCGTCGCCTACTGGCACGGGCCGATTCGCCCCGAGGACGGCTTCAGGGAAGATGACCTGGAGAAGCTGAAAATCCCGTATCCGCTGCGGTGGTGGTATCGGTGGGCGGGACGCCGCCGGGAGGTCATGAGCGGTCAGAACCACCTGCTCGACCCCGACAGGCTCATGGCCAAGGACGACCGGCTGGTCTTCTACGGCGAGAACCAATGGTGCTATGAGTGGGCCACGTTGTTCGAGGGAGACGATCCTCCGGTGTACGGGCGAGAGGACGACGGGGACCCTTGGGAACCCGAGGGTATCTTGCTGTCCGAGCATCTGATCCTGGCCTGCCTCTTCGAAGCAACGACGTGCCACTCCCGTTACGGAGCAGCCGCCTCTTGGCTGGAGGAATCGATCCTCAACAGGATCATCGATCACATACCTCCGGTCCCGATCAACCCGTGGCGGTGGACCGGAGCGACCCGGTTCTACGCCGGGGGCGGGGCCTTCATGTACACGATGACGAACGGCCAGATGGACGGCAAGCAGGGCTACTCGGTCTGGATCGGAGCCAAGACCGAGCACCCGCTCCAGTTCCTCAAGCCCTTCATCGACGACCGTTGGGAGTACGTCGCCATCTGAGGCGGCGGCTGCGGTCCATGCCGCACCGAGGTCCTTGATATCGCTCGACGATTTGCTCCCTGCTGGTCTCCGATCGTCGAACCGGGCTTGCCAGATCATCACGGAAGGAGCCGGTCAGTCAGGCCGGGGGTCGCAAGTTGTCCTATGTTCTTGGTAGGTCTCCGTCCTTGCCGCCATGCCCGACTGCGGCCCACTTCTCGGTCGAATTCCACCGGGGAGATCACAGCAAAACTTGGCAGGACGTCTATATAAAAGGAGGAGGGCGGGTCACGACTCCCGCCCTCCTCAAGGATCAACTGCAAGCAAAACAAGGTACAAGGTATAGTAGTGTCCAAGCCCCGCAAACCGCCGAAGAAAACCAAAAATATTCTCACCTGGCTCCGGCAGCGGATCTCGCCCTATTGCTTTGGCGTCAAGACCAAGGCCGGCAACCCAGCCCACATCAACAAGAATGACGACATCAAGTACCACTTCCAGTGTCTCAGCATGGGCTGGCACGGCCGTCGGTTGTCCCGGCTTAAGAACATTGATCTGACCGATCACTTCGAGAACAAGAAGACCTACTACTTCACGGCGGATGGTCGTTCGTCGGTCCCCGAGGTCCTCGTCAACATCGACATCGACTGCCACGGCTCTGGGAGCTTGGCCGGGGCGATTGCCTTCGCCGAGCACCTGAAGGCGACCCTCTTCCCAAACCTCTACTACGAGACCAGCACCAACGGCAACGGTGTCCACGGCTACATCATCGTCATCAAAGGCGACCTGGGCGATGAAGGGCTCAACTCGTCGTTGTCCATGCTGGACAGTTGGCTGAAGCATGAGTTGTCCTCGGGGAAGTGGGATGATCGGCGACAATGAGAATTCCCTGGCGCATTGACTCACCGGTTCTGTTACCGAAGAATTCCTGTTGCCTCACCACGATGTTACCAACGTCTGGAGGCGCAGAATGTCCACCCACATCAGCAAGCATGCGAAACAGGAACTCCTCGAAGCATTACATAATAGATATCGTAATGCATCTAGAATCAACAAGACTAGAATCTTAGATGAATTTGTTGTCCTGGTCGGCTGCCATCGCAAGCATGCCATTCGACTCCTCACGGGAGTTGACCCGATCCGCCCCGATGCACACGCCACCTCTCGCCAGATCTATTCCGAAGCGGTCCGCGAGACGCTCGTCGTTCTCTGGGAGGCCGCAGATCGCATCTGTGGAAAGCGTCTCAAAGCGATCTTGCCCACCCGAATCCCCACGATGGAACAGCACGGCCATCTGAGGCTCGACCCGACCGTCCGTGACCTTGTCCTCGCCGTCAGTCCGGCGACGATTGACCGCCTCCTGGCGCCGATCCGCGGCACGGCGGGGCGGCGCCGGAAGCGAAAGCGCGTGACCGAGTCCAGCCGGCAGATCCCAATCCGAACTTTCGCCGATTGGAACGAGCCTGGGCCGGGTTTCCTGGAGGTGGACTTCGTGGCCCACTGCGGCGATTCCCTGCAGGGGACGTTCTTGTGGAGCCTGGTAGCGACCGATGTCTGTTCGGGCTGGACCGAGGCGGTCCCGTTGGTGGCCCGGGAGCAATCCCTGGTCGTCGAGGGGCTCCAGGTCGTTCGACATCAGCTCCCGGTTCCGATCCGCGGGATCGATACGGATAATGATAGCGCGTTCATGAATGAGGTGCTTCGGACCCATTGCCAGCAAGAGAAGATCGAGTTCCCGCGCTCACGGGCCTACCAGAAGAATGACCAGGCCTGGATCGAGCAGAAGAACGGCTCCATCGTTCGGCGGTTCGTGGGCTATGGGCGGTTCTCCGGCTTGGTCGCGGGCCAGTGCCTGGCTCGGCTTTATCGGGTCGTTCGCTTGTATGTGAATTATTTCCAACCGTCCTTCAAGCTGCGCTCCAAGGTCCGGGAGGGAGCTAAGGTCAAGAAGCAGTATTACCCGCCTGCGACCCCCTGCGAACGTCTCCTGGCTCATCCCGCGGTCGCGCCCGACGTCAAAGAGGCGCTCCGGGCGGAGCTGGCTGAGCTGGATCCGTTGGCGCTGTTGCATCAGATCCGCGAAGCCCAATCCGCGCTGGCTGCGTTGAGCTCGGGCGACTTAGGTCATGGTCCGGAACGGGAAAGCCTGGATGCGTTTCTCGCCAAGCTTCCCGAGCTGTGGCGTGGGGGAGAAGTCCGCCCGACCCACCGGGGCGCGCCCGCTTCGCCACGCACTTGGCGGACGCGGAAGGATCCGTTCGAGGCGGTGTGGTCGGAGATCCTACCGTGGCTCGAACAGGATCCCGAGTCGACGGCCAAGACGCTGCTGGAGCGGCTCCAACGGGAGCACCCCGGTCAATATGGCGATGGGCAACTCCGCACCTTGCAGCGCCGAATTCGCGGGTGGCGTCAGGTGATGGCTAAATCTTTGGTTCATATGTGCCTGGATGGACAGGCATCGCCAGCGGAACCGGTCGTCGTTGGTGCGGAGAGGGCAGTGGCATCGGACGAGGGGGATCGTCGGGATGATCGTTCGGATAGCCACCCCGCCTGCTGAACCCATTCATGGAGAGGTGATGGCATTGGGCCGCCCCCCAAGGGGGGCTATCTTTGGTAACATTTCCTGGTGAGGCAACACGATCATAGAGCCGGCGGAACTCGGCCTCGGTCCGCTCCAGGCCACCGGGCAGCAGGAACATGGTGAGATCCATCAGCTTGCCGTAGGACGGGGCATCGCCGAGCGGCAGGAGATGCTGGACGACCAAGAGCCGGGCACCCGGCGGCGTCGACCGACCGATGTTCCGCAGGATCAGCCCCGACTTCTGGTCGTCCCAGTCGTGGATGATGTTCCGCAAGAAGTAGGCATCGGCCTCGACCGGGATCGCATCGAAGAAACTGCCCCGGACGGCCTCGCAACGATCGGCGACACCGGCCGCCTCGATGCTCGCCCTGGGCCGATCCACGACATGGGGCAGGTCGAACAGGATGCCCCGCATCTCGGGGTAGTGCTTGAGGATGGCAATCAGGTTCGATGCGTTCCCGCCGCCGATGTCGGCCAGGACTTGAACCCCGGAGAAGTCGTAGGCGTCCAGGGTCCATTGCGTCTCCCGCCCGTGGATGGCGGTCATGGCGGCGTCGAAGACCTTCGCCTGCTCGGGGTGGTCGCCGAGGTACTCGAAGATCGGCTTCCCATAGAGGCGGTCGAAGGCCGTCTGCCCGGTGCGGATGCTCTCCAGCAGGTCGTTCCAGCAGTGGAGGTGCTCCTGGCCCATCATGAGGGCCATCGCCCGCTGCGAGCCGGGCACGTCGCTGCGGAGGCATTCGCCGAGCGGGGTCTGTCGGAATCGGCCCTCGCCGTCCTCGGAGAAGACGCCGACGCTGGCCAGGGCACGCAGGAGCCGGTAGAGCGAGCGGGCGTGCGTCCCGGTCGTCCGGGCGAGTTCCTCGGCGGTCCTCGGACCCTCGGCCAGCCGGTCGGCGAGGCCGAGCCTGGCGGCGACGTAGACCATCTGCGAGATCCAATACCCGGTGATCATGCGGGCCATCTCGTCGTGGGGTGTCGGCTTCGGCATGGGCGGCTCCTTGGCGGGCGATCCGGGGGCAGGAGACCGGAGGATAGCCGAGCCTTGATGCCCGAGGCAAGGGCCGGGAGAATTGGGGGCTCACCCACCGATAACGACGACCAGGCGACCTCGCCCGACCAGAAGGGAGCCTCTGATCATGCCAAGAGTGCCGCTCACGATCCCGATCACGGCCCTCGCCTTCGTCATCTGCCTGGGACAATCCAGCCCCGCTGATGACGAGGGCTGGACGGCGCTGTTCGATGGCAAGACGCTCGATGGCTGGAAGGTCAATGGCGGATTCGCCTCGTACAGGGTCGATGACGGTGCGATCGTCGGCACGGCGGCCATGGGCAGCCCCAACACGTTCCTGTGCAAGGGGGATTACAAGGACTTCGTGCTCGAACTGGAGGTCAAGTGCGACCCCCGGCTCAACTCCGGCGTCCAGGTCCGCAGCCACGTCTACGAGAAGAATGATCCGGATGAGTCGAACCGCAAGCGGGCGGGCGTCGTCTACGGCCCGCAGTGCGAGATCGCCCGCAAGGAGGTCGGGACGGCCGGTCGGTTCTATGACGAGGGCCGCCGTGGACGCTGGCTCGCCGAGATCACGCCCGAGGCGAAGGACGCCTTCCAGGACGACGGCTGGAACCGCTATCGCATCGTGGTCCAGGGGGACCGCTATCGGTCCTGGATCAACGGGGTCGCCGCCTCCGACTTCACCGACGACATGGACGAGACCGGCTTCATCGGCCTCCAGGTCCACGCCCTCCGCAGGAGCGAGGGTCCCTATCAGGTCCGCTGGCGGAACATCCGCATCAAGGAGTTGAAGCCGGGCGATGAGGCATTCGCCCTCACGCCGCCCGACGGCTCCCGGGCGGTCTTCAACGGGCGTGACCTGGCCGGCTGGGATGGGAGCCCGAACTACTGGTCGGTCGAAGACGGCTGCCTCACCGGCAAGGCCGACGGCACGCTGAAGTTCAACCGCTTCCTCACCTGGCGGGTCGGCACGCTCAGGAACTTCGAGTTGCGGGTGAAGGTCAAGGTATCGCCCAGGGGCAACAGCGGCCTGCAATACCGGGGGACGGAGCGGCCCGACCTGGGCGAGTCGGTCGTCACCGGCTACCAGTGCGACGTGGTGGCCGACCGCCCCGACTACAACGGGATGCTCTACGAGGAGCGGGGCCGCCGCATCCTGGCCCACACGGGCGAGAAGGTCGTCATCGACCCAAAGGGTCAGCCCTGGGTGGTCGGACAATTCCCCCTCAAGGCGTTCCGACCGGGCGAGTGGCACGACTACCGGGTCCTCGCCGAAGGGAACCACTACCGCCACTGGATCGACGGTCATCCGACAGTAGACGTCATCGACCTGGACGAGAAGAGTCGGAAGCTCGAAGGCGTCCTGGCGGTCCAGGTCCACGTCGGGCCGCCGATGACCATCCAGTACAAGGACTTTTTCCTGAAGGCGTTGCCGGACGACCTGCCGCTGATCAGGCCGGAGCAGGCGGCCATCCCGTCCGACGCCCGGAAGGTTGCACCGCAGGGCCAGGACAAGCCGAGGAAGCCCGATGCGGAGTGAGACGTCTTCGGTTCGTTGGCGAGCCATCGTGGCCGAAGAGACCAAGCCTCAGCGGCGGTTGACGGTAGACCTTCGATCGTGAGTTGGGCAGATGGAATCCGACCTGGAAGATGTCCTCGACAGGCTGGCTCGCTCGTCCTTCCGCCGCCGGTTCCGGCTCGGTGCCGTCGAACGGGGCTACCTGGAGCGGAAGGGACTGGAGACCGTGATGTCACACGGCGAGACGTTCATCGAGGAGCGGCTCGCCCCCGCCGACATCCCGAACGACGGCAAGCAGACCCCGATGCGGAACCACCCGATCTTCGTCGCCCAGCACGGGACGGCTACCTGCTGCCGGGGCTGCCTGGAGAAGTGGCACGGGATAGCGAAGGGGCACGCCCTGACCGCCGAGGAGAAGGCGTACGTCCTCTCGGTCCTTCGCCGATGGCTCGTCGCCCAGGGAGGTGCTTGAAGATAGATGCGAACCCTCAGGCGGTTGAATTCGACGAACTCGCCGTACGATCAATTCACGGCGTCGGAGTCCAGCAATGGATGATCGCATGGAGCCCAATGAGTCACCCAAACGCAAGATGTCCGAGGCGATCTCGGACATGGCCGCTGGGTTCATCTCGGTGGGCAAGACGCTTGCTGAGAGGCAGAACCGTCTGATCGCCGTGTGCTCTGCCTGGAATATGGCGTGTGCCCCACCAGAAAACCGGCGGCAGCAACTCCAGCAGTACGCCGAGACCTATCGGCGGTCCAATCCCGCCATCTCCCCAGATGACCTCGCCAAGGTCGTCAAAGACATGGAGACCATGATCGAGCGGAAGCTGAGAATGTCCCCCGACGACCATCGACAAATCGTCGATGCGAGAGTCGTGCCGGTCGGGGCCGACTTCCGCATCGAAGTCGCCTCGGCTCGATCGAAGTGA
>JAJPJC010000286.1 GCA_021324445.1 Isosphaeraceae bacterium
AGGCAAGGTGCCGACCGAGGTTCAGCTCGACCTGATTGAGGCCGTCGCCGCGCGCTCCGAGCCCGAGCTCCGCCGGAAGCTCCAGCAGTACGAGGCCGCCAAGCCCAAGGACGACCCGCTCGCCCCGTACCGCGAAGTCCTCGCCGGCGGCAACGCCCAGCGCGGCCGGGCGATCTTCACCGACAAGGCCGAGACCGAGTGCCTGCGGTGTCACAAGGCCCGAATCTGGTCCGGCGAGATCCCGGGCGGCGACGTCGGACCCGAGCTCACCGGCATCGGCGCCCGCCACGATCGCCGGTATCTGCTCGAGGCGATCGTCGACCCCAACAAGCAGATCGCCGAGGGCTTCGAATCGGTCGTGCTGGCCACCCGCGACGGCCAGGTCATCACCGGCGTCTTCCGGGGCGAGGACGACCAGGAAGTCCGGCTCCTCACCGCCGAGGGGCACCCGGTCGCCGTGCCCAAGGACACCATCGAGGAGCGCAAGCGCGGACCCTCGGCCATGCCCGCCGACCTGGCGCCGAAGCTCTCCCGGGCCGAGCTCCGCGACCTCATCGAGTTCCTCGCCGGATTGAAGACGCCGGCCAGGGCTCGGTAGGATGCTTCGGGGGCCCGGGATGACTGGCTCGGTGGTCGAATTCCATCTCCGAGAGAATCTGTTACGATGGACCTGTTGCCCGATGATGCCCTGGTGGTGCGCGGCGGTCTGAATCGTCCAGAAGATATCGAACAGAAGACGGCCACCCATCCCTGCGGCATCACGGGCGTCTCGGTCGAGTCCGCTGTTGGAGCAACAGTGGATCAGCTCGTCGCGGTAATTCCCCATGGCCAAGTGGGAGTGACCACAGTCGGGAAGGTGCGGCAAGTCGGTGGCGATGCGGTCCGCACCTCGGGCCGGAGCCCAAACCACGCGACGCTGACTGGCTTGACGCCGGAACAGGTTAGCTACTAACCCCGACAATTCCCAATCCGGCTCGCCCGAATCCCGGGAGGAACTGAACGATGTCCCATCCCCTGGTCTATGCCGATTTCCAGAACGCGGACACACAGGGCCGTCTGCGGCTGAATTGCATCGGTACAGTCCGCGACCTGGCACGGCAGAAGATCGCACTCCGCGCGGGGCTCGAACTCACATTGTATGACGAAGAACTCGAGGTCGGAGGGGAGGTGCTCTTCTCTCAAGAGGAATCGGTTTGGGTCGCCGTCATCGATTGGGAAGCAAGCCGACCGAAGCGGGGAGTCCACGCGGATCAGGCTCAGCGACCCAGCTCGGTGACCTGATCGAGTTCCGCGGCCGCTTGCAGATGCCAACCCAGGCTTGTCATCGAATCTCGGAGTGAGCCTTATGTCCACGACCACGACGATCCCAACGACGCCGGTAACCCCTGCGGGGCCGACAGCTCCGCCGGGTCTGCCCCCGAATTCGCCGCTCCTGTCCCGACTCTACCGTCTGACGGTGCGGCAGTATGGTGAGATGGTTCAGGAGGGCGTGCTCGAGAAACGAGATCGCGTCGAGCTGATCGAAGGGTTCCTGGTGGTCAAGCTGAGCAAGAAGCCTCCCCACGTCGTGGCGGGCAAGAAGGGCCTCCGGACGCTTGAACGGGTCATCCCCCAAGGCTGGCACGTTGCGAAGGAAGATCCGATCGTCGCCTCGGATTGGAGCGAGCCCGAGCCCGATCTGGCGGTGATCCGCGGCCAAGCCGAAGATTACCTCCAGCGCCAAGTGATGGCGGCCGCGGTCGCCTTGGTCGTCGAGATCGCAGAGTCCAGTCTCGCCACCGATCGATCGGAGATGGGGCGGGTGTATGCCGCCAGCGGCATCCCCTACTACTGGATCGTGAACCTGGTCGACCGACAGGTCGAGGTCTACAGCGGACCGGGCCCGGCCGGATACGAGGGCCGCCAGGACCTCACTCCCGGTCAGGACATCCCGGTCGTCGTCGATGGGGTCGAAGTCGGACGGATTCCTGTGGCGGACATCCTGCCGTGACGGAGGTGGGCCGGGAGCGGGCTGGACCCATCCTCTGCAAGGACCTCCAAACCTGGTGCCTCTCCTCCCGCGAGCCTCAGGCCATGAGCCGCTCCCGCCTGCGATTCACCATCCGCGGCCTGATGATCGCGGTGGCGGTCGTGGCTGGTATCCTCGCCCTGCTCACCACCTGGCGTGAGCTCCTGCCCGTTCTCATCCTGGTGGGGATCCCCCTGTCGTGCTTGAGCGGCTTACTGGCCCAGGTCCCTCCGCAACGGCCGGGATGGCGCTTCGGCATCCTGGCCGCGATGCTGGGCCTGGTCATCCTCGGGGGCGGCTGGCTCTGGGCTCGCTCGGTGATCTCGTTCTTCCAGCGACAGGAGGAATCCGTTGCGCTGGGCGCATTGAGCCGAGCGGCCCACTACCGAACCCTGGGATTGACGATCCCAAGTAGTGTGACTGCCATCGGCCTGGCTTGGAACGTCCTGGGGTTGGCACTCCTTTGTGCTCATCGGCGGCGGTTCGACCTGTGGTTGCTGGTTGTGGCGTATGCCATGGCGCTGGCGTTTGCTTGGATCTGCTTGTTCGCGGGGCTGGACTTCGAGGCATTTTGAAGGATGGGCATCGGCTTGCGGCCCGGGGATTGGCAGGAGATCGTATCGGAATCCGTCGGCGGGTGCGATAATGGAGACCGTGGCGGGGCGAGCGGCCCGGCCGGGCTCGGTTCAGCGCGGGGCTCCAGACCCCGCCGGGCGGCCGACCGGAGGTCTCCCGAGACTGCGCGAGGTGGATGATGAAGGGCTTCCTGCGGTTGGTCCTCACGGCGGCGGGTTGCGTGGCCGTCGCGGTGGGAGCGACGTACTGGCTGATGGGACCGGACCCCTCCGGCAGGTCGCGTCCCGGTGCTCTGGCCACTCAGGCGAGCCCGTCGGCCGCAACCCAGGTGACGGAGCCGCCGCCTTATCCCAGCCCGACGCTGCCGACGTTCCCGGACCCAACCGCGCCGCCCGGGTCCGCGGCCCGGGTGTTCCTCGATCCGCAAGCCTTCGACGCGCTGGTCCTGGCCGCGACCGCCCAATTTACCGATCCGGTCCACGATGAGGGCTCGCTCCGCGAGTACCGCGCGGCCATCGCCCACCGCGCCGAACGGGCGAAAGCACGACTCCGATCGCAATACGAGAAGATCCATCTCGGTCCTTCGCCGACGCTGGACCAGGCCCTCCAGGCCCTCTGGATTGAACGGCAGTTGGCCTTCGTCGCCCTGTACGAGGGCGATCATGACGCGGCGGCGGCCTGGCTCGAGAAGGCGCTGGAGCTGTCCCGCATGCCGGGCGTGCCGCCGTTGGTGGCCCCGAACATGATGGCCTTGCTGGGCATCAATGCTCTGCGGCGCGGCGAGCAGGAGAATTGCATCGGCTGCGTCGGCCCGTCGAGCTGCATCTTCCCGATCGCCGCCGAGGCCGTCCATGTTCGGCCGGGAGGCTCGCGCGAGGCGGTCCGCTGGTTCTCGGCCTATCTCGACCAGTGGCCCGGCGACCTGCGGGTCCGCTGGCTGCTAAATATCGCCGCCATGACCCTGGGCGAATACCCCGACAAGGTCCCGCCGCGGTACCGCATTCCCGCCAGCCCGTTTCGCTCCAGGCTCGACCTGGGACGGTTCGACAACATCGCCACCCTCGTCGGCCTGATCGCGCGCGGGCCCGACCTGGCCGGCGGCTGCATCTTCGACGACTTCAACGGCGACGGCCGCCCCGACCTCTTCACCAGCTCGTTCGACGTGCGAAACGGCGCCTCGCTGTACATCAACCGGGGCGATGGCCAGTTCGAAGACCGCTCCGCAGCGGCCGGGCTCGACGACCAGGTTTATGCCCTGAACGTCGTCCGCGCCGACTACGACAACGACGGCCGGCTGGACGTCTTGCTCCTCCGCGGGGGCTGGGAGAAGCCGGCACGGATGTCGCTGCTGCGGAACAAGGGAGCCGGCGTCTTCGAGGACGTGACGGTCGCCAGCGGGCTGGGTGAGCCGATCGCCACCGAGTCGGCCGCCTGGGGCGATTACGACGACGACGGCCGGCTCGACCTTTTCGTCTGCGGCGAGTACCGGGTGCGGCCCGATCCCGATTCGATCAACCCGTCGGCTCACCAGGTCGACCCCCGCAACCACTGCCGGCTGTATCACAACCGGGGCGACGGCACGTTCCAGGACGTCGCCGCCAGGGCCGGCGTCCAGAACGACCACTGGGCCAAGGGGTCGGCCTGGGGCGACTACGACAACGACGGCCGGCTCGACCTGTTCGTCTCCAACATGGAAGGACCCGCAAGACTCTACCGCAACCGGGGCGATGGGACCTTCGAGGACGTCGCCCCGGAGCTGGGCATCCCCGGGCCGCCCCACGGCTTCACCTGCATGTTCTGGGACTACGACGACGACGGCTGGCTCGACATCTACGTCGCCGACTACAGCAGCAATCTCTCCGAAGTCGTGGCCGATTACCTCGGCCTGCCGGTGCACTCGGAGGATCACGCCCACGTGTACCACAACCTCGGTCGCGGCAAGTTCCGCGAGGTCAGCCAGGAGCTGGGGCTCGCGCGGCCGATGCCCATCATGTCGGTCAACGCCGGCGACATCGACAACGACGGCGATCTCGACCTGCACCTCGGGACCGGCTGGATGAGCCTCTCGGGCCTGGTCCCCGACCTGATGTACGCCAACGCCGGCGGCCGGTTCGAAGATGTCACCGACTCGACCGGCACCGGCCACCTCCAGAAAGGGCACGGCGTCTCCTTCGCCGACTGGGACGACGATGGGGATCTCGACCTCTTCGTCGTCCTCGGCGGCGGCTACCCCGGCGATCGCGGCTACAACGCGCTGTTCCAGAACCCCGGCCACGGGCATCACTGGCTGAAAGTCCGGCTCATCGGCACCAAGACCAACCGGTCGGCCCTCGGGGCCAAGCTCCAGGTGAACCTCACGGGACCCGGCGGCGCACGCTCGATCCACCGCGTCATCGGCAACAACGGGAGCTTCGGCGGCAACTCCCTGGTCGAGTCGATCGGCCTCGGCGCTGCCAAATCTGCCGACAGCCTGACTGTCACCTGGCCCACCAGCAAGACGACCCAGACCTTCCACAACGTCGCCGCCGACCAGGCCATCGAGATCACCGAAGGCGTCGATCACTTCAAGGTCGTCACCCGAAGCCCCCTGCCATCCCCCAAGCGATCGGATCGATAGAAACCACAGATTGAGGACAGCGGAATTAACCACGAAATACACGAATTACACGAAAAAAGAGAACACGAGTGTTCCATCAATGTTCCAGTGATCGGTTGGAGTCCCGGCTTCAGCCGGTCTTTTCCGCCTGAAGGCGGGACTCCAACCCCTCAATCGGAGGTTGACGGGACACGCGAGAAGAATCGCTAACTTAATTTCTTTTCGTGTGTTTCGTGAATTTCGTGGTTAATTCGTCCTGGTAATATCGGTGTTTCGCGGTTCCGGCGCGAATCCGGCGAGCGGCAACGGGCTGGGCTCTCCCTCGCGGATCAGGTGGCCCGCGTCGGCGGGCAGGTCGCGGAAGCGGTCCACCCGGCCGGAGGGCCAGCGGACCTCGACCTCGTCCATCCGCTGCGCCGGACCGAGGCCGAAATGGAGGCGCGGGTCGCCGGCCGAGGCGTAGCTGCCGCCGCCGAACCGCCAGGCCGTCCGGCGATGACCGCCGGCGGCGACCGACACCCGGGCGCCGATCGCGTCGCGGTTCGAGGTCGTCCCCTCCAGGCGAAACATCGCGAAATGGCCGGCAGGCTCGGTCCGGTTGTGGATGTACGCCATCGGCGCGTTCTGAGCGACGAGCAAGAGATCCATCCGCCCGTCGTTGTCCAGGTCGGCGGCGGCCAGGCCGCGGCCGATCCTCGGGACGCTCCAGACCGCGCCGCTTTGCGCCGAGATGTCGGTCAAGCGGCCTGCGCCCGCGCGGTCGCCCGCCAGGAGCTGGGCCGGCATCGCATAAGGGGTCTGGGGCCGGAGGTCGTGGATATGGCCGTTGGCCGTCGCCAGGTCGAGGTTGCCGTCGTTGTCCGCGTCGAGGAACGCGATCCCGAAGCCCAGCAGGAAGCGGCTCGGGGCCTTCAGCCCGACCGCCGCGGTCGCGTCGGCGAAGCAGCCGTGCCCCAGGTTGCGATAGAACGTCGTCGACTCGCCGAAGAAGTTGGTGACGGCCAGGCCGGGCCGGCCGCTACCGTCCAGGTCGCCGCAGGCGATCCCCATCCCCGCCTGGTAGCCCCCCTCGGCGTTGCACGCGACCCCGGCGGCGTGGGCGATCTCCTCGAACTGGAAGTTCCCCAGGTTGCGAAACAGGTAATTGGCCGTCATGTCGTTGGCGACGAACAGGTCGATCCGGCCGTCGTCGTCGAGGTCGGCCGCGAGCACGCCCAGGCCCCGGCCGTCGGGGTCGACGATCCCTGCCGCCGCGGTGACGTCGACGAAGCGGCCATGATCGTTGCGGAACAGATGATCGGGCCGGGAGGGGAGCGTCAGCGGCAGGCAGGCCATGTAACGGTCCGGCGCCTCGGGGTGGTGGCACAGGGCCGGATGGTCGGGGTCCCAGCTCAGGTAATGGCAGACATATAGGTCCAGGTCGCCGTCGCCATCGAGATCGGCGAAGGCCGCCGAGGTCGGCCAGTCGCGCGCGCCGCCCAGGCCGGCGCGCTCGGTCGCGTCGGTGAACGTGCCGTCTCCCTGGTTGTGGAGCAATGTGTAGGACCCGAACCGGGTGACCAGCAGGTCGGGCCGGCCGTCGCCGTCGGTGTCGCCCGCCGCTACGCCGAAGGCATAGCCGCGGCCGATCCGCGCCACGCCCGAGGGGACCGTCACATCCTCGAAGGTGCCGTCACGGCGATTGCGAAACAGGCGGTCGCCCCCGTCCAGACTGGACGGGGCCTGGGCCCGGGACCTGGAGGGAAACGCTCCGCCTTGGACGAGATAGACGTCGAGCCAGCCGTCGCCGTCGTAGTCGAGCACGGCCACGCCGCCGCCGACGGTCTCGGGGAGCGCGTGCTGCGGAGACTCGCCGTTGTGGTAGGTGAAGTCCAGCCCGGCTGAGACCGCGTCGTCGTGGAAGGCGATCCTGGCGCGAGGGGGGGAATCGGCCGGTCGTGGGGCGGGGTCTTCCCGGATGGGGCGGCCGTCGGACTGGCAGACCAGGTCCCGCAGCGAGGAGCCGGGCGGGGCAGGGGGGGTGGTCGAGGCGTCCGTCTCTGGGCGGCTGAGCCGGTCCAGGGCGGCCCGGGCGAGCCGGTCGCCCACATCGCGCTCCAGGGCGAGCGTCAGCCAGCCCCGCGCCTCGAACCAGCGGCCCAGCCGTTCGGCCAGGCCGGCGCGCTCGTGCAGCTCCTCCTGGGGGATCGGATTCCGATCCTCGATCAAGAGCCGGCGGTACTGCGCCTTGTCCCGCAGGGCCGCTTCCCGGCGCCGGCGGAACGAAGCCGCGGCCGCGTCCTGGCCGGCCTCGAGGGCGAGCGTCGCCAGGCGATCGAGCGCCTGGGTGTTGCCGGGCGAGAGGACAATGAGCCGCTCTAGCGCGGCGCGCTCGGCCTGGGGATCGTGGTCCTGCGCGGCGAACCAGGCGCGGAGCGACCACAACTCGGACGCGTCGACACCGCCGGCCGGGATCCTGGCCAGCGCCTGCCGCGCCGCGCGAGGCTCGCCGGCGGCCAGCGCCGCGCGCAGGACGGCGCGCCAGACGATCGGATCGTCCGGACGCCGGGCCAGGCAACGGTCCAGCCAGTGCCGCGCCTCGGCATGTCGGCCGTACTGCGAGGCCAGGTAGGCGCGCACCAGCCAGGCCCGATCATCGTCCGGCGCGGCGTGCGCCGCCCGGTCGAGCACCGGCTCGACCTCCTCGGCGGCGACGATCACCGAATCGAGCCGCCACCGCTCGCGGAGTGCGACCGCTCGATCGCGAGCCGGCGCGATCCGCGCGAGCTCTTCCAGCAGCCGCCGCGCCTCGTCGAGTCGCCCCTCCCAGATCAGGAGCCCGCCCAGCGACCAGCGGGCCTCGATCGCCGTGGCCCCCGTGCCCCGCGCCGCGGCGCGATCGGCGGCCTCGGCCTCGGTCAGTCGGCCCAGCGACTGAAGCGTCCGCCCCCGCGCCAGCGCCGTCGCCGTCGCCGGCGGCGAACCCGAAGGCACGCGCTCCCAGGCCGCCAGGGCCCGTTCCGGCTGCCCCAGCGCCGCCTCGCACACGCCGAGCAGATACTCGACTTCCCCCCGCCGGGGCCACCACGCCGAGAGCCGGGCCAGCCGGTCCCGCGCCGACGCGTATCGGCCCGCGGCGACCTGGCGCCGCGCCTGGGCCAGGCCGTCGCGAACCTGCCAGGTTCCCACCACCAGCCATCCCAACCACGCCAGGACTGCGACCATCAAGCCGGCTGCAAACCGGGAACGGACCATCACGCCCTCAACCGGTCGAAATCCCGCGCCGGGGCCGGCCCAGACCGGCCCTGAGGGCTCATTTCCCCGCGGGCGGCCCGCCAGGCCGAGCGGTGCTTGGAGCTTTCACACGAGCATATTTCATCATTTCTGATTTCATCTGGTCTGCCTCCGGGGGCATGACGGGAGGAGACGTGGGGAAGGTTGTCACCGGCTGACTCCCTCCGTCACACCCTGCCAGGAGCACGGCGAGAGCGATCGCGACCAGGCCGCGCTGAAGGTTTCGCATCGAGGGCGTCTCCGTTGTCCTGGATCACCGGGTCGTTTGGCGCCCCTCAATACTGGTCGCTGCCGATGATCTCACCCCCACTGCGGGTGCCCAGCGCCCACCACGTCTGGAGGTTGATTGAGTTCTTGATGAACTGGACGTGACCATCGGCCAGGCAGGCGTTGACGCCCCCCGGATGGTTGCTGCTGGGGGGCATCGCGTCGGCGGGGTTGCCGTACCCGCCCGTGTTCCCATCCCACTCGTTGTCGCAGCCCAGGCTGTTGGGCGGCAGCCAGTGATTATAGGCATCCCAGATCACGCAGGCGCCGGCGTTGCTGCTGATCCAGAGGTTGCCGCTGGCCGGCGTGAGGGTGCCGAAGCCCGGGGTCGAACCCGGCAGGCCCTTGCACGCTTGAACGAACGACAGAGCCGCCGGCCCGCCGGCGGGACCCTGGTCCGGCGCCAGGTTGAGACCGACCCGGAAGAGGTAGGTCGTCGGCCGCTGGGTGGATCCGAGCGTGATCTGGTTGGCCGCTGGCCCCGACCCGACCAGGGTCTCGCTGAACATCGCCGTGTTCGAGGTGCCGTCGGTGACCGCCTCGATGCCGAAGGTCCCGCAGTTGTTGTTCGTATACCACGGTGACATGCCGGGGTAACCGTTGTAGTCGGGACGCATCGGCACCAGGATTCCCGACCAGGACGCGACGGTGGCCGGCCCCTCGATGTTGGCCACGTAGTTCTTATACCCCTGCGGCGTGATCGACGGATACTTGATGTTGTCCGACGGGCAGAGCATCAGCGCGATCTTGGTGTACATCACGGTCGAATTGGCGGGATCCGGCGTCCAATCGCCTGCGGCCCAACTGAAGTTCAGGGCGTTGTAGAGGGTCCCCTGCTCCACCTGGGGCAGGGTCGACGCCGTCCAGTCGAGTGTCCACGCCCAGGCGTTGGGGTCCACCCCCGAGTTGTACAGCGCCGTGGAAGCATTCTCCAGCAGCGGAGGGAAAGCATTCAGTTGCGAGATGTAATTGTGGACGGCCAGGCCCAATTGCTTCAGGTTGTTGACGCACTGGGCTCGCCGGGCGGCCTCCCGCGCCGACTGGACGGCAGGCAGGAGCAACGCAATCAACACGGCGATGATGGCGATGACCACCAGGAGCTCGATGAGTGTAAATCCGCGACGAGTTCGTCGGGGCACAATCCATCCCCCTTTCGAGAAAGGACCAGCACGACTCAAGGGTATGCGGACGTCAGGGGAACTCCGATCGACTCGCTCTCGATCGCGCGCCCTTGCCTTGGTCAGGCCGGGTTTGTCAAGGGAGGCTCGGGGCCGCCGCGCGGAACGCCTCCCTGGTCTCCCGGTTCGGGATGACGACGTCCTCCTGCATCCTCGTGGCCGATCGGACCAGCCCCTCTCTGGTTCGGGTTGCACTGCCGGCTTCGGAGACGAGCGCGGACCGGATGACTGCCGGGTGCACCGGGGCCGCGTGCGCTCGCGCGTCATGGGACCAACCCCCTGGCGGCGCGAGCTGGGATCCGTCCGTGGGATCCCTCACCGACCGAGGAGGGGTCTCCCCGACTTGTCGGCCTTCACGTTGCTTTTCATCTGCTCCAACATCCCCTTGAACTGCGATGTGTCCGCGCCCTTCGACACATCCACAGGCTTGGCTTGCTGGCTCTCGCCACAGCCGGCGATGACGCCTGCCGATAGGACCGCGGTGACGATGGCAGATCGCGGTGTTCTTCGCACGATGAGTCTCCTCAGTGGGCCGCCCGCTGGGCGGGCGCGTGGCAAGTGGCAAGTGACAAGTGGGCAAAGGGATGAGCTCTGTCTTTATCTTCACTTGCCACTTGTCACATGCCTCTTGCCACTCTTGAGATTCAATACTGATCCGAGCTGATTACCTCACCCCCATTGCGTGTGCCGATCGCCCACCAGGTCTGGAGGTTGATGGAATTCTTGATGAATTTGACCGAGCCGTCGGCGAAGCAGATGTTGACGCCGCCGGGGTGGTTGCTGGCCGGGGGGAAGGCGTCGGGGACCGAGCCATAGCCTTCGGTGTTGCCGTCGGTGGCGGAATCGCAGGCGAAGCTGTTGGGCGGCATGAAGTGGTTGTAGGCGTCCCAGAGCATGCACGAGCCCGGGTTGCCGCCGATCCAGATATCGCCGTTGGGCGGGGCGAGGCCGCCACCGGTATTGAAGGCAATCTGCGAGCCGGGGATCCCCTGGCAGGATTTGACAAAGGCCAGGGCGATCTGCACGCCGGGACCGCCCATGTCATAGCCGGTCGTCGTCTGGCCGCCGTTGGGCCGCCACATGTAGGTGTCCCCCCGGCCGTTGACGTTCGACAGGGTCACGTTGCCGGCCACCGGCGTCGGCCCTGCACCCACATGGGTCTCGCTCAGCATGGCCGAATTCGAAGATCCATCGGTGATCGTCGCGAAGTCGATCTTGCCGCAGTTGCTGTTGGTGTAGACACCATTGAAGCCGAAATTGTCCTGGGGCAAGGCGGTGAAGATCCCGGTCCAGGACATGATCACCGAGGGCCCACCGACGTTGGCATGATAGCTCTTGGTGCTCGAGACGCCCCCCACGATCTGGTTGGTCGTCTTGATGTTCTCCGACGGGCACAGCAGCGAGGCGACCTGCATGCTCAGGACGGTCCGGTTCTGCGGGTCGTTGCCCACGCTCGAGGACAGGCTGAAGTTCAGGGCGTTGTACAGCGGCTGCTGCTCGAACTGGGGCAAAATCGACGCGGTCCAGTCCAGCGGCCAGGGGTCGAAGTAGGGACCGCCGGTGATGTTGCTCCAGACGGCCAAGCCGCCGTTCTGCACCTGGGGCGGGAAGACATTCTGCTGTGAGACGTAATTGTGCATCGCCAAACCCAATTGCTTGAGGTTGTTGACGCACTGGGCTCGCCGGGCGGCCTCCCGCGCCGCTTGCACGGCGGGTAAGAGCAGGGCAATCAAGACCGCGATGATGGCGATGACGACGAGCAGCTCGATCAGGGTAAAGGCATGGCGATTTCGCACTGGCACGACCCATCCCCTTTCTAGAACGAAAGAATGAAGAACTAAATGGAGCCTCGCAATTGGAAAGGTGGGGCGGCCGCCCTCGGCTGCCACTGGCCAGCGGAAGACGACCGGACGGATCCTGGGCTGGGTCACTGGCCGAACCGGGACTGCGGGCCGAACGGGCGCGCAACAGTGTGGCGGCGGGGCACCGGGTCCACCGTTGCGACGTCGCTTCCTTCCTTGCTGGTGACCAACTCAGGACCTGCGCCACGAATGGGCGCACTGCTCCCACTCTAATGCCAGCATATACGGGTGACAA
Organism: Isosphaeraceae bacterium; assembly: GCA_021324445.1. GTDB lineage: Bacteria > Planctomycetota > Planctomycetia > Isosphaerales > Isosphaeraceae > JAJPJC01. Next base: position 11,996 of record JAJPJC010000286.1, read on the forward strand.
GAAAAATCTCGCCTCGAGGTCGGAAAAAGACGTCTGGACCGGAGACCGTCGGCGGCCCGGGCGGGAAGTCCCGGCGCCCGTTCTGGGAGCGGAGGCTGCCGGGCTCTTGACCGGCCGATCGGGAGGTCGGGCCGTGCTCGAGCTCGAAGAGGGTCTGCTGGCACTCGGCGTCGAGTGGGTCGCGCTGGATGGCCAGCTTGAGCCAGGCGCGCGCCTCCTGGTTGCGGCCGATGGCCGCGCAGGCCATGCCGAGCTGGTGGGGCAGCCTCGGGTCGCGCTCGCCCTCGGCGGTCGCGGCGCGGGCGACCAGGTGCCAGAGCTGTTCGTGGCGCTGGGCGGCCTCCAGGTAGGGCCGGGCCGCGTCGGCCTGGCCGACCGAGCGCAAGGCCGTCCCCAGGCCGGAGAGCGCCCCATGGTCGAGCGGGTCGGCGGCCAGCGCGAGGCGGAAGTGCCGGACGGCCGCGGCGCCGTCGTGGCGGCGCAGGGCCAGTTGGCCCCGGAGGGATGCCAGCGCCGGATGATCGGCCGGCCCCTCGGCCAGGAGCGACTCCGCCCTGGCGAAGTCGCCCCGGCCCATCGCGATCACGACCCGCTTGGCGCGCGCCTCCGGGTCCGAGGCCGGCAGTTTCTCCAGGACCCGTTCGGCGTCGTCCAGCCGGTCGAGCCGCCGCAGCGCCTCGGCCAGGGCCAGCCGCGACCAGCGGTCCTCCGGATCGGCCGCCACGAACTGCTCCAGCGCGGGGAGATCGCCCGAGGGATTCCACGGCGTGTTCCGCGTCTTGGTCCAGTGGAGGATGTACTGGAAGTCCAGGGCATCCAGGTCCAACAGGGCACCCAGCATCGCGTCGAGCTCGGCCTGGCGATGCTGGATGTTGTAGATGTAGACCAGCTCCTTGCGGGCCTGGACCTCGCGCGGCAGTAAGCGCAACGAGGCCAGGAACGCCGCCTCGGCCGGGCGCGTCCGCCCCCGCCGGATCTGGATCTGACCGGCCCGGAGTCGGGCCAACGGCGCTACGGGATGACCGTCGGGGATCGCCGCCAGCTCGGTCAGGGCGTCCTCCGCCGGCCGCTTCAGCCCCACGGCCACCTCGGCGCGGAGCAACCGATCGACAGGTGTGGGCGCGCGCAGGCGCTCCAGCCGGCGCAAGGCGGCATCCGCCTCGGCGTAGCGGCCCGCCTTGAAGGCCGCATCGGCACGGAGGAACTCCCGGTGGGGATCGGCCAGGATCCACCGGCCGGAGATCAGGCCCAGGCCGGCGAAGATCAGGCCCCCGATCCCCAGGACCCAGAGCCATCGAGCACGACTGGCCGCATCCCTCATGCTCCACCCCAGAGGCAGGTGGCGATGAGCCCGCCTCAATCCTTCTTCTTCTCCTTTTCCTCCTTGGGCGCGACCGGTTTCTTGGTGTAGGACCTGTTCCTCATACCTTCCTGCATTTGCTTGATCATGGGATTGAACTGGCTCGTATCGGTCGATTTGAACTCCACGGTGGTCCCGTCATTCAGGAATCCGGACCCCGGCGCCGGTCCTGAATCACCCGTGCAGCCGGAATCCGCGGCTGCCAGGATGATACCCATGCCTATCATTGCCGAGCGAAAACGTCGCATGACTCGATTCTCCCAAGGTAAGATCAGAAAAGATGAGGCTGTGGGGATGATATTCGCGTCTCGCTGGCCGCTATCGTGCTGTCAACCTTTGGGTGCGGAGTAGGACACCTGGAGACCTTCGATCGGGTGGCGGGCGGGGTCGGGAGATCCGCGCCCAACAACCGGCTCCCATCCGGCGGGGCCCAGGGAGCCGGCCTGGGCGTCACATTGCCACCCGGGGCACTGCTTATTCGGTCTTCGGAGCGGGTTTGGGCGGACTCTCCGGCTTGGCTTCACCGGCGGGCTTGGCTTCACCGGCGGGCTTGGCCTCACCGGCGGGCTTGGTCTCACCGGCGGGCTTGGCCTCACCGGCGGGCTTGGCCTCACTGGCGGGCGTCTTGGACTCGCCCGCGGACTTCTTCTCCTCCGTCGGGGGCTTGGTGTAGGTCTGGTCCTTCAGGTCCTTCGCCATCTGATTCTTCATCGACGTGAACTGCTCGATATTGGTCTTCTTGAAGGCGACCGGTCCCTCCTGCGGCCCCGTGTCGCTACAACCGGCGAGCAGGGCCAGCAGGACGGCTCCGGCGATCCCCGAGCTGAATCGGCACATCGTGTCTTCTCCGTGGAAAGGGGCAACGGACGGCGACGAGGCCGCCGAAGGGAGTCGGACCGCACGCCGCTGGGTCCCCCGGCCGGGGAGGGCCCCGGCCCGGGGGTTGTCGCCACCGCGGTGGATCGGATCAGTAGGCGTCGGAGCTGATCGATTCGTTGCCGTTGCGGGTGCCCAGGGCCCACCAGATCTGGTAGGCGACGCTGTTCTTGAGGAAGCGGACGGACCCGTCGGCGAAGCCGATGTTAATGCCGCCGGGATGGTTGCAGCTCGGCGGCAGGGCGTCCATGAACTCACCATACGGGGTGAGGAAGCGGTTGTTGGCCGCCGCGCAGCTCTGGGTGTTGGGAGGCATGTAGTGGTTGTAGGCGTTCCAGAGCAGACAGCTCGCGGCGTTGCTGGCCATCCAGATGTTGCCGTTGGCCGGCGTGAAGCCGGTGCCGGTCAGACCCGACCCGAGGGTCGCCGGCTTGGAGAGGGCCGTGCCGGGCAGCGCCAGGCAGGCACGGACGAAGAGCAAGGCGGAGAGGCCGCCGGAGGGCCCCTGGTCCCAGATGTTGCTCAGTGGGAGCTGCCACTGGTAGGTCCCCTTGCGCACCGTCGCCGCCATCGCGATCGGGCCCGGCGGACCCGAGCCCAGCAGGGTCTCGCTGAAGAGCGCCGTGTTCGTGCTGCCGTCGGTGACCGACTCCATGCCGAACGTCGTGCCGCAGTTGGTGTTCCAGTAGGTCCCCATGTAATCGAACGGCGGGTTGTCCTTCAGCGGCACCAGCATGCCGCTCCAGGCGTAGAAATTGGCCGGCCCGCCGATGTTGGCCACGTAGTTCTTCCGCGTCCCCGGGCCGATCGTCGTCCGCTGCATATTCTCCGAGGGGCACAGCAGCGTGTTGATCTGCACGGCCAGCACCGAGGTGTTCTGCGGGTCCCATCCCACCGAGCCAAACCCGGCCCACCCCGAGCTGACGGAGAAATTCAACTGGTTATACAGCGGCAACTGATCGAGCAGGCCCAGGATCGACGCGGTCCAGTCCAGCGGCCAGGGATCGAAGTACATCCCCGCTTGCCCGAACGTGTTCCCCCACACATTGAAGCTCCCGTTCTGCACCAAGGGCGGGAACGTCCCTTGCTGGGTCATGTAGTTCTGCAAGGCCAGGCCCAGTTGCTTGAGGTTGTTGGTGCACTGGGACCGTCGCGCCGCCTCGCGGGCCGACTGGACCGCGGGCAATAACAAAGCAATCAGAACGGCGATGATGGCAACGACGACCAGCAGCTCGATCAGTGTGAAGCCTCGGCGCGCTCGCATGCGATTCCCCCTTCCCGCGATGCCTGGAACGAACTTCGATGGCTCGACCCCGTTCGACCTCGTGATCCCCCCTCGGATCCGCACGATTCCGAACGTCCTCTCGAAGGCTGACTCCGCCGTGATGACCGGATCCCCCCTCCGTTGCGAATCCCCGGGCCATCGACTGTAAATTGGTTTCTACTATTCCTATACTCCGAGTGCAACACCAACTGCAAGGAGGTTCCGGACAGAAGTCGCAGGATCCTCGGGCGCAACCTGTGCATGTGTGCGTGTGGCCGAAACAATTCGGTCCAGCCGGGGTGCGAGGAGTTCGGCCTGCCCGACAGCGGCTCGAACCCGAGCGGATCACGCGGCATCGGGGCCGGAAGCTTCCTCGATCGCGATGATCTGAGGGTCGATCCCGTTCTCGGGCCGGGGCTTGCGACGGTGAGCGCCGGTGCCGACCACAGGGTTGCGAACCGCGCGGTCGGGGGCTAGCTTGGGGGATGGCCGAATCTCCAGGCTGGCGCGGATCGACGTCGCGTCGGGGATCCCGCCCTCCGCCATCGGGGCCGGCCTTGCTCGAGGAGACGGTCATGACGGCTGCCGCAACGAATGGGGAAAAGGCGTTTGCCCTGGCGAAGGAACACTACGCCGAGTGGGGCGTCGACGTCGAGGCGGCGCTGCGGCGGTTGGAAAACCTCGCGATCTCGCTGCACTGCTGGCAGGGGGATGACGTCGGCGGGTTCGAGAATACGGGTCAGGAGCTGGGGGGCGGCCTGGCGGTGACCGGCCACTATCCGGGCAAGGCCCGCACGCCGGAGGAGCTTCGCTCCGACCTGGAGAAGGCCCTGTCGCTCTTGCCCGGCTCCCATCGGTTGAATCTCCACGCCAGCTATGCCGAGACCGGCGGCCGGAAGGTCGAGCGCGACGCGCTCTTGCCGGAGCACTTCCGGGGCTGGATCGAGTGGGCCCAGTCCCGCCGGATCGGCATGGACTTCAACCCCACCTATTTCGCCCACCCCCTGGCCGCCGACGGCTGGACCCTGGCCCACCCCGACCCGGGGATCCGCCGGTTCTGGATCGACCATGGCATGGCCTGCCGCCGGATCGGCGCCGCGATCGGCAAGGCCCTGGGGAGTCCGTGCATCACCAACGTCTGGATCCCCGACGGCTCCAAGGAAGCCCCGATCGACCGCAAGACCCCGCGCCGGCGGCTGGCCGAGGCGCTCGACGCCATCTTCGCCGAGACGCTCGACCCCAAGTCCAATCGCGATGCCGTCGAGGGCAAACTCTTCGGTATCGGCTCGGAGAGCTACGTCGTCGGCTCGCACGAGTTCTACCTGGGGTATGCCCTCAGCCGGCGGAAGCTCCTGTGCCTCGACGCCGGCCATTACCACCCCACCGAGGTCGTCTCGGACAAGATCTCGGCCGTCCTCCAGCACCTCGACGAGATCTTGCTGCACGTCAGCCGGGGAGTCCGCTGGGACAGCGACCACGTGGTGATCCTCTCCGACGAGCTGGAGGCCATCGCCCAGGAGCTCGTCCGGGGCGATTATCTCGGGAGGGTCCACATCGGGCTCGACTTCTTCGACGCGAGCATCAACCGGGTGGCGGCCTGGGTCATCGGGGCCCGCTCGATGCTCAAGGCCCTGTTGCTCGCCCTGCTGGAACCGACCGAAGCGCTGCGCCGCCTCGAGGCCGAGGGGGACAACACCGCCCGGCTGGCACTGCTCGAAGAGATCAAGGCGTTGCCCTTCGGCGCGGTCTGGGACCATTACTGCCGCTCGCGAGGCGTCCCGCCCGGGCGCGACTGGCTGGCGGAGGTCAAGACCTACGAGCGCGACGTGCTCTCCCAGCGGGGCTGAACCGCAAGAAAAGTTCCAACCACAGATGAGCACAGATAACGGAAAGCATGCGGCGGCCGTTCTCCGAGCCCGGACCGGCCGATCGAGAGACTGGGATCTGGGTTCATCTGTGTTCATTTGTGGTTAATTCAGGATCCCCGGCTCTCGGTTGATTGATCTGTGGTCGATCTGGACGGAGATCGTGGGTGTCGGCGTTGCTGGAATTGACGGGAATCAGCAAGGCGTTTGCCGGAGTCCAGGCCCTCAAGGGGGTCTCGTTCGATCTGCGCGCCGGGGAGGTCCACGCGTTGGTCGGCGAGAACGGGGCGGGGAAATCGACGCTGGTCAAGGTGATCACCGGTGCGCACCGGCCCGATGGGGGGACGATCGCGGTCCAGGGGCGCCCGGTCGAGCAGAACGACCCGCTGCGGGCGCGGGAATTGGGGATCGCGGCGATTTACCAGCAGCCGGCGTTGTTCCCGGACCTGACCGTGGCGGAGAATATCGCCATCGGGCTGGAGCCGGGCGGAGCCTGGCGACGGGTGCGCTGGGGCCATCGGCGGGAGCGGGCCCGCCGGCTGCTGGAGCGGATCGGCGCGGTGATCGACCCGGAGGCGGACGTCCGCCGGCTCTCGATGCCCGAGCAGCAGCTCGTGGAGATCGCGCGGGCGCTGGGGGCCGAGGCGCGCATCCTGATCCTGGACGAGCCGACCGCCTCGCTCAGCGACCAGGACGTCGACCGGCTGTTTCAGGTCATCGGCGAGTTGAAGGCCCAGGGCGTCGGCCTGATTTACATCTCGCACCGGCTGGAGGAGCTGCCCCGGGTCGCCGACCGGGTGACGGCCCTGCGCGACGGGGCCAAGGTCGGCACCCGGCCCATGGCGGCGGTCACCCGCGGCGAACTGATCCGCATGATGGTCGGCCGCGAGCTGTCGGCCGTGTTTCCTAAGGTCCCCGTGGAGCCCGGTGAGGTCGTGCTGGAGGCGCGCGGCCTGGGGAACCGTGCGGCGGGCGTTCACGATGTGGACCTGAGCGTCCGCGCCGGCGAGATCCTCGGGCTCGCCGGCCTGGTCGGCGCCGGCCGCACCGAGCTGGCGCGCATCCTCTTCGGCTTGACCCCGGCCGATGCCGGCGAAATCCGGCTGCGCGGCCGGCCCGTGGCGATCGATTCGCCCGCGCGGGCCGTCGACCTGGGGATCGCCTATGTCCCCGAAGATCGCCGCCGGCACGGCGTGATCCTCGAGATGACCATCGCCGCCAACACGACACTGGCGACCCTCGGCGCGCACGCCCGGCTCGGACTGCTCGACGCCGGCCTCGAACGCGCCACCGCCGGCCAGTTCGTCCGCCGGCTGGGGATCAAGCCCCCGATGCTCGATGCCCCGGTGGGCAACCTGTCGGGGGGGAATCAGCAGAAGGTGGCCCTGGCGCGATGGCTGGCGGCGCGCCCCGCCGTGCTCATCCTCGACGAGCCGACCCAGGGGGTCGACGTCGGGGCCAAGGCCGAGATCCATCGACTCATGAGCGAGCTGGCCGGCGCGGGCCTGGCCATCCTGATGATCTCCTCCGAGCTCCCCGAGGTCCTCGGCATGAGCGACCGGGTCGCCGTCATGCACGGCGGCACCATGGTCGCGGTCCTGGACCGCGCCGAGGCAACCCAGGAGGCGATCCTGGAGCGGGCGCTGGGACACATCCTCGCCGGCGCGGAGGTCGATCCTCGAGCAGATTAAGATCGGATTAACCACGAAAGACACGAAAGACACGAAAAGAGAATAAGGATTTTATGATGATTAAAATATGTATTGATATTAGTGTCTTCCGTGTATTTCGTGGTTAAATCCGATCCTCCCCGCTCCGGTCAGCTTCGCGGGACGAGTCGAATTCAGAAGGCTGGGGGGTGGTGCGCTGATGTTCGGCCGGTATCGTCGCGAGCTGTCGGTGGCGGCGGCGTATGCCGCCTTGCTCCTGGTCCTGGCGGTGCGGGCCCCGCGCTTTTTCCTCCCGGAGCCGCTCCGCGCCCTGGTGGTCGGCAACGCCCCGGTGCTGGTGGCCGCGGTGGGGATGACGCTGGTGATCCTCTGCCGGGAGATCGATATCTCGATCGGATCGATCTTCAGCATCTGCGGAGTGGTCGCCGGGCTGCTGGCGCGATCGGGCCTGCCGATCGCCCTGGTCGGGCTGGGCACGCTCCTGGCTGGGGGTGGACTGGGAGCGTGCAACGGGGCGCTGGTCGCCGGGTTGGGGCTGCCGTCGATCGTGGTGACCCTGGCCACGCTGGTGATCGGCCGCGAGGCACTCCGCTACGCGCGCGAGGGGGAGTTCGTCCGCAACCTCCCGGCCGGGTTCCAGTGGTTCGGCGCGGGGCAGGCAGTCGGTCAGGGGCTGGTCGTGGCGATCGCGCTGGCGGTCTTGGCGGCATTCGCCTGGGGCCTGCGCCACCTCATGGCCGGCCGGTCGGTCTATGCGACCGGCTCGGACCCCGAGGCCGCCCGGCTGGCGGGAATCCGGCCCCGCCGGGTCGTCTTCAGCGTCTTCGTCACCATGGGCGCCCTGGCCGGCCTGGCCGCCTTGCTCAACGCGGTCCGCTTCGCCGACGTCGACCCCAACGCCGGCACCGGGCTGGAGCTCCAGGTCATCGCCGCGGTGGTTGTGGGCGGCGTGGCCATCTCCGGCGGGCGCGGGACCCTCCTGGGCAGCCTCATCGGCGTCGCTCTGCTGGGATCGATCGGCCGAGCCCTCGTCTTCCTCCACGTCGCCGCCCAGTGGGAGAAGGCGATCCAGGGACTCATCATCCTCCTCGCCGTCGCCTCGGATGCGTTCGCACGCGAGAAGTAGGTCAGGCCTCAGCCTGACACGATCGGGTTCGCTGTCAGGCTGAGGCCTGACCTACGTGATAACGGAAGGGTGAGGACATGCCAGCGACCTCCGCCGCGATCGAGGTTGACGATGTCCAGCGCCGGCGGCTCGAGCCGGCGCAGGGGATCCTGGGGTTGATCTTGGTCCTGGAGGTCCTGGTCTTCTCGGCGATTGGCACCAACTTCCTGACGCTGGCCAACGCCTTCGAGGTGGTGCGGCTGAGCGTGGAAATCGGCCTGCTGGCGGTGGCCTTGACGCCGGTGATCACCAGTGGGGGCATCGACCTGTCGGTGGGCTCGCTGATGGGTCTCTCGGCGGTCGTCTTCGGCATGCTCTGGCGCGACTGGGGATTGCCGATCGCCGCGGCCGCGGCGATCACGATGGTGCTGGGCGGGCTGGCGGGGAGTCTCAACGGTGTCCTGATCACGCTGGGCCGGATCCCGGCGTTGATCGTGACCCTCGGCTCGTTCTCGCTGTTTCGCGGATTGGCGGAGGGCTTGACCGGCGGCGTGGACAACTTCACCAACTTCCCCACGTCATTCCTCTTCCTGGGACAAGGTTATTCGATGGGAGGAATCCCCAGCCAGGTGCCGATCTTCGGGATCGTGGTGGCGGCCTTCTGGGTGCTCCTGCACCGCACCACCATCGGCCGCGGGCTGGTGGCGATCGGCTACGCGCCGGAGGGGGCCCGCTATGCGGGCCTGCCGGTCGACCGGCTGGTGGGGCTGGTCTATCTGCTCTCGGGACTGGTCGCCAGCCTGGCGGCGATCATCTATGTGGCCCACCTGGGTCAAGCCAAGGCCGACGCCGGCACCGGCTACGAGCTGTCGGCGATCACGGCGGTCGTCCTGGGGGGGACGTCGATCTTCGGCGGCCGGGGGAGCGTGCCCGGGACCCTGCTGGGGCTGTTCGCCATCGCCGTGCTGCAAAATGGTCTGCGACTGGCCGACCTGCCCGCGGAGCTGGCCGGCGTCCTGACCGGGAGTTTGCTCTTGATCGCGATCGGTCTGGATCGTCACGCTCAGATGTCGCGAGCGAAAGCCCGTGTCGGCGTCCGCGCCGTGGAGCGCGCCCATCCGTCCGCCGAGGAGATGACCGTGAAGAACTCGCAAGTCGCCGTGATCTGCGCCGCGATCCTGGCCGGCGCGCTGATCAACGCGGTGGGCAACTTCGTCCTGGTCCGTTCGCTCCGGGAGACCTCGCCGCGGCGCGACGAGCCGGGCCAGGGCCCGGGTCCCGCGGCCGCTCAGCCCGTGGCCGCCGACGTCGCGCGGCCGCGACCGCGTCCCGACCGCGCCCCGATCACGATGGCCATGATGCCCAAGAGCAAGGGGAACGCCTACTTCATCGCCTGTCGCAAGGGGGCCGAGGAGGCCGCACGCGAGCTGGGCGTTCAGCTCATCTGGGACGGGCCGACCGACCCCGATCCGGCCAAGCAGAACGAGATTATCGACACCTGGATCACCCGGGGCGTCGACGTCATCGCCGTGGCCGTCGAGAACCGCCAGGGAGTCTCCTCCGTGCTGCGCAAGGCGCGCCGGCGCGGGATCAAGGTCCTCACCTGGGACGCCGACGCCGAGCCCGATGCCCGCGACTTCTTTGTCAATCAGGCCACCCCCGAAGGGATCGGCCGCACCTTGATGGACAATGCCGCGCGCATCCTCGGGGGCAAGGGCGCCTTCGCGATCATCACCGCCTCGCTGACCGCCGCCAACATGATCGAGTGGCAGAAGTGCATCGAGCAGCGCCGCAAGGAGAAATACCCCCAGATCACCATGGCCGCCCTGCGCCCCTGTGACGACCTCCAGAAAAAGGCGTTCGACGAGACCAACACGATCTTGAGTGCCGACCCCGAGGTCAAGCTCATCATGGCGATTTGCTCGCCGGCCGTGCCCGGCGCCGCCGAGGCCGTCAAGCAGTCCGGCCGGAGCGACGTCAAGGTGATCGGCCTGGGCCTGCCCAACGACAACAAGCGGTATGTCCACGACGGCATCACCGACTGCGTCGTCCTGTGGAACACGATGGACCTCGGCTACCTGACCGTCCAGGCCGCCCGCGCCCTCGCGGACGGGACGCTCAAGCGGGGAGACACCCGGCTGAAGGCCGGCCGGCTCGACTCCGTCGCAATCCAGGGCGATAACATCCTCCTCGGCCAGCCGTTTCTGTTCACCAAGGAAAACATCGATCGATTCGACTTTTGATTGAGTCCCGAAAGTAGGTCAGGCTTTAGCCTGACATGGTTCCCTCTCAGGCTAAAGCCTGACCTACGAGTTTGCTCTCAGGCTAAAGCCTGACCTACGGGGGAGATTCCACCATGCTGCTCTCGCTTCGATCCGCGCTGTCGATCATCGTCCTGCTCGGGCTGGTGTGGGCGGCGACCGCCGCGATGGCGGCCGCCCAAGAGGTGCAGGCCGGTGGCGGTCGTTTGACTCCCAGCCGCCTCCGGTGCGAGTATCGCACCGACCCGCTGGGAGTGGACGTGACCTCACCACGGCTGAGTTGGATCGTCGAGTCCCCGGGGCGCGGCCAGAAGCAGACGGCCTACCAGGTCCTGGTGGCCGGCGATCCGGCCGCCCTGGGCCGCGATCAGGGCGACCTCTGGGATAGCGGGCGCGTCAACAGCGATGAGACCACCGCCATCGTGTATGCCGGCAAGCCGCTGCGTTCGCACCAACCGTGCTACTGGAAGGTGAAGGTCTGGGACAAGGACGGCCAGGCCTCGGCCTGGAGCCACACGGCGCAGTGGTCGATGGGCCTGCTCGGGCCGTCGGACTGGGGCTCGTCGGCGTGGGTCGGCTGGGACAAGCCCCGGCCGGTGGATCAGCCCCAGGCGCCCGCGGAAGGCAAGGTCAAGCCCGCCAGACTGGTCCTTCCTCCGCCGGTTTATCTGCGCACGCGCTTCCGGTTGGAGCAGCCGGTCCGGCGCGCGACCCTGTATGCCACCGCGCTGGGCATCTTCGACGTGCACCTCAACGGCTTCCGCGTCGGCGACGAGTTCTTCAACCCGGGCTGGACCGACTACACCAGGCGGGTCTATTACCGCGCCTTCGACGTGACGAGCCGGGTCCATGCCGGCGACAACGCCCTGGGCGCGATCCTGGCCGATGGCTGGTACAGCGGCTATGTCGGCTTCGGCAAGATGCGGAACCACTACGGCAAGAAACCGCGGTTCCGCGCGCGGCTCCGCCTGGAGATGCACGACGGCGCCACGGTCGACGTCGTCACCGGCCCGGATTGGAAGGCGGCGACCGGCGCCATCCGGGAGGCCGACTTCCTCATGGGTGAGACCTACGACGCCCGCCAGGCCATGCCCGGCTGGGATGCGCCGGGCTTCGATGACGGCCGTTGGGACAAAGTTGACCTCGGCGCCGAGCTCCAGCCCGTCATCCAGTGGCATCCCGGTCCGGCGGTGCGCGCCTTTGCCGAGCTGAAGCCCCGCACGATCACCGAGCCCAGGCCGGGGGCGTATGTGTTCGACCTGGGCCAGAACTTCGCCGGCATCGTCCGGCTCGAGGTCACCGGCGATCCGGGCCGGACCATCAGGCTGCGGTTCGCCGAGCGGCTCAACCCGGATGGGACGATCTACACGACCAATCTCCGCGAGGCTCGCGTCACGGACACCTACATCTGCAAGGGGCAAGGCCAGGAATCCTGGGAGCCGCGGTTCACCTTCCACGGCTTCCAGTATGTCGAGGTCACCGGGCTGAGGTCGCCCCCCATCCCCGAGGCGATCACCGGCATCGCGCTGTCGAGCGACACGCCGGTCGCCGGGTCGTTCTCCTGCTCCGATCGCATGCTCAACCAGTTGTTCAGCAACATCTACTGGACGCAGCGGGCCAACTTCCTTGACATCCCGACCGACTGCCCGCAGCGCGACGAGCGGCTGGGTTGGACCGGCGATGCTCAGGTCTACATCGGCACGGCGGCCCTGATCTGCGACGTCCAGGCGTTCTTCACCAAGTGGCTGGTCGACCTGACCGACGGCCAGCGCGGCGACGGCCAATTTCCGATGGTCGCGCCGGTGAAGGTCGCAGGCAACGATGGCGGCCCGGCCTGGGCCGACGCCGGCGTGATCTGCCCCTGGACGATCTATCAGGTCTACGGCGACCGCCGGCTGCTGGAGCGCCAGTATCCCTCGATGGTCAAGTTCGTCGAGTTCTGCCGGAAACGCAGCACCTCCGAGCTGCTCCCGCCCGAGAAGTTCCACTGCTTCGGCGACTGGCTGAGCATCCACGCCGATACCCCGAAGGATGTGATCTACACCGCCTACTTCGCCTACAGCACCAAGCTCCTGGCCGAGGCCGCCGAAGCGCTGGGCAAGGCCGCCGACGCACCGAAGTATCGAGAGCTGTTCTTCGCGATCAAGGACGCCTTCAACCGGGCGTATGTCGGTCCGGACGGCCGGATCAAGGGCGACACTCAGGCGTGCTACGTGCTGGCGATCGCCTTCGACCTGGTCGACGGCGAGCGGCGGCAGCAGGCGGCGCGGTACCTGGTCGAAGATATCGAGAAGCGCGGCGGGCACCTCTCGACCGGCTTCATCGGCACCAAGTCACTGATGCACGCGCTGTCCCGGATCGGTCGCCACGACGTGGCCTTCCGCCTGCTGCATAACGACACGTTCCCCTCCTGGGGCTTCTCGATCAAGCACGGGGCGACGAGCATCTGGGAGCGCTGGGACGGCTGGACGCCCGAGAAGGGCTTCCAGGACCCGGGGATGAACTCGTTCGCCCATTACTCGTTCGGGGCCGTCTACCAGTGGATGGTCGAGAACATCGGCGGCATCCGGAGCGAGGGTCCGGCTTATAAGCAGATCGCCATTTCGCCAGTACGGGATCCCCGGCTCAGCGCCGCCCGGACGGTCTACAACAGTATCCGCGGCCCGATCGCGACCCGCTGGGCGGTCGCCAGGGATCAGCGAGCGACCCTGGAGGTCACGATCCCGGCCAACACGACCGCGACCGTTTCCGTGCCGTTGCCTCGAGGCCAGAGCCTCACCGAGGGCGGCCGGCCCGTGACCGCAGCCGAGGGCATGAAGCTGCTGCATGCCGAGGACGATCGCGTGGTGCTGGAGGTCGGGTCGGGCACGTATCGGTTCGCCACGGCGCCGCGATGACGAACCAGGTGTCGCCTATTCCTGCTCCCGCCGTTTCTGCCGAGGCCGCTTCGGGCGATTGCCATTGCGGGTCGTTCCCGGAGTGTCCTGGTTGTCGCCCGGGTCCTGGTGGCCTTGTTGCCTCTCGGGTTTCGCCAGGAGCGGCTCCTGGAAGATGAAACGCCAGTTCTCCTCGATCTGCGGCCTGAGTTTGGGGTCGTCCAGGAAAGCGCCTCCATCGGTGAGCAGGCGGCGCCGGGCGGTTTCCTTGTCCAGCTTGAGAGCCAGGACACCCAAGTCGCTCTGGTGCTTCTCCTGCTTGCTCGAGAGCTTGCTGACGAAGATATCGTACTCGTCGACGACATAAACTCGAAGGCCGCCGAAGTCGCCGAGCCACTGCCGGCGGTCTTGCCAATGCTCCGGGAGATAGTGGGATTGGACATGGCCCAACTTCAGGCCAAAGTCGGTCTTGATCTGTCGTAATACAGCCTGTTGGCGGCGGATCTCCGCTGGGACCTCGTCGACGAAGTCGATATCGCCAGTCGGGCGAGCCGTCAAGCCCTTGATCAACGTTGGGATCGAGCCCGCGATGTGGACCTCGATCCGGTCGTGAATCCCGCGGCCGAGAAGGTCGAAAATTCGTCTGAGCCGGATCGAATCGATGCTGTCCACGAGTCGTCTCCGAATGGCAGGGAATCCCGTTTCGCCTAGATCCTCCTCCAAGATCGCGCGGACCCGCGGACCGACGGGGCTGGCCGCCAGCCACTGAGCAAACCGCGGCGCTCCCCAGTACCCGCGCAGGGCCACAGCCGCGTCGCGGACCAGCAACCGAGTGCGGAAATCGGGACGAGGCTCGCGCAGGAGGTCCTGCTCGATGGCCGCGGCCAGGGTCCGGCTGTCGATGTAGGGCTGGCCCCAGACGAGCCGCCAGGGATCGAGAGTGGCCGGGGTCTGGCTCATCGGAGGATCATCCGGCTCCCGTCCAGGGAAGCTCTCCAGGATTGCGGCGGATCGGCTCAGCCGGCAGAATGAGACAGTCACGGCGGGTTCCGGCGTCCGATCCCCGCCGGGCGATTGTACCATGCGACACCTTCTCTCGCTCCGGCGGATGCGGGCGACGCGTGAGAGATGCGGGAGTGACCGGGGAGTTGATCCGAGCCCGAAGTCCGCCGATGATGGTGTCGATGTCCGGGGAGGCCCGAGACCGACCCCGGGACTTGCTTCCTCCGTGAATCGATCCAACCCGGAGAAATTGACACCATGTCCAAGCGGCTTTTGATCGTTCTGGCGGCGGGATGGGTCCCGGCCGCGGCGCCTGGCGCCGCGATGAGCCAGGAACGGCGCGGTGACGCGCCCGACCTCGGCTTCGTCTCGCTGTTCAACGGCAAGGACCTGAGCGGCTGGCACGGGCTCAAGACGATGGACCCGCGCAAGTTCGCGGCCCTGAGCGCCGACGAGAAGGCCAAGGCGCTCGCCGAGGGCGCCGCGGACGTCAAGAAGCACTGGCGGGTCCAGGACGGCGTGATCGTCAACGACGGCCAGGGGGCCTATCTCACCTCGGACAAGGATTACGGCGACATCGAGTTAAAAGTCGATTTCAAGATCGGACCCAAGGGCGATAGCGGCGTCTACCTCCGCGGGAATCCGCAGGTCCAGATCTGGGACTTCACCGAACCCCGATATGCTCGCATGGGAGCCGACAAGGGCTCCGGCGGGTTGTGGAACAACAGCCCCGGCGCGCCGGGGAAGGACCCCTTGACCCGGGCCGACAAGCCGGTCGGCGAGTGGAATAGCTTCCGGATCATCCAGGTCGGCGAGCGGACGACGGTCTATCTCAACGACAAGTTGGTCGTTGACCACGCGCGATGGGAGAACTACTGGGACCGCAAGCTGCCCCTGGTCGCGCGCGGCCCGATCCAGCTCCAGACTCACGACCACGAGATCCACTGGCGCAACATCGCGGTCCGCGAGATCCCCCCGGACGAGGCCAATGAGATCCTGGCCAAGCACGGCGACGCGGGCTTCCGGCCCATCTTCAACGGTCAGAACCTCGCTGACTGGGCCGGGCCGGTCGAGAATTACGAGGTCCAGGGCGGCATCCTCAAATGCAAGCCGCACAAGGGGGGCACGATCTACTTCAACCAGGAGTACACCGACTTCGCGGCGCGGGTCGAGTTCAAGCTGCCGCCCGGGGGCAACAACGGCCTGGCGATCCGATTTCCTGGCGGCGCTGGCGACACCGCCTACCAGGGCATGTGCGAGCTCCAGATCCTCGATGATACCGACCGCCGCTATGCCAGGACCCTCGACCCCCGGCAGGCCCATGGCTCAGCCTATGGCATGGTCGCCGCCCAGCGCGGCTACCTGCGGCCGGTCGGCCAGTGGAACTTCCAGGAGGTGACGGTCAAGGGCTCGAAGATCAAGGTCGAGCTGAACGGCACCGTCATCCTCGACACCGACTTGAGCCAGGTCAAGGAGTTCATGGCCAACAATCCTCATCCAGGCAAGGATCGGACCTCGGGCTACTTCGGCTTCGCCGGCCACAACGACCCGGTCGAATTCCGCAGTGTGTCGATCAAGCCGCTGGACTGAGCTCCTGAGAAACGATCCGGGCAGCCATTTTGAGCCTCCGAAGGGGACACCTCGCGTTGCGCTCTTTGGCCGGGTGTTCGGTGCTCGGTTTTCCGTGTTCGGTCCAATGCGTTCGACGGCGAGGGTCTTACCCGAACACCGAACACCATCAGTAATGAAGCCGTTGGAACCGGCGGCGATCGCGCTCGTAGTCGGCGCGGAGCGCCTGGGTCTTGGGATCCTGGCTGACCTCGGCGGGGGCGACGTCCCACCAGGTGCCGCCGCCCGGGAGGAAGCGGTGTTTCTCGACCTCGGCGACGATGACGCAGGTGCGCGGCTCGTCGCGGGCTTCGCGCAAGGCCTGGCGGAGCTGCTCGGGGGTCTCGACATGCCAGGTCCGGGCCCCGAAGCTCTCGGCGTTCTTGACCAGGTCGATGGGGAGGTATTCTCCGTCCAACCGGTTGGTGGCGGGGTCGCGGCGGCGAAACTCGTTGCCGAAGCTGACCCCGGTCCGCCACATCTGGAGCCGCCGGATGCACTGGTAGCCGTGGTTCTCGGCGAGGACAACCGTGATCTTGAGTCCTTCCTGCGCGGCGGTCACCAGCTCGGTCGGGTTCATCAGGTAGGTGCCGTCGCCGATGAAGACGTACACCTCGCCCTCGGGCTGGGCCAGGCGGACGCCCAGGCCGGCCGGGATCTCATAGCCCATGCACGAGTAACCGAACTCGAGGTGGCAGGCGCGGCCGCCGGTGGCATCCCAGAGTTTGAGCAGGTCGCCGGGCGGGCCGCCCGCGGCGGCGAGGACCGTGTCGCCCGGCCGGGCCTCCTGGTTGAGCGCCTGGATCAGCTCGCCCTGACTCATCGCCTCGCCCTGGTGATGAGTCTCGACTTCGCGATGGATCGTCTCGTCCCAGGCGCGGCGGGCGGCGGCAACCTCGTCCCGGTAGGCTGGCCTCGGGCGCAGGCCGGCCGCACGGGCGGCCTGGTGCAAGGCCCGAATCGCCTCGCGGGCATCGGCCAGGATCGGCAGGGCCCCCTGCTTGAACGCGTCGTGGCCGCAGACGTTGATGCTGATGAACCGCACGCCCGGGGCCTGGAAGCAGGACTGCGACCCGGTGGCGAAGTCGGTCAGGCGCGTGCCGAGGCAGAGCACCAGGTCGGCTCGGGCCACGATCGTGAAGGCAGTCCCCGTCCCTTCCAGCCCATGGCCGCCGAGGGCCAGGGGCGAGGATTCCTGGATCGCCCCCTTGCCGGCGAAGGTCTCGGCCACGGGGATGCCCAGCTCCTCGGCGAAGTCCTGGAGCTCGCGCCACGCCTCCGAGTAGTGGACGCCGCCGCCGGCGAGGATCACCGGGCGCTGGGACTCCGCGAGCAGGGCGACCGCCTCCCGGATCCGCTCGGAGTCGGGCGGCCGACGCTCCACCCGCCAGCGCCGCTCGCGGAAGAAGTGGGCGGGATAATCGTAGGCGTGCGCCTGGATGTCCTGAGGCAGCGCGATCGTGACGGCCCCCGTCTCGGCCGGGTCGGTCAGCACCCGCATCGCCTCCGGCAAGGCGGTCAGGATTTGCTCGGGGCGGGAGATCCGGTCGAAGAAGCGGCTGACCGGCCGGAAGCAGTCGTTGACGCTGAGGTCCGCCGAGACCGGGTGCTCGAGCTGCTGGAGCACCGGCCCCTGGTGCCGGGTCGCGTAGTAGTCCGAGGGGAACAACAGCACCGGCAGGCGGTTGATCGTCGCCGTGGCCGCGCCGGTGATCATGTTGGTCGAGCCGGGCCCGATCGAGGCCGTGCAGGCCAGGGTCGCCAGCCGGCGGTTCGCCTTGGCGAAGCCGATCGCCGTGTGGACCATCGACTGTTCGTTGCACGGCTGGTAATAGGGCAGGTCCCGGCCGCATTCCTCCAGGGCTTGCCCCAGGCCGCAGACGTTGCCGTGGCCGAAGATGCCGAACATGGCCGGGATCAGCCGGCGCGTCCGCCCGTCGCGCTCGCTGTACTGCGCTTGCAAGTACTTCACCACCGCCTGGGCGGTGGTCAGGCGGACCGTCTCGGGGCCGGGAGAGGGGTTCATGGGGAATCTCCGTCAGGTGTTCGGTTCATCGGACGCCGGGTCAGTACAGTGCGATCGCGCGTCCGTGGCCGCCGTGGCCGCCGCGGATCTTCACCGCCGCGAAGAGGAAGTAGGCTCCTCGCGGCATCCGCGCAAGGTTGGTCAGGTACTCCACGCCAACCATGCCGCGGCTGCCGAGTGCCCAGTAGGTCATGAGCGCCCGCTTGGGCTCGACGCCGCCGAGCGTCGGCGCGTCGGTGGCCACGCAGCGGATCCCTTTCTTCGCCAGGTAGGTAATCGCCTCGGGGCCCGGCGCCGGCCAGCCTTCGCTCCGGCCGTTGAGCGGGTCCTCCAGGCAGGCCTTGCCCGCGGGGAACGGCCGGCAGTATCGGTCGCTCCAGCCGCTCTGGAAGAGGACGATGTCTCCAGGCTGCAATTCGCCGTGACGGGTCTCCGCCCTCCGGATGTCCTCCACGGTGATCTCCGGCGAGGCCGGCCAGCTCTTGCTGTCGGTCGTGCCCAGCAGATGCGCGACGTCGATGACCCGCGCCGGGCCGCAGGTCTGGGCGATGGGCACCTTCTCGGTTGTCGCGTCGCTGGTGCCGCGCCGGCCGTACTTCGACTGGTAGTCGGCCAGCCAGGCCCTCACTTCGGGGGCATAGGTCGCCTCATCGAAGCCCGCCGGCGGCAGGGCATAAGCGGGCGGGACCAGGTGGGTGCCGGCCTGGCCGTCGAGCAGGTGCATCTCGAACGACGTTCTCGTGTTCGCGTTCATCCCCCATCGGATCGTGGTCAACGGCTGGCGATGGCGGCCGGTGCCCCGCCCCGGCCAGGAGACGGGCAGGTCGTCAGCCAGCACGACCGAGAGATCCACGACGTTCTTCTTGCGGGCCGAATCGATCAGCCGCCCGGCGAGCGGATCGCCCACGACGGCGAAGGCGCGCGCTTCGCTGTAGGGGCCGCCGCGATACTTGGGGCCGAGCATGCAGTAGAACGCGCCCGTCACGGGCAACGCCGTCAGGCCGGTCGCGCTCTCGGTCCAGATCATGCCGTGCTTGAGCCCGGCGAAATGGGTCGGCTCGGCCAGGTCGGGGAGCGGTCCCATGCTCGCGCTGTCGATGCCCAGCGTCATGACCTTGCGGCCGGCGAGGTATTCCATGCAGTCGGGATCGGGGTCGGGCCAGGCGGGCGCTGTGCCCTCGACCGGGTCGGCGGCGTATCGCCGGCCTTCCGGCAGCGGCCGGTAGAACCGGTCGCTGTAGCCGCTGGCGAACAACACCACGTCCCCGGGACCAAGCGGTCGATGCGCCTTCTCCCAGGCGATCACCCGGTCTCGCCCGATGAGGGCGCTGCGGCCGGGGGGCGCGGCCGCGATCAGGTCGCGGCAGTCGATGACACACGCCGCGCCGCCGAACTGCCAGGCGGGGACCACGTCCGTGTAGGACCGGCCGAACGGCCCAGCACTCGGCAGGCCGGAGTCGGCGGGCGTGACCGAGTGCGGCGGCACGTCGAGCTGCGTGCCGGTGTTGCCGTCGATGATCAGGATGTCGCTGTTGTACGGGCTCGAGGGCCCGATCCGCTCCTCGGCGTTGAGCTGGAACCGTGGAAAGGTCGGCCAGGTGCAGGGATACTCGGGCGCCACCAAGAGCGAGAGGTCGACGAACCGCGGCGCCGGCCCGTCTTCTGCGAAGGCCCATGCGGGAACGCAGCAGACTGCCGCGAGGCCCGACACCATGGGCATGACGAGCCGCCGGATCGAAACTGCCGCCGGGGAGAGGCGTCTGGCCACGGTTCCCGTCCTTTCCTCGTCGAAGACCAGACCCACGTCGGCCGACGGGGTCCCTACGTATCGGTATTTGTTAGGAGCATAGCAGTGGAGTCGGTGAGAGGCAAGGAGTAAGGCCGGGGCACCCGGAGGTCATTGGGCGACCGGAAGTGGAACGCGGGTCGGTCCGCGGAGGAAGACGCGGATCCGGGCCAGAGCGGAGGGGTTTGCGCGGGGTCGGCGGTCGTTCGGGTGGGTCGTGGACCGGAGCCGGATGGCGTGCGTTTCTGGTGCCGGAAGGGGACTGCGCCACGGGCAAGCTTGCGACGAATTGCTGAGGAGGTCGCGACGGCGTCGAGAGGATTCGTTAGCATAGATTGGGCACCTCCGCGGCGGCGACCCCGGAGGCGGAAGCCCCCTGGTTTCTCAGACAATGCGCCGGCTTCCCTCCCGGGAACTCGTGTCGTCCCGCGGATGAGCCGGGATTCGAATCCACGATCTCGGCGACTTCCTGGCTTCGTGTCCCTCGTCGGGACGCGCCTCCTCGGCCCTCCGGACCTCCCCATGAGTCGGGGACCGCGGTCCTCGACGATCCTTCCGGTGCCCCATGAAATCGCTGCTGCCGCTGTTCGTCATCCTGCTCGGCGCCGTGTCGACGGCGGCGGCCGAGAGGCCGAATGTCCTCTTTATCGTCGCCGATGACCTCAACGACTGGGTCGGCTGCTTGGGGGGGCACCCCCAAGCCCGGACGCCACACATCGACCGGCTGGCGCGGCGCGGCACGCTGTTCGTCAATGCGCATTGCCAGGCGCCACTTTGTAACCCCTCGCGCGTCAGCGTCCTGGTTGGTCGGCGCCCTTCGACCACGGGCGTCTATTCGCTCCAGCCCGGTTTCCGCAGGGTCTCGTCGCTGGCCGATGCCGTCACCTTGCCCCAGCAGTTCCGACGTCACGGCTACTACACGTTCGCGTGCGGGAAGGTCTTCCACACGGATTCGCTCAGCGAAGCGGACCGGGCCCAGGAATTCGAGTCCTGGGGGGTCGACCCGCGCTGGGCGTTCTCGCCCGAGTTGCCGAGGTTGCCGCACAAATTGACCCGCGTGCCGTCGTCCTCCCCCATCCTGGACTGGGGCGCGTTCCCCGAGCGCGACACCGACCACGCGGATTGGCGGATCGCCGACGACGCGATCGCTCATCTGATGGGCGCCCCGGCGGACCGGCCGTTCTTCATCGCCGCGGGCTTCCGCCAGCCGCACATCCCCTGCTACGCGTCGCCGCGGTGGTTCGACGGGTATCCCGACCGATCGCTCGAATTGCCGCCGGTCCGGTTCGACGACCGCGACGACGTGCCGGAGTTCGCCTGGTACTGGAGTTTTGCAAATTCAGGTTAATCCCAGATGAGCCAGGATTTCCTCATGAGGACGCTCCCACTTGGTAGCTTGCTCGATCGCCCAGGACAGTGTGGTGCG
>JAJPJC010000259.1 GCA_021324445.1 Isosphaeraceae bacterium
CAAATCCACTTTCTCTACCTCCTGGCGGCGCGCGTGTCAGTGGTGCGACACCCATATGGTCTTCCTGGCGCAACCCTCTCTCCTCGACGGCGTTGACTCGGCCGGGGCGGGTCAACGCCAGTACCCGTGTTGATTCGGTCCACACCCCGCCGCGCGGCGGGGCGGTTGGGCGGAGGTGCAGATGCACCAACTTTACGGAAACAGTATACCTGCCGTATAGTGCATAGTCCATATTGAATCAGCCTGCCCGACTGGCTGTGCGAGGCGCCGGACCGCGACGGATGGAGGATTTGGGGGCTGGGGTGTTAGACTTTCGTGTGAGATGCCCGCGGCCGCGGCGGCCCAGCCGCCGCAGGTCCGCCGTACCGGAGCGTTCCACGGCATGATCGCCCTGCACGCCTTTCTGAGCCGCGTGATCATGCTCTATACGCTGATCGGCGCTGGTTGGGGGCTCCTGCTGGCCGTCCGCCGCCGCCCGGCCTCAGACTCGTACCGCACGACCCTTCTGATCGCCGAGGGACTGTTCGCAGTCGAGGCGCTCGTCGGGATCGTCCTGCTTGCCGGCGGGCGGCGGCCAGCTGACTTGCTCCACTTCCTGTACGGCCTGCTGGGGGTCGCGGTCCTGCCGATCGTCATGGGTACGGTGGGAACCGGGAAGCGGCGGGACAGCCTCTGGCTCGGGCTTGCCACGCTCTTCCTCTTCGGGGTTGCCGTGCGCGCCCTGATGACTGGCGCTCCCTGATCCCGGTCGGGATGCCGGGTGCCCGGCGAGATCACCGGGCGGCCTCGATCCGGAGGACCCCGATCTCGACGCTGTCTCCGTTGGGGGTCGGGAGCCGCTCGCCGGTCGCCAGGTCATACCAGCCGACCACGACGCGGCAGGTTCCGGGCGGCGTTCCCGGAGGGATCACCAGCCGGAAGGGATGCCGGATCAGGTCGCCCGGCCGCCACGCCGAGGTGGGGAAGGCGCCGCGGAGGGGCTGGCTGTCGTCCTGGGCGATCAGGCCGTGGGGACCGACGAGGTGGATAAAGAGGGTGTAATCGCGCGGAACCGCTCGGACCGCGCCGAGGAGGAGCTCGCCAGTTAGGGTCTCACCGGCTCGCCGCGTGGTCTGATCGAGCCGTCCCGCGATCAGGGTCACGGCATCGGCGAAGCGCACCCCGCGGCTGGCCCGATCGGGATCTGGCGGATCGCGGACAATCACGGAGGCGATCGGGAACGCGCCGCCGAGCGGCGGCCCTTCGCCGGCGCGGACCGGCAGAGTTGTCATGGTCGGGCGCCAGTACATCCCCACCGCCAGCCGGTACACGCCAGGGGCGGCGACCGCTGCTGGAACGTGGAGGTGATAGCGGTCAACGATAACCTCTCCCGGCTGCCAGAAGCTCGTCGGCCAGGCCCCACGGCCGGGATAGGTGTCAAGACCGGCCGCCTCGTGCTGGCGAAAGTCGAGGAGCTTGAGGAACAGGGTGTAATCGCGGGTGATCGGACGCGTGCTCGTCAGGTAGAGCACGATCTCCAGATCGGTGCCCGGTCGGACATCACCCGGGTCTGGATGGATGTCGGCCCCGAGGAGGCGGATGTCGCCGCCCAGCCATGCGTCGAGTGGACGGGTTGGCTGGATCGCGGTCGGGAGCAGACGGGGCGGGCGGGCATAGGCCGGTGCGATGACCGTCCAGGGGAACAGCACGGCCGGGACGAGCAGGCTGGTCGGGAGGATGATCGCGAGAGCCCGGCCGGCGCGGCCCGGTGCGAGGGAGGCCCACCCGATGGCCAGGAGGCTGGATATCCCCGCGATCGCCCCGAAGGCCAGCCGTCCCTGGAAGGCCTCGGTCACCAGTCGGTACGCCGCGACTGCCCCGAGGACGCTCAGGACCAGCCAGGCCGCCAGGAGCAGCCCGGCGGCATCGGCCAGAAGGGGGGGAAGGGTTCGCCGCCAGAGCGCTCGCGCGGCCAGCAAGCCAAGTCCGAGCCCTCCGAGCGCGAGCAGGATGTCGCAGACGCGGTAGAAGAGCGGCGGGGCAAGGATGCTGAACCAGCCGAAGACCCCCCAGTACGACCAGCGAAGGCCGGCCAGGTCGGCGAGCACCTCGCCTACCGTCGGCAGGCTGTCCAGCAGGACGCGCCGACCGAGGAATCGCGCCAGCGGGACGGGTGTGCCGTACGTCAGACGATTGTATGCGAACCACCAACCTGCCGTTGCCAGAAGGGCCCCGACCGCCGCGGCCAGGTGCGCGCCGACGCGCGCGGCCGGGGCGCTGGCGCGGCGGCCGGCCAGGATGATCGCCAGACCGGCCAGCCCGACCGCGCCGACAGCGATCGGCTTGCTCAGAACGACGATCCCGCTCGTCGTGCCGAGGAGAAGAGTGCGCTGCCAGTCGAGTGGGCGGCGCGCGGCGCGAAGGGCGAGCCAGGTCAGCAGAGCCCCGCTCGCGGCGGCCGCCGCGTCATTGCTGATCGCGGCGGTCATGAACAGGAACTGGGGATTGAAGGCCGCGGCGGCGGCCGCGCCGAAAGCCACGGCTGTGGAGCGGGTGAGTGCGCGCCCGACGGCATAGGTCAGGATCACTGTCAGTGCGCCCCAGAGCGTCGAGACCAGTCGGGTGAGGTGAACGGTGAGCACCTCTCCGTGCCAGGGGAAATCCTGCGCCGGCGGGTGGAGGAAGCGGTTCTTGTTTCCCTCGGTCCGCGGGTCGCCGATGCTCCCGGCCGGGTTCTCGCGCGCGAGAGCCGCGAGGTCGCCGCGCGGGGCCGGGGCGGTGAGGAGGGCGGCGGTCAGGTAGTAGAGGGGGGGCTGGGCAGCCTCCTGCTGGGTCAGCACGGCGGACGGCGACCCGGCGCCCGCCTCTTCTCCCCGACCGGCCTGGAGCGGCAGGCGGCGGTCGAGGACCAGGGAGCGGATGTACAGGTAGTGCCAGATCTCATCCGGTGCTTCGAAGATCGGGGTCGCGAGGTTATAGGTAATCGCGAGGCCAAGGTAGAGGACCACCAGGCCGATCAGGGCCAGGCGAGTGCCATCGAGGGCGCACGGAGTCCGGGATGGACCGGCGGAGCGCGGGACGCTGGAGAGAGAGGAAGGGTGGGGTATCATCGTCAACGTCCTTCGATTGGATAGCGTCGATTATACGCGGACGGGCAGACGGCCCGTCAATCTCGCCGGGCCGGGGCGGGTCATCCGTGCTACAATCCGGACAGAACAAGCGATGCGGGGAGAATGAGCAGAGCGGGAGCCGGTCCTAGTGGTGAGCGATCTGATTCGGCGGCGCATTGAGGAGGGCGAGCACGCCCGGCTGGCCCCGTATGCTTGCTTCAGCGACCAGACCCGCGGGCGCCGCTATCCAGCGGTCGAGCACGACTACCGCACTGCCTTCCAGCGGGACCGCGATAAGGTCATCTACACGCCCGCCTTCCGGCGCCTGCAGTACAAGACCCAGGTCTTCGTGAACTTCGAGGGGGACCACTATCGGACCCGCCTCACGCACACGCTGGAGGGGACGCAGATTGCTCG
>JAJPJC010000270.1 GCA_021324445.1 Isosphaeraceae bacterium
CGGATCGATGCCTACAACGCCGCCGGCAAGTTCCTGGGGCAGCTCAGCGGCACCAACAAGAAACCGATCGCGAACAAGGGCCTCTGGGCCATCGCCTTCGGCAATGGAGGAAGCGCCGGGTCCCCCGCCATCTTGTACTTCGACGCGGGAATCAATAACCAGAGCGACGGCCTCTTCGGCTCGTTGCAGGCGGTCACCTCCTGATCGGATCCCTCGTCGGTCAGGCTTTCAGCCTGACCTGCTTTCTTGCCGGCATAATGCCTGGGCTTCGCCACCGGTTCGAGCCGGCGAGCCTCTCGGGTCTGGCCGATCTGGGGCTCGCCGGCCGCGCCGGGTCGATCCCCGCCGCGTGGTCGCACCGGTCTCTCAATCGAAGAACCGCCCGACAACAACCCGGAACGCGCCCAGGAACTGGGGCAGCGTCAGCTCATTGTCCGGACCGAGCATCGGATGCCCGCCGTCGTCGTCAAAGAGGTGAGCGACTCGTCGCTGATCATCCAGGACCAGAACGACAGACACGCCCGCCGCCAGATACTCGGCGACCTTGGCGAGCACCTCCGGTCAGCGATCTCCCGGCGAGCGGACCTCGATGACCAGCTCGGGCGCAACCGCCGGGTAACTGTCGGGGAGATCGCCCGGAAGCAGCCGATTGTAGCTGTAAAACGCGACGTCCGCTCCCCGAACGGTATCGGGGTCGCGCTCGGTGATGACTCCCGTGTCGTTGTTGAACACCCAGCCGAGTCGGTGCTCCTCGACGAAGTTGCCGAAGATTCGCCCAGCCTTGTTGCAGATGTAGCCATGACGCGGTTTGGGCATCGACATCGGCACAATTCTTCCCCGGACCAGCTCCTCCGGATACCCCGGGTCGGGGCGCTGGGCGAATTGTTCAGCGGTCAAGAGGGTCTCTGCTTGAGCAACCGTGGCCATGGAACGATCCTCCCCCGCAAAGAATACCTCTCCCCATTCTCGGTCTTGCCCGCGTAGGATTCAATCTCGGGGAAGTCAGCGGACCAACTCAGTGACTGGATCATGGACCGGCCGGTCCCTCCAGTCGTGGAGCCGTCGCGGTGATCCGCGAGGGTTCGTCGGCCGCCCGATCGTTGGCCTCGAGCAGGTCGCGGAGCGCCGCGGCGAGGACCTCTTCGACTTCTGGAGCAACGCGGGACGGCGGCCCAGTCTCGTAACCTCCTTGAGTATAAGCCAGCCGGGTGCCGATGTAGCCCGGTCCGTAGTCGCCGTAGGCGGCCATCGCCACGAACAGGTCGGGCCGCAACCGCTGGGCGAAGAGCTGATACTCGACGAACAGCTCGCCCGGCAGATGAAGGATTCGCGCCGGGCCGAGCTGCAATTCGGCCAGGTCGATCGTCCGGCCCTGGCGGCGGAGGCGCATCCAGGCCAGGTCTCGGGCCAGCCCGAAGCGGGGACGGCTCGCGAACGCCCTGGCCAGCTCGTCCTCGGCGAGACGCGGCGACACCGGCAAGGCGACCGGCCGGATGTGCCAGGCGAGGTCGCCGGCGGTGATCGGGGTCTTGTGGGCGGCCGAATCGGCCAGGGCCGCGGCCATGCCGTCGGCCAGGCGATGGGCCAGGGCCGGCCGGTTCGGCGGCGACCCGTCGTTGTACTTGCCCGCCGTGACATTCCCCGCCGCGCCGTTGAAGTGGACCAAGAAGACGCCGGGTAATGCCTGCTCGCGGAGCCGCCGCGCCAGCCCCACGAAATCGCAACTGACGCCCCCCTTGCCGTAATAGCTCTGAGGATGGGTCGCGTAGTAGCTCAGCACGGCGACGGCCCGATCGCCGTTCCAGAGGCTGACGACCCGCACCATCGGGTCGATGATCCCCTCCGGAGCGGCGCGGACCTTCGGGTCGGGCATGCTGCTCCAGCGCACGTGGCGCACCCGGCCGTCGCCGCCCAGCACCCGGCGATTGGAGGCGACCTGCTTGACCTCGGCCTTCCCCGCGCCGAGGTGCGTGACCGGCTGCGCCGCGGGGATCGCCGCCTGAAGCGCCCGCGCCGCGCGGTCGATGACCGCTTTGCCAAAAGCGGGATCAAACCCCTTGCCCGGTAGGTCCCGCCCGGCCATCAGCTCCTCGGCACTCAGGTCGTAACCCGGCGCATCGTGCTGATGAAGACAATGGACGGCCACGCGCTCGGGCGAGGTCCCCGCCGCCTCGGCCAGGGCCGCGCGCCAGGCGTCATGGCCGGCATTGCCGATCCCGACCCAATCCAGGGCGCAGACGACGATCGGCCTGGCCCCGCTCAGGAAGACGATTCCCCGGCAACTGAGCGGATCCTCGATCCGATGCGCCGGCTGAACCGCCCCCTCGCAGAGCGGACTGCCCAGGGGGGGCGTCGCATCGACCTGGAACAGGGCGATCCTCAGCGACGACTCCCCGCCCGGGGCCCGGGCCGGGTCCGTCACGACGAGCACCGCCAGGAAAGTCATCAGCATCGACCAGTTCATCGGTGGAATCTCCGAAACGGCGCCAACCGCGGACGACACACTCCCGCTCCGCCTGCGCGGGTTCTGCGGGCGAGCCCGGGCACCGATTGAAACACGTCCCCGCACCCGAGTCCAAGGAAAAACCGAGGAGCGCGGATCGCTTCGCCCCGGGTCCGGTCAGGTGCTCTTGGCCAGATATCCGCTGCACTGGGCGAGGATCTGGGCGGCGACCTGATTGGGATTGTAGCCACCGGGAAGCCGCACCAGCGGTTTGCCGTGCCGGTCGCAGAGCGGCTTCACGTCGCCGAACCCATGGCTGGCCCAGCGGATGGCCAGCAGGACCACGGCGACGTCCCGCCGCGCGATGATCGGCTCGAATCCGGCCGCCGCCTCGTGCTCCCGGGTCTCGATCCAGATCAATTCCTTCAGGCCCAGGGCTTGTCTCAGGGACTCCTGCGCCTCGCGGCGGCGGCTGCCGCCGATCAGGGCCATGCTCCGGCCGCTGAGCAGGCGCGCGGCCTCCTTCACCTCGGCGGCCGGCGTGGGGGCGACCGGCGGTTCCTCGGTCGCGTCGTGGCTGGCGAGGAAGCGGTCGATCGCGCGGAGCACCAGCCGGAATCCCTGCGGCAGATCGTCGCAGTCGGGGAGGTCGTTGACCACCGGGAGTAAGAGTTCCCGGATCTCTCGACTGCTCGGCGGCACTCCCGCGCCCAGGATCTCCTCCACCACCGCGATGATCGCGCGCCAATCCGGCTCGGCCGCCGCGCCCCCGCGGACTCCCTCCACGCCGGCGCGGAGCCGGTCGAACAGGGCTTCGTGCCGGGACAGCTTCCTCGTCCGGCGCCCGGACCGCTCCGCCAGCTTCTGGATCCGGCCCAGCAGTTCGGCCCATTGGCCCGGATCGGCCGAGTCGCCGGCCCGCATGAACCGTCGGATATAGATGCGGCGCCGGGCGGCGGTCGCCTTCAGCCACTCGAAGATCTGCAATTGATCGGGGTCGTCGGCCGTCTGGAGCTGTTGGATCGCCGTCCGCAGCGCCGACTGGGCCTCGGCGAGCAGGGAGAGGACCTGCTCCAGGACCCTGGGCTGATCGAGACTGGCCATGGCCAGCGCCAGGGCCTCGGCGGCCGACTCGAAACCTCCGCCCAGGTGATCGAGCACCGAGAGCTCGACCGGTGGGGATGTCTCCGAGGCATACTGCCAGTACAAGGCTTCGGTCCAGCGCTCGGTCCACTCGGCGATCTCCGGGTGCAACGGCGGATCCTCATCCTGGCGACCCTCGTCGGGTGGGAGCCCACGCTGGCAGCGGGCCGCCCGCCGCGCCGCCTCAGCCTTCCTCCGGCACCGTGCCTCCAGCAGCGTGAGCTCCTCGAGAGGACTCTTGGAGGCCGAGCCGGACGAGGGCGGGAGGGTGACGGCCGCCTTCCGCGTGGCCGAGGACCGGCCGAGTGTCAGCTCGCGCAGCGGTTCGCGGGCTTCCCGCGCCTCGGCCGCGGGCCGCTCCGCGACCGGAGACGGCTGCGGGCTGGCCGGAGCCGGGCTGTCCGGCCCAGCGGAGCGGTCCGGCTCGCAGAATGCGGCGCGGGGGGGATGATCCGCGGTCGAGTCCAGGATGGTCCTGGCCAGTTCCCTGAGGTCCGCGCGAAGCTGGGCATCCTCTCTCGCCAGCTCGATGAGCCGCTCGGCCTCGGCGGTCAGGATCTTCATCCGCCAGTCCGCCATCTCCGCCTCCGATCCCCTTGCCCTGACGCTCGAGGCCGCGCCGGGCCGCGCCGGGCCTGACCGCGGCCGAGGCCGGCTCGTCCTGGGCCGCGACGCGGGCCCGGATCGTCTCCTCGCACCATTGTAACCCAGGAACGGGCCCCCCGGGGGCACCTGCCGATCGACCCGATTCCCGGACCTGGATCCACTCCAGATCGCGGTTCGAAGGCTCACGTCGCGAATGTCTTGACATCCCCAGGTTGCCGCTCGCATGATTGGGGAAGCGTCGTCGTGGGGACTTCGGTTTGCCCGCATCAGGCAACGACGAATGTTTGCTTTATCTTTTCCTACGGATGCTCATGCTGTCGATCAATTGGAAAAAATTCCTTCATCCGGCGGGAGTCTACCGGCTTGAGTACCCGGCCCACTGGGACCAGGTCCAAAAAGACGAGGCACGCTCCTGTGGATTCGGCCCCCATGAGCGCGATGATGTCGGGCTGTGGATTTCCCTGATGCCGGTCAGCGTGGACAGCGAGCGAATGGCCGAGGAACTTCCCAAGATTCTCAGCCAGGCGCTGCCGCAGATGCAGGGGGGCAACGTCCGCCGCGATCCCACCCTGCGCCACTACGGTGTCAAGGCCGATGTGCACAAGGAGGGCGAAGGCGGCCATTACTGGCTGATCGCCGGCGGTGATGTGGTCCTCTTCGCCAGCAGCCAGCTCCCGGCGGCGGAGCGCGACATCTGGAACCCGACCTTCGAGCAGTTGCTGTCCACCCTGGAGATCACGCGCGACGAAGAGCTGGCCCTGCGACAACTGTCCATCGAGGTCCTGGAGCTGTTGCGGAAACAACATCCCGACCAGGACTTCCAGCTCGACGAGAAAGGGATCCGCGGCCGCAACCGCGTCGTGTTTCTGAGCAACCTCTTCCGGGAGGTTCGCGCGGCTCCTGCCCGGCGGGCTCAGATCATCCAGCATTTCGTCAAGAGCCTGGGCCAATCCGCGGATCTGCCGCTGGGCGAGGAAACCTGGGAAGATGCGCGCACGCGGCTGCTCCCCCTGTTGAAGCCGCGCAGCTACCTCAATTCCGATTCGGCCGCCCGGCATTCGCTCGCCAGTGAATGGCTCGCCGGTGTCGTCATCTGTTACGCCCTCCGGAGCAAAGACATTTACCGGTTCGTGACCACCGCCGACCTGGACCGCTGGCAGACGGATGCTCAGGCCCTTCACCAGGTGGCCCTCGCCAACCTGTGCCGGCTGCCCTGGCCGACCCGGTTGGAAGGGGCGCGGCAGCGGGACGGGGGGCGGCTCATCCTCGTGGTCACCCGCGACGGCCTGGCGTCGAGCCGGCTCCTCCATCCCGACCTGCACCGGCTGTTCTCAGGCCCCCTCGGCAGCCCATTTCGGGCCGGCATCCCGGATCGCAATACCCTGGTTGTCTATTCCGACCGGCGCCGCCTCAACCAGCGGACCGAGCGCCAGTTGCGCAAGGATTATCGCACCTCGAGCTATCCCATTAGCCCCCGGCCCTTCCTGGTCACGCCCGACGGCATCGCGCCGGCTCTGAGGTGACTCCCCGCCCCTGGCCGCCGGGGGCGGCCGCCCCTCGGTTCCCTTTAGCTCGCGGACCATCGGGCAGGGCGCTTCTGGAGGAACGCGGCGATCCCTTCCTGGGCATCGTGGCCGACCGCGTTCTCGGTCATGATCGGTACGGCTTGGTCATAGGCGCCGGCCTCATCCAGCCCCTGCGTTTGGTAGAACGCGCGCTTCCCGGTCCGGAGGACCAGCGGGCTCAGAGCGAGCAGGGTGTCGGTCAGCGATTTGATCTCGAGATCGAGATCAACATTCGGCACGACCCGGTTGACCAGGCCCAGCTCCAGCGCCCGATGGGCTGTGATGGGAGCGCCGGTCAGGAGCATCTCCAGCGCGGGTTTGGCTGGGATGGCTCGGACCAGTGGGACCATGGGGGTGGTGCAGAAGAGCCCGATCTTGACCCCGGGGGTGGCGAAGGTGGCTTCCTCCCCCGCAACGGCCAGGTCGCAGGCGGCCACGAGCTGGCACCCGGCCGCCGTCGCCACGCCCTGCACCCGCGCGATCACCGGCTGCGGGAGACGTCGCAGACCGAGCATCACCCGGGTGCACAGCGCGAACAGCTCGCGGTATTCCTCTTCGGTCCGCCCGACCATCTCCGCCAGGTCGTGGCCGGAACAGAAGACCGGCCCACGCGAGCCCAGCACGAGCACGCGCGCCGACGGGTCGGCCCCGAGGCTCTCGATCGCCTGCTCCAGCCGCCGAAGCAGCTCGATCGAGAGGGCATTCCGCTTCTCGGGGCGGTTGAGGGTCAATCGGACGATGCCCCTGTCCGATTCGATGAGCAGGATCTGGGACATGAGCAAGACTCCTCTCACGTCGGTCAAGCTTCGAGCCTGCGAGCCTGGGACCGTCCGGCTCAAGGCCCGACCGACCTGGACATCATCGCGTCAGCGACTTGTAGCGGATGCGGTGCGGCTGGTCGGCGTCGAGGCCGAGGCGTTCGCGGCGCTGGGCCTGGTAGGTCTGGTAATTGCCGTCGCACCAGACGACCTGGCTGTCTCCTTCGAAGGCCAGGATGTGGGTGGCGATGCGGTCGAGGAACCAGCGGTCGTGGCTGATGACGACGGCGCAGCCGCCGAAGTCGACCAGGGCCTCCTCGAGGGCCCGCAGCATTTCGACGTCCAGGTCGTTGGTCGGCTCATCCAGCAGCAGGAGATTGCCGCCGCTCTTGAGCAGCTTGGCGAGGTGGACGCGGTTGCGTTCGCCGCCGGAGAGCTTGCCGACCTTCTTCTCCTGATCGGGCCCCTTGAAGTTGAACGAGGCGACGTAGGCTCGCGCGGCAACCTTCCGCTTCCCCAGCACGATCGGGTCCTGGCCGCCGGTGATCTCCTGGAAGATGGTGTGCTCCGGGTCCAGCGCGTCGCGGTTCTGGTCGACGTAGGAGATCACCACGGAGTCGCCGATCCGCAGGGTGCCGCGGTCGGGGGTCTCCTCGCCGACGATCATGCGGACCAGGGTCGTCTTGCCGGCGCCGTTGGGCCCGATCACGCCGACGATGCCGCCGGGCGGGAGCCGGAAGTTCATCCGTTCGAAGAGGAGCCGCTGACCGTAACCCTTGGCGAGGTCCTCGGCCGCGACGACCAGGGTGCCCAGGTGCGGGCCGGGCGGAATCTGGAGCACGACGGCCTCCTCGCGCCGCTCGGCCTCCTGGCTGGCCAGTTGTTCGTAGCGCTGGAGCCGCGCCCGGTTCTTGGCCACCCGCGCCCTGGGCGAGAGCCGGACCCACTCCAATTCACGGGCCAGCTGCTTGCGCCGGGCGCTCTCGTGTTTCTCCTCCAGGGCCAGCCGCGCCTGCTTCTGCTCGAGCCAGGACGAATAGTTGCCTTCCCAGGGGATGCCGTGTCCCCGGTCCAGCTCGAGGATCCACTGGGCCACATTATCGAGGAAGTACCGGTCGTGGGTGACGGAGACCACGGTGCCGGGGTAGTCCTCCAGGTGGCGTTCCAGCCAGGCGACGCTCTCGGCGTCGAGGTGGTTGGTGGGCTCGTCGAGCAGGAGCAAGTCGGGGCGTTCCAGCAGGATCTTGCAGAGTGCGACTCGCCGTCGTTCGCCGCCGGAGAGGGTCGAGACCTGGGCCTCGCCGGGCGGGAGGCGCATGGCGTCCATGGCGATCTCGATGCGACGGTCGAGGTCCCACCCCTGCGCCGCCTCGATGGCGTCCTGGACCCGGGCTTGCTCCTGGAGCAGAGCGTCCATCTCGTCCGGATCGGGACCTTCGCCCAGCCGGGCGTTGATCTGGTCGAACCGGGCGAGCTGGGCACGGAGCGGGGCGACGGCGATCTCGACGTTCCCCCGGACATCCCGGGTCGGATCCAGCATGGGCTCCTGGGGCAGATATCCGATGGAGATCCCCGGAGCCGGCCGCGCCGTGCCGATGTAGTCGGTCTCGAGCCCGGCCATGATCCGCAGCAAGGTGCTCTTCCCCGAGCCGTTGCCCCCGAGCACGCCGATCTTGGCGCCCGGGTAGAACGCCAGCCAGAGGTTCCGGAGCACATCCTTCTTGCCGTAGGCCTTGGAAAGGTTCTCGATCGTGAAGATGTATTGAGCGGGCATGAGAGTTCGCGTTGTGGCGTTCACCTGGGGTCGGGATCCATCACGGGCCGCGACCCGGCCTGCGGGCGCGGGGACGGCTCGGTGGGAGTCACCGGAATTGACTCGTTCCGTTTCTCACCAGGCCGACCGAATCGTCACCTCACTTGAGTAGACTCGATCCCCGGGCCGTTGAGAAGAGCGGTTGGAGGCCGCGGGTGGCCGGCTTGAAGTCGCCGGGATCATCTGGTAGCTTGAACTGATCGAGGGGAACGACCTTGCGGAGACCCCCAAGGACGTCCTTTCCTCCGTGCGCCGGGGTAGCTCAGCTGGTTAGAGCGGCGGTCTCATAATCCGCAGGTCAACGGTTCGAGTCCGTTCCCCGGTATTCGCGGCACGACGAGACTTGTCGAGACTTGACGAGTCAAAGTCCTTTCCCTCCAACGACTTCCGACCCGTCGATTGCAATCCCATCATCAAATCATGCTGAGACTCGGCGAGACTCGACAAGTCCCCAGAATGGATACAGGAATGGAACAAGCGATTGCTTGTGTGTTGAATCCGTACCTGTTGCGGCCAGTGGTTCAGGCCGGTCGGGTTCAGGCTTGAGGGACGGGATCAGGGATGCGGCGGCCTCGATGTCCACAGCACGGGGTCGGATACAGCGCCCGGTCAGTTCCAGGGTGGAATGACGCATGAGTCGTTGCACGACCCGAGGAGAAACCCCGGCAGCGTCGGCGAGCGTTGCCAACTCGCAGCGCAGCGAACGAAAGTCGAAGACCAGTCCCGAGGCATCGCGGTAGGGGATACCGGCGGCCTTCAGATCGACACGGAGCATCTTCGTGATCGTGTTGCCTCACCAGGAAATGTTACCAAGGATCGCCATCCTGACAGACAAGGAGTTACTCAACGTGGAGCAACAGCAACGGCTCCGTCAGCGGGTCTCCCGCCAGGAGCCGTTAGGAATGCCTTTTCCAAGCTCCCGAAGGAGCGCTGCGCCCGGGGGACGTGCAAAGCTATCTCACCAGCCGCGGCTGGCGGTCGGAACCCTACGGGCGCGAGGGGAACGGACTCCTCTTCCAGCATCCTGCGATGCCCGAGGCCGATCTGCTCCTCCCCCTCAAGCGGGACCTTGCCGACCATGCCCTCCGGATGGGCGACCAGGTCGTGACGCTGGCGACCATCGAGCAGCGCCCCGTCCAGGAGATCCTCAACGACCTCTCGGGGCCGACCGGCGACGTCTTCCGGCTCCGCGTCGCCGGCTCGGTCGCCGCGCTCGGGAACCTGCCGCTCGACGAGGCCATCAAACTCCTCAATGGGGCGCGTCAATGACTCTGGCCTTCGGCCTTCAGCGTGATCCGGCCCGAAGCCCTGCATCCCCTGCGGGCAACCAAGCAAGTCGAGGACTTCCTGAAGGATTGCCGGTTCGGGCAGACCGAACGGGGGAGCTTCGTGGCGACGATCCTCGCGCCGGTTCCCCCCGAGGTCCAACCACCCCCCGCGGGCCTGGACCGGAGCCGCTTTGAGTTGCAAGAGCCGTTCCCGCGCCAGGTGACGACACGGCTCATGTCCAGCTTGGGCCTGGTGTCGCAGGCCATCCAGGCAGGGAAGCCCGGTCAGCTCCCGAATGCGGTCACTCGGGGTATCAGCGCCAACCTGTGCGACGCCCTGGTCTTGATGCGGCCGCCGGGCGACGAGTCCTGCCTCGACCTCCACATGAGTTGGGCGCGGTCCCGCCCCCATCCGCCGGCGGATGTGCCCCAGTCCGTCTCGTTCCCCCAGGAGCACTTCCCGGCCATCGAGGAAGTCGGCCGACAGCTCCGGACGCGGGCGACGGTCGGCCCCGAACGGTCTCGGGGGAAAGTCCTCAGCGTGAAGAAGGCGCTCCGGCCGCTCCTGCCCGAGATCGCCGGCTGGATGGTCATCGCGGCCGAGGTCGGCGGCGCCCCGGCGCGGGTCAAGGTCGTGCTCCGCGCCCACGATTTCGCCTCGGCCTGCGATGCGCTGCGGAACGATTGGTGGGTCGAGGTTACGGGGACCATCCGGCACGACGTCAAGGCGCGCGAATACGTCCTCTCCGATGCCTCGGGTTTCCGCATGGACCGGTGGGTCAGGCCGTAGGCCAAGAGCTCCGCGCCCAGGAGCATCAGCAACCGGTAGGTGCCCGCGCTGTGGTCGGCCAGGGTCTCCAGGAGCTCGGTCGTCATGAGCGCGGCGTTGCCGGCCTGAGCCCGCGCGTGGCGGAGCAACTCCAGCCGCTCCTCGCGACGCGGGTGCGGTCACCAGCCGGGTGCGAATCCGGGTCCCCAACGGGACCAGGTCGTCCTGCCCCAGCCGTTCCACCAGCCGGCCGTCTCCCGAGAGGACCACCGTCAACAGCGCCGTGGCCTCGAAGTCGGCACCGGAGAGGATTCGCAGCTCCGAGCAGGATCACCCGCCGCAGTGCTGGGAGTCGGTGCCTGGCGTCTTCGATGAGATCGTCGTCGTCGATACCGCCAGCGTCGACCGCACGGTGGAGATCGCCCGCGAGTTCGGCGCCCGGGTCTGATCCACCGTCTCAAAATGTCCCCGAATACACGGCGCAGGAGCGGCAGACTTCGGGGGGCGTCTCGGAGGCCAGGGCCGCGCGGAACCCCTGGTATTCCGCGCCGTTCCAGACGGCTTCGGCACCGTCGGCCGCCAGGTCGCCGAGGGTGATGCGATCGGGGGTCGCCACCATGCAGCAAGGCATGGCCAGCCCTTGATAGCTGACGTAGGCCCCGCGCCAGGGCCAATCGCAGCGCTGCGGGCCGGGTGTCCCCGGCGGGTGGGCCCGCGGCCGGGTCCGCGGCAGCCGCAAGTCCACTCCCAGGTTTCGCGCCACGGCCTGCGCCTCCTCGAAGTGCCGCTGGATGCGCTCGGGGTCTTCGTGGAGCAGGGTCTCGGCTTCGATGAACTCGCGCATCGGCCGGTAATGCGCCGGCAGGCTCGACTCCCCGAAGTCGTGGCAGAGGTGCTGGACGAAGACTCTCTCGATCGACAATCGGTGCGCCAGCCGCACCAGGTCGGCGAACTCGTGGAGGTTCTGGCGCATCGCCACGACGATCAACCGCAGGCGGGGCGTATCTCGGCCCAGCCGGCGACGGGCCGCGACCAGCCCTTCCAGCTTGCCGACCACCTGGCTGAACTGCGCCCGCACGCGAATCCGCTCGTAGGTCGCGGCCGTCGCGCCGTCGATCGAGGCGTGCAATTGGTCCAGCCCGCTGGTGACGCACAGCTCGGCGCGGCGCGCGTTCAGATAGGTCAGGTTCGTATTGGTGCTGACCCGGATCCCGCGCGCCGTGGCCAGGACCACCATGTCGAAGAACCGAGGATGCATCATGGGCTCGCCCAACCCCTGGAGCTGGAGCCGCTCCAGTTGGGGAAACTGGTCGAGCAGCCGTGCGAACAGGTCGAAGTCCATGAACGCCGGCGGGCCGTGGGGCGGGCCATCTCGCCGGAACTGGATCGGGCACATCTGGCAGCGCAGGTTGCATTGACCGACCGGCTCGACCTGGAGAAAACTCGGGAGCGGCAGTTTCGGCGGGTCCATGACAGGTTCTCCTCAGGCGAACGCGACGCGAAACTTCCAGGCGCCGTACAGTCGCCAGTAGACCGAAAGCGGTGGGATGAGGATCGAGGTGGCGATCATCTCGGCGACATGCCCCGGGGCGGACGAGGTCCCGCTCAGGCGCCGGAGACAGAAGCGGCCGGTCAGGACGGCCCAAACGCCCGCGGCGGCCAGCACCATTCGAGGATGGCCAAGTCCGGCGGCGGTGATCGCCAGCAGAAGTGACGCCACGGTCGCGTAAGCCTCCCCGGGAGGAGACGAGCGAATCCTGCGCCGGTACAGTTCGGGATGCTTCTTGTAGAGCAAGGCATCGAACAGACTCTTCCGCTGCTGGAGCAGACTCACGCCCCACGGCGCCGGTCGAACCGGATGGACCACCAGGGCGGCCTCCGCGCGGGCGATGCGCCGACCTGCCCGCAGGAGCGAGAATTGCAAGTCGCTGTCCTCGCGCCAGGCGGCGGAGAACCGCTCGTCGAAGCCGCCGACCGCTTCCAGGGCGTCGCGGCGGCAGAAGCAGTTGGCGGTCACGAACTCGGCCCGGGCCAGGCCGGCGGCGTCGCGCTGGTAATCGGTCGGCACCTCGGGCAGGGGCACAACCACCCGCCCCGTCACGGCGTCGATGTCGCCGGCGAAGGCCGCGACCCCCGCCGAGAGCCAGTGCGGGTCGGGAAGGCAATCATCGTCCGTGAAGGCGATGAACTCGCCCCGCGCCGCCCGCCAGCCGGCATTGCGCGCCGCCGCCGGCCCGTGCCGGCCGGTGACGGCCACATAGCCGACCGCAGGCCGGGACGCAGACCGCGCGGCGAACTCCTCCACCTGTCGCCGCGTCGCGGCGCTGCCGGCATCGTCGGCAATCAGGACCTCGAAGGCCGTCGCCGCGAAGTCCTGGGCCGCCAGCGCGCCCAGACAGCGCGACAGCAGCTCGGGACGCCGGAAGGTCGGCACCACGACGGAGACACGGATCATCGCTCAGGCTCCCCGCGGTTTCTCCAGCAGGAACGGCCCGATGACCAGGGCATCCAGGGGCGAAGTCCAGAAGCTCTCCACCGCGTCGCGCGGCGTGCAGACGATCGGCTCGCCCCGGGTGTTGAATGACGTGTTCACCAGCACCGGCACTCCCGTCCGTGCCTGGAAGGCCTTGATGAGGTCGTAGTAGACCGGGTTTTGACTCCGGTTGATCGTCTGGATTCGCGCCGTGCCGTCGGTGTGCCGTACGGCCGGGATCCGCTCGGCCTTCTCGGGCCGGACCTCGAAGACGAATAACATGAACGGCGAGACCCGCGCGCCCGAGAACCAGTGCTCGGCCTCCTCTTCCAGCACCACCGGCGCGACCGGCCGGAAGTCCTCGCGGTCCTTGATGTCGTTGAGCTTCGCCTGCATCTCGGCGTGCAGCGGTGAGGCCAGGATCGACCGCGCCCCGAGTGCCCGGGGACCGAATTCCATCCGGCCCTGGAACCAGCCGATGACACGGTCTTGCTCGAGCATCGCGGCGACCTCCTCGGCCAGGTTGGTCAGCCGCCGGTAGGGCTGCTTCGACCATCGGAGGAACGCCTCGATCTCGGCTTCCTCGAAGGCCGGTCCGAGGAAGGCGTGATCCATCTGCCAGGTCCGCGCCCCGTCGGGCCGCTCGCGGGCGTCGATCCAGAGCGCCGCGCCCAGGGCAGTGCCCGCGTCGCCGGCCGCCGGCTGGACCCAGACCTCCTGAAAGGGCCCGCGGTCGCGGATCCGGGCGTTCATCACGCAGTTCAGCGCCACGCCGCCGGCCATGCAGAGATCGCGGCACCCGGAGGCGGCATGGAGCCAGCCGGCCAGCTCCAGCACGGTCTCCTCCAGCACCACCTGGAGCGAGTGGGCGATGTCCAAGTGCCGCTGCTCGAGCGGGCCGCCCCGCGGCCGGGGCGGTCCGAACCGCTCCTCCAGCCGGGGCGGGTCGATCGTGTAGCGCCCGTTCTGTCCCAGATGGATCATAGAGAAGAACTCATGCGTGTGGCACGGCTTGCCGAACGAGGCCAGCGCCATCACCTTGTACTCGTCCGAGGAATGGAGAAAGCCCAGGTAGCTCGTCACCTGCTCATACAAGATCCCGAGCGAATGGGGCATGTGGACCTGTCCCAGCCATTCCAGGTCGGAATCCTGGCCCACGGCGTAACCCGTCGTGGCCCGTTCGCCCCGGCCGTCCAGGGTCAACACGGCGGCACGCCGGAACGGCGAGGCGTGGAAGGCGCTGGCGGCGTGGGCCAGGTGGTGCGCCACGTTATGCCATCGGAAACGGCTGCGGGTGCGCGCCTCGCGGAACTCGGCCTGCAAATGGTGGGGTGCCCCGTCGACCAGTTGGGCGGGCGCGTTCACCAGCGCCGACAGGAAGAGGGGGTCCCACGGCGATTCCCACTCCGGCGACGGCGCAAGCTCTCGCAGGGGGATCGGGATCGTCGCTGCATCGCGGTAACGACCCAGGAGGAGGTTGGGGTCATACGAATAGCCGACATGATCGACATCGGCCCAGGTGATCCCGGCCTCGCGGAGGCAGTAGGCGATCGCGTGGAACGGCAGCTCCCAGGCCGAGAACGGCACGGGCCGCTTGCCGTGCTTGATGTGGGTGAACCGCTCCTCCTCGGCCGCGGCGAGCACGCAGCCATCCTTGACGAGGCAGGCGGCCGGGTCGTGGTAGGCCGCGTTGATGCCGAGGGTGTACATCGCAGGACTCCTGGGATCGGATGTCAATCACGGACCGAGCCCGCGGGCTCCGGTTGTGGTCTTCCCCACCGACGGTCCGGGCCTCGCCGGCCGCAGTGCTCGATCAGCTCGCCGACCGCTTGCACGATCGCCGCGGGATCGACCAGCCGCAGGCAATCGTGGTGGCCTTGCGGACAGACGCTCTTGTGGCACGGTTGGCAGGGGACGTGGTGGTTGAGGACGCGGTGAGGCACGGCCCAGGGCGTGTGCTGCGGGTTCGTCAGCGCATAGAGATCGACCACCGGCGTCCCGACCGCCGCGGCGATGTGCACCGGCCCGGTGTTATTGGCGATCAACAGCGGCGCGCACTCGATGAGGGCCGCCAGCTCCGCCAGGCTCAGCTCGCCCGCCAGCGAGTGCGCCGGCGCGGCCATCATCGCGCGGATCGACTCGATCAGTGGGCGCTCGGAAGCGTCACCGGTGAAGACCACTGAGAAGCCGGACTCGAGCACGAGCCGTTGCGCGGCCTGGGCGAAGCCCTCCGGCGCGTACCGTCGCGAGGGAGCCGAGGCCCCCGGATGGATGACTACCCAGGACGGTCCCTTGTCCAACGCGAGTCCCCAGAGCCGCTCGGCGACCCGCAGCCGCGCCGCCTCTGGTATGCGCAGGGAGAGCCGCTCGTGGCTGGGCCGGGCGCCGACCGTCGCCACCAGGTCGAGCTGACGCCGAACCTCGTGGCGGATGACCGTACCGGGTTCGGGATCGACAAGCCAATGCGTCAGCAATTGATACGGATTCTCACGGCAATGGGCCAGCCGCAAGGGGATCTCGGCCAGGTAGCACAGGAA
Organism: Isosphaeraceae bacterium; assembly: GCA_021324445.1. GTDB lineage: Bacteria > Planctomycetota > Planctomycetia > Isosphaerales > Isosphaeraceae > JAJPJC01. Next base: position 15,376 of record JAJPJC010000270.1, read on the forward strand.
GGCCGCGGCGAGTGGGTTCTGGCTGTAGACCGTGAAGATCACGGCCGCGTCGAATTCCGCCGAGCGGAGCCGGTCGATCATCGCGTGATCGCCGCGGCTGTCGCCACGAGGGGCCGTGGCCTTCATCCAGGGCGACTCATAGACCCAGCACGCATCGAGCTCCGGCACCAGCGGCGCGACCGCGGCTCCCGCTGGGGATGTCAGCAAGGTGATCCGTCGTCCCGGCGCCGACTCCTTCAAGGCGCGCAGCGCGGGCGTCGTCATCAGGACATCGCCCATGGCGTCCAGCCGCACGCCCAGCACGTTGCGACAAGACTCCCAGCCGTCTGCTGGTCTCATGGAGGACCTCCGCCGCGGCTGGTGGGTCCAGGATCGCCAGGACCGGCAGCCCACTGGTCCTGCGCCACGATGATGCGCGCGGCCTCGGCCAGGTCGGCCGCCGTGTGGTGGGGTCGGCGGCCGGGCGCGAGCACCCATTCGGTCTCGTGGCCGTTATCGAGCAGGACGGTCCGGCAGCCGGCGGTCCGCCCGGCCTGGATGTCGTCGAGGATGTCGCCGACCATCCAGGAGCGAGCCAGATCGATCCCGTACGTGTCCGCCGCCCTGAGGATCATCCCGGCCGCGGGCTTGCGGCAGTCGCAGGCCCGAGCGAAGGGCGCCACCTGGCCGGCCGGGTGATGCGGGCAATAGGAGAATCCCGACAGGGGAGTGTCCATGGCGGTGAGGATGTCGCGGAGGCGAGCTTCCACCGCCGCCAGGGCCGACTCGGGGAAATACCCGTGCGCCACACCCGGCTGGTTCGAAACGACGACGAGACGATAGCCCCGTTCGTGCAGGAGCGCCAGTCCCTCCCGGACGCCCGGCCCGAGCCGGAGGAGTGCCGGGTCCACGTTATGCGGGATGTCCTCGATCAGGGTCCCATCCTTGTCGAGAAAGACGGCGCGGTCACTGTTCATCGCGATTCGAACTCCTCGCCCACCAGCAGGCCGGGCAGGCCATCCGGCACGCTCGGGATCATCACGGCGCGGGGCAGGACCCGGGCGCGGCGTGCCGGCCGCTCGGTGAGGACCTTGGCATAGACGCCGGCCATCTCTCCGGCCACTTTCTCCCAGGTGAACCCCGCGGCGGCGCGGCGCAGGGCCTGCCGGCCGAATCGCCGCAAGAGGTCCGGGTCGCGGAACAACCGGGCCAGGCGATCCGCCAGGGCGTCGGGATCGCGCGGCGGCACGAGATAGCCGGTCTCACCGTCGACGACGGTCGTCTTGATCCCCCCAACCGCGGCGCCGACGACCGGCGTGCCGCAGGCGGCAGCCTCGACCGGCGTGATGCCGAATGGCTCGTACCAGGGAGTCGTGACGAAGACGTCGGCCGCACTGTAGTACGAGCAGAGCACGCACCGGCCCCGGCTGCCGACGAACGTGACGGCATCCCTCACCCCTTCCTCGGCGGCGATCGCCGCGAGACGGCCGATCTCGGGTGTGATCGCCGGATCGGGCCATTCCGACCCGCCGCCCACGACCAGCAGTCGCGCGGCGATGCCATGGTCGCGGCCCAGGCGCGCCAGGCCGCGGATCACGTTGTCCACCCCCTTGCGCGGGACCATCCGCCCCAGTTGCAGGATGATCCGCTCGCTGGGGTCCAGACCCAGGATCGCGCGCGCCCGCGTCCTGCCCATGGGCCAGAACTCGGCCGGGTCGAAGCCGCAGGGGATCGTCGCCAGGCGCGACCCATCGGCGCCATAGAGGTTCACCAGGTCGTCGTGATCCTGCGGGCACTCGGCGATGATCCCGTCGGCCTCGCGGACCACCCGATCCTCGATCGCCAGCCGCTCCTCGGGGAAGCCATCCTGACCCCCCTGGTGCTGCCTGCGGACCCGGCCCAGGGCATGGAACGTCACCACGAACGGTACACCCGTAGCCCGCTTGAAATCCGCGGCCACCAGCGCCGACATGAAGAAGTTCGCATGGATCAGGTCATAGGAACCATGACGGCCGCAGTGCCGGGCCAGGAACTCGGTAAACTCGCCCATGAGCGGAAGCATCTCTTCCTTCCGCACCGGGGCGGCCGGGCCGGCCGGGACATGGATGATCCGCGCGTGGTCGGCCCACGCCACGATCTCCGGCGGCTCGGGACAGTCGCGGCGCGTGAAGACGTCGACGTGGTACCCCAGCTGCGGCAGCCGCCGCGCCAACTGACCGACGTAGACGTTCTGCCCACCGCTGTCGACGCCCCCCGGCAGGGCCAGGGGCGAGGCGTGCTCGCTGATCAGGGCGACCCGCTTCCTCCTCATCGCGCTGCTCCCACGGTCAAGGTCGCCCCGGGCGCAACCTGGGACCGGCCCGGCCGCATCCGCCCCGTGACGAGTGCAAAGGTGTCTTCCCAGTCCCGGGCGAACCGCTCGATCGCGAACCGCTCGCGCGCGCGGCGGCGCGCCCCTTCGCCCAGCCGGCGCGCCTCAGCCGGGTCCTCCAGCAGCCGGCGCATCGCCGCGACCAGGCGGCCGATGTCGGTATCGATCCACCCCGAGACCCCATTCTCGATCACTGTGGCCAGCTCGGTTGTCGCCAGGCCGACGACGGGCATGCCCAGCATCATCGCCTCGACGACGGCCAGACCCAGGCTGGTCCAGCGGATCGGGTGGAAGAAGAACCGATACCGAGCCTCGAACGCCGCCAACCGCATCGGCGGAACTTCGCCCCAGCCGCCCAACGACTCGGCGTCCATCCCCACCAGCTCCAGGGGCACGTCGGCACGGACTCGCTCGAAGATGTCGGCGCCCAGCAGCCGGCCCCGCGTCCGGAGGTGGTTGATCACGACGATCCCGCGTGGGATCTCGCCGGAATAGCCAACGCCTTCGGGTACGAAGACCCCATGATCGATGACCCGAGTCGGCGTCCGGCCGCTCTCCCACATCAGGGCGTTGAAGGGCGTGACCTGAACCAGCAGCCCATCGGGCTCGTCGAACCAGTGGCGCGTGTCGGTCGGGTGCTGGCGCGGAGGGTCGTGCTCCAGGTAGATCCGGGGCAAGCGTTGCTGACGCGCGCTCAAAATCTCATGCTGGTCGACTTCATAGTTCGTTCGGGTCTGGAAGAGCACGCAGTCGACGTCCAGGTCGCGCACGGCCCCGGCCGGCACGTCGTGCACGCGTTCCGGGAACGGAAACGTCGTCCCGCGCCCGCCGTAACTCTCGGGCCGCCCCGGCTTCACCGGGAGATAGAACTCCACGTTCGCCCGCGACAAATAGAGCAGGTAGTTTCCATGAATATGCCAGGTCAGTACACGGATCGGACGCATGATCTTAATCTCTCATGTCGGTCAAGCTTTAGCCTGACAGGACTGAAGCGTCAGGCTAAAGCCTGACCTACGTGCCGGCCAGGAGCCGTTCCGCTTGAGCGATGACCTCGCGGGGATCCACGCCCGAATCTCTACAAAGCACGGGGTGAAGCGCGCCGTCGATCGGGGCCCAGCGCCGGGGGTTGTCGCCGGTTGAGATCACGACGCTGGGGACGCGGAGTGCCGCCGCGAGGTGGGAGACACCCGTGTCGTTGCAGATGAGGATCCGCGCCCGGCTCAGCAGGACGGCCAGGGCACCCAGGTCAGTCCGTCCGGCCAGGTCCAGACAGGGGCGCGACAGCTCGACGGCCACGGACCGGGTGAGCTCGGCCTCGGCCGCGGTGCCGGTCAGGACGATGGGAAAACCGTGATCGGCCAGGGCACGGCCCACCGCGGCGAAGCGCCCAGCGGACCAGCGCCGCTGTGGAACACTCGCCCCTGGGTGGATGCAGATGTACGCGCCCGGGACCAGTTCGCGGGACTCCTCGATCGCGTCGAGGGCCTGGACGTCGGCGGCGCGCAGGGGGAACTCCAGTTCCTCGCCTTGACTGGGGACCCCCAGGAACTCCAGGAGGTGAAGGAGTCGGCGAATCTCCAGACCCTGCTCGGGCCAGGCAGGAAGCGCTCGGGATCGGGGCAATAATCGCCCGGTAGGAAGAAGCCCGCACACTGCCGCGCACCGAGAAGCACGGTGAGCGGATTCACGAACGGCCCGCTCCCGTGCAGTTGAATGGCCAGGTCGAACCGCTCGCGCTGCATTGACGCCAGGAAGGAGGGGATCCGCTCGACCTGCGGCGTGCGCTCGGGGAGCCCGGGGAAGCCGGGGAACTCCCGGAAACCATCCAGGTAGTGGTCGAAGCGTGCGACGAACGACCGGGCCCAGGGGAGACCGATCAACACGATCTCGGCCTCCGGCAACGCCGCGCGCAGCGCCCGCAGCGCGGGGACGGCGCAGAGCACGTCACCCAACTGGAGGGCACGCAGGATCACCACGCGCCGGGGCGCAGCATCCCCCAGGCCCAGGGGAGCAGTCCTTCGTTGCATCAGCGAAATCCTGAGAGAAGGAAACTGGCCCACGCGCGAAACCCGTTGTCCGGTGCCTCGTTCCGGCCCCGGGTGCGGGGATGGGACCAACGCCAAGCCGAGGTCTGATCGAAGTCAGGGCGGTCCAGTGGCTGGCCGAGTGTCGATCGTGCTCCGTCTGCGAAGGGGGACCAGAAAAACCGACCGCGTCTTCTGAGCAATTCCTATTCCAACATCCGTGAGAAGTTCCACCGCTCCGCGGTATCGCCTTGCTGGGAGAGCGGCCCGAAAAACCAAGCGTGTCTTGGCAGCAATTTGCATTCCAGAATCCCAGGAAAGACACCCTGGAGACCCGCGCTGTCGGGCCTCGGGGATGGACTTCGGTGCGCCGGACTGCTAGGTTACACGGCCGGTCGCCCGACCCCCTCGGGGCGTACCGCGATCGGACCGGAATCCCGCCCCACCCCCTCCAAGGCCGGCACCCATGACCAGGCTCGCCCCGACCCTGACCCTGACCCTGCTCCTGCTGCTCGGCGGTCCGACCGGCGCGGCCGATGTCGATGCGGCCGGCCTCCGCGCCGTCCTGGACCGTCCCCTGCTCGCCCCCGGCCAGACCCTCGTCGAGGTCCGGGCGTTCGTCGACGCCCGCATCCCGGACCTCCCCGCGGTCCAGTCAGCCGACGAGTGGCGGGCGACCGCCGAGCGGCTCCGCGCCGACACGCTCCGCACGGTCATCTTCCGCGGCCAGGCCGCGGCCTGGCGCGACGCGACGACCCGGGTCGAGTTCCTCCAGACCATCGCCGGCGGCCCGGGCTATCACATCCGCAAGCTCCGGTTCGAGGCCCTCCCCGGCCTCTGGATTCCCGCGCTGCTTTACGAGCCCGACCGGCTCGCCGGCAGGGTGCCCGTCGTGCTCAACGTCAACGGCCACGACGCCAAGGGAAAGGCGGCCGATTACAAGCAACTTCGCTGCATCAACCAGGCCAAGCGCGGCATGATCGCCCTGAGCCTCGAGTGGTTCGGCATGGGCCAGCTCCGCACACCGGGATTCGGCCACGGGCTGATCAACGCGATCGACCTCTGCGGCACCAGCGGGATCGCCACCCACTTCCTCGCCCTGAAGCGGGGGATCGATCTGCTGCTCTCCCACGCGCATGCCGACCCGCGCCGGCTGGGCGTGACGGGCCTCTCCGGCGGCGGCTGGCAGACGATCTTCATCAGCCCGCTCGACCCGCGCGTCACGTTCACCAACCCGGTGGCCGGCTACTCCAGCTTCCATACCCGGGTGAAATACACCTCGGACCTCGGCGATTCCGAGCAGACGCCGTGCGACCTGGCCACCGTGGTCGACTACGCCCATCTGACGGCGATGATGGCCCCCCATCCGACCCTCCTGACCTTCAACGCCAAGGACAACTGCTGCTTCGCCGCCGACCACGCCTTGCCGCCGCTGGTCGCGGCCGCCGCCCCGATCTTCCGCCTGTTCGACCGGCCCGGCAACCTGCGGTCTCACATCAACCACGACCCCGGCGACCACAACTACGGCCTCGACAACCGCCAGGCTCTTTACCAGATGATGGCCGACGCCTGGACCGAAGGGGGCACGCGCTCCGACCCGAACGAGATCCCCTCCGACGGCGAGGTCAAGTCGGCCGACCAACTGGCCGTCGACCTGCCCGCCGACAACATCGACCTGCACCGCCTGGCTGTCGACCTGGCCCGCGACCTGCCCCGGGCCCCGCGCGGCGATCGCCGCGCGGCCCTCCGCGCGATCGTCCGCCCCTGCGACGAGAAGGTCCAGGCCCAGCGCGGCGCCCGCGACCAAACTGACGGCCTGATCGTGACGCGATGGACCCTCCGGCTGGGTCGGACCTGGAGCGTCCCGGTGGTCGAGCTCTGCCGGGGCGAGCCGAAGGGGACGGTCCTGGTGATTGCCGATGGCGGCCGGTCCTCGGCCGCGGCGGAGGTGAAGGCCCAGCTCGACACCGGCCGGCGCGTCCTGGCGGTCGACCCGTTCTACTTCGGCGAGTGCCGGTTCCAGGAGCGCGGCTACCTCTGGGCCCTGCTGGTCGGCACCGTCGGCGAGCGTCCGCTCGGCCTCCAGGCGGGCCAGGTCGCTGCCGTCGCGCGGTGGGCGGAGCAGCGGAGCGGCGCCTCTCCCACGGTCGTGGCGATCGGCCCGCGGACGAGCACGGTCGCCCTGGTCGCCGCGGCGCTGGAGGAGAAGGCCATCGCCGGGGTCGTCCTTCACGAGCCGCTGGGCAGCCTCAAGGAGCTGATCGAGACCTCCCGCGATTTCGCCGCCAGCCCGGAACTGTTCTGCTTCGGCCTGCTGGCCTCGTTCGATCTGAAGCAAGTCGCCGGCCTGGTCGCGCCCCGTCCGGTCGAATTGCATCGGGCCAGCGACCGCGCCAGGGCCGAGCTGGCGGGGAGGTGACCTTCGGGCCGGGTGTCGCCGGTCACCCGCAGCCTCACCCCGGTCTGGTCTTCGGATCCAACCGCGATGAAGTTCGATTCCGCCCGGGCCCTGAAGCTGATCGACGAACTGGGTGATCCCCGCTTCGCGGGAGCCGGCGGCGAGGCCCAGGTCGCCGACTACGTCGCCGAGCACTTCGCGGCGATGGACTACCAGGTGGAGCGGCTCGCCGTGGCCGGGTCGAAGTGGCCCCGGCGCCTCGGGGCCTGGGTCGGCTGGCTCGGCTATGGTTTCGTGATCACGTCGGCGTACGGGCTGATCCTGCGGGACAGGGTCGGCGCGTCGGTGCTCGCCGTCCTGTTCCTCCTCTGCGGTGGCACCCTGTTCCAGTTCTTGATCCAGCGCGGCATCCGCCCCGGCTGCCGCTGGCCGCCGTTCCAATCGGCACCGGTCGTCATCGCCTCACTGCCGAGAAGCTCCCCGGCGGCGGTGAAGGTGGTCTTCCTGGCGTCCCTCCGAGGATTGAGACCGAGTCTCTTTCATGTTACTCTAAAGAACAAGTATCACGACCTATCTTGGATCAATGTGGGGCTGGTTGTCTGCCTGGCGGCGGTCCTCCTCGTGAGGTTCAGCATGTGGTACCGTCCGGGACGGACAGTTGACTTGGTTGCTCATCAGGTCCTTCTCCGATATTTCAGCTTGCCGTTCCTGGCATTCAACTGGATCGTGATCCTGAGCGTCCTCGCGTGGGAGTATTACCAGCACCACTCGAGGGCTTGGCTCGACCCGCCCGAGCGGCGGGGTCTGGCGACCCTGCTGGAGCTGGCGCGGGGCTGGCGGAGAGATCCGTCACGGCCGATCGAGCCGATCTTCGTCACGGTCGGGGGGCAGCAGCTCGACCACGCCGGCTCCCGAGCGATCGCCCGCCGGTTCCCATGCGACCGGACGTCCCAGCCGTCGCTGATCATCCTCCTGCTCGCCCCCGGTGCGGGTGAGGTGCTGTGGCTTTGCACCCGCGATACGTTCCTCCCCTCGACGACCGATGGGCTGGCTCGCACGGCGGCGCGGAGCCTCTGGATACCCTGCCAGGTGGTCCATGAGTCCGCGCTGTTGCCGTTCTGGCCCCTCGCCGACCGGGGTCCCGTCGTGGCGCTGATGGGCTCTGACCCGTGGGCCTATCCGGGCGCCGCGACCGATCCAAAGGCCCTGCATCACGCCGCGCAACTGGCGACTGAGATCGCGCTGCGATGGGTCAAGGTCGAGCACCAGTCGGTCATTGTGTCTCTCGGTTCGGCGACGTGATCGAATCTCTTCCGGTGGACTCGGTGTGGGGCAGCCGCCCCCGGCTGCCCGTTGCCCCTTGCCAGCCGAGGGCGGCGGGCCCACTCGTCTGGACAGACTCGTCACTCCTGCTTTGGGGAACGCGCATGTTGACGCGATGGGCACGATTCCTCCTGGTTTGGTCATTGGTGGTGAACCTGCCGTCGGCGGCTGGTGCGGAGCTGCCGGCCGCGGACCCCGCATCGCTGGGGTTTGACGTCGATCGGCTGCACCGGCTCGATGGGGCGATCGACCGGGCCATCGAGCGCGGGCAGGTCCGCGGCGCGGTGGTCCTGGTCGGGCGTCGGGGCGCGATTGCCTATGCCCGCGCGGCGGGCCGGCGCGCGGTTGGCCCCCAGGCCGAGCCCATGACCCGCGACACGGTCTTCGACATGGCCTCGCTCACCAAGCCGGTTGCCACTTCCACCTCGGTCCTGATCCTGGTCGAGGAGGGGAAGCTCCGGCTGTCGGACCGGATCGTCCGCTCCCTGCCCGACTTCGACAATCACGGCAAGGGGGTCGTCACGATCGACCAGCTCCTCCGCCATCGCGCGGGCTTGATCCCCGACAACCCGCTGGCCGATTACCAGCACGGGCCGGAGTCCGCCTGGAAGCGGCTCGCCGAGCTCGACCTGGTCGCCCGACCGGGCCAACAGTTCCGCTACTCCGACGTGGGTTTCCTCATCCTGGGCCGGCTGGTCGAGCGCACCAGCGGCCGGAAGCTCGACGAATTCGCCCAGGAGCGGATCTTCGACGTGCTGGGGATGAAGGACGCCCATTTCCGGCGGCTGGACCAATCGGGCGAGTCGGCCGGCAAGGTCCCGATCGCGCGGATCGCGCCGACCGAGCCGGACTCCCAAACTGGCCGGATGCTGCGCGGCGTCGTCCACGATCCGCGGGCGCGCGCCCTGGGCGGCGTCGCCGGCCACGCGGGCCTGTTCGCCACCGCCGACGACCTGGCCATTTTCGCTCAGACGATCCTGAATGGCGGCAAGGGTCCCAACGGCCGGCGGGTGCTGGCGCCGTTGACGGTGCGCGCCCTGATCGATGCCGGCCCGACGCCGCCGCACCAGCGGCGCGGGCTGGGCTGGGATGTCGACACCAGCTACAGCGCCCCCAGGGGCGAGCTGTTCGGCCGCTCCAGCTTCGGCCATACCGGCTTCACCGGGACCAGCGTGTGGATCGACCCGGAGACCGAGACCTTCGTCATCATCCTGACCAGCCGGCTGCACCCCGACGGCAAGGCGCCGTCGCCGACCGCCTTGCGTTCCGAGGTGGCGACGCTGGCCGCGGCGGCGATCCTCGATGCGTCCTCCCGGCCGGTCGCGGCGCCCGAACCGAGCCCCACGCCCGCACCGCCGCCGCGTCCTCTCGCGGCCGTCGCCGCTGGTGGCGATCGCACGCCGGTTCGCTGCGGGATCGACGTCCTGATCGAGGAGGGGTATCGCCCGTTGCAGAACAAGACGGTCGGCCTGGTGACCAACCACACGGGCCGCACCCGCGGCGGGGCGTCGACCATCGACGTGCTGGCGCGCGCGCCGGGCGTCAAGCTGGTCAAGCTCTTCAGCCCCGAGCACGGGATTCGCGGCGAGCTCGATGCCGCCGTGCCCGATAGCCGGGACGCGACCACCGGTCTGCCAATTATCTCGCTCTACGGCAGGAACCGCAAACCGCAGCCGAAGGACCTCGACGGAATCGATGTGCTGGTCTACGACATCCAGGACGTCGGGGCGCGGTTTTATACGTATATCACGACGCTCGGCCTGGTGCTCGAGGCGGCCAAGGAGGCCGGCAAGACGGTCGTGGTGCTCGATCGGCCCAACCCGATCGGCGGCCTGGCGGTCGCCGGTCCCCTGCGGGATGACTCCTTGGCCTCGTTCATCGCCTACCACGCCTTGCCCGTCCGGCATGGGATGACCGTCGGCGAGCTGGCGCGGTTGTACAATTCCGAGCGGAAGATCGGCGCGACCCTCGAGGTGATCCCCTGTCGCGGATGGTCCCGCGCGGCCCTGTACGATCGCACGGGGCTGGTCTGGGTCAATCCGTCGCCCAACATGCGGAGCCTGACCGAGGCCCTGCTCTATCCGGGCGTCGGCCTGCTGGAGGCGACCAACCTGGCGACGGGGCGCGGCACCGATACTCCCTTCGAGCGCGTGGGGGCGCCCTGGATCGATCCGGAGCCGTTCGCCGCCGCCCTCAATGCCGCTGCGGTCCCCGGTGCCCAGTTTGTACCCATCTATTTCGTCCCCAGTCAGCGCCAGTACGCCGGCGTGCGCTGCGGCGGCGTCTTCCTCATGATCACCGACTGGTCGAAATTCGAGCCGATCACGCTGGGCCTGACGCTGGCGGTGCAATTGCGTGCTCAGTATCGAGACCAGTGGAAGCCGGAAGGGCTGCTCCGGCTCCTGGCCAATCGGGCCGCCTATCAAGATCTCCTCGACGGCAAGCCAGTCGATGCCGTGGTGGCACATTGGCAGGGCCAACTGGAGGAGTTCCGGCGCATCCGGGCGAAGTATCTTCTCTATCCCTAGGGCTCGGCTTGGCCTGCGGGTCCGCGCGTGCCGGGTGCCGAACGCCGCGGGCGCGGACCCGGCTGGAGCCGGGGTGGGTCCGGCGAGCAGTCGGAAGGCTCGTAGTGGCTCTTGACCCAGTCGCGGAACCGTTCGGGGGTATGAGGGAGTCGCCGGGCGGCCAGCCAGGCGGCGTATTCATCGATCGGTTCGTGCAGGTGCTCGGTCCCCCCCAAGGGGATGTGGCCGTGTTCCAGCGCGAAGGCCTGCTTGGCGCGCTCCGGGCTCTGCCCGCGCTGGATCATCAGGTAGATGGCCGTGACCAGTCCTGTTCGGTCGGCGCCGGACTTGCAGTGGATCAGGAGCGGATAGGGGCACGAGTTGAGGGTGTCGATCAACCGCAGGAGCTCGCGGCGACTGGGCCGCCGGGTCGCGCTGAGGGGAAGGTCGTAGAAGGCCACATGGCCGGCTTCGGCCGCCCGGACTTCCGCGGTGTACCACCAATCCGCGGGGCTGCCGCCGCGGAGATTGAGGATGGCACGGAGCTGATGGGTGCGGATCCACTCGGGGAGCCGGGTTGTGGGCTGAGCGGAGCGGATGACGCGCCCAGCATCGACGATGCCCAGATTGCCCTGGAACCAGGGCCGCCGGAAGACCCCGCACAAGGCCAGCGCCACGAGCAGTGCCAGGCCCGCCGCCGCGGGGACCAGTCGTCTCCGCAACGGGGAGCGATGAGTTCGGGCTGGGCCGGCCTCGACCGGCAGAACACTGCGGTCCACGGGCGTTTCCTTTCCGCTCGATGGGGAAGCTAACCACATCTGGCCTTGCGCGTCCACTGCGATCCGGGCCCAGCTCCCCCCAGAGGCCGGGCCGCGACGGGAATCGCCGCCCGGCACGTCCGGGACGCAGCTCGCAAACGAGAACCGGCCGGTCCTTCCTTCCCGGGTCGGAAGGGCCGACCGGCCGAGGGGTTGTCTCGATCCGACCGGGCCGGCTCCCGTCTCCGGCCCGCTGGACGAGCGTTGTGGCGCTCACACTACCGCGCACCGGGCTCCAGGGGGAGCGTGGGCGCTCCCGCGGTCGTCGAGGGCGGGCGCGGGATGGGGATGGCGGCCAGCTCGAGAGCCCGTTTGGTGAATGCGAACTGCAAGCTGGTGCCCAGGATGGTCTGGATCGGTGCGATCAAGCGGTCGAGGAAGACCGTGACGCGGATCAGCGGGTCGCGATAGACGACCAGCCGGTCGCCCGGCATCAGTTGGTAGTTGGTGGAGGGATCGCCGCCGCTGGTGATGGCGGCCAGGTTGACCGGCAGGAGCTGCTCGCAGCACGCCCCGGGTGGGGCGGGCCGGACCAACCGGATGTTCTGGGGCGCGGCCGTCGGCAGCAAGCCGCCGGCATAATTGAGGGCATCGAGCACGGTCTCGTTCCCCGTGATCGGCATCTTGCCGGGCACGAGGACATCACCCAGGACATAGTAATTCTTGCTGTTGTACGCCGTCACGTCCACGAAGACCCGATCCGAATCCCTCAGGTCCTTGATCACGATCGGCTTGCCGGTGGAATCGAGCTTGACCACCCCCTCCTCATCCAGCTCCAGGATGCCGAGCGTCTCGTCGGCGATGTACTTGCGCAGGTGGAGGATGATCTTCTCCTTGACCTCGGGGATGGTCAGGCCGGCGACGTAGACCTCGCCATAGAAGCCCAGCGAGATCTTGCCGTCGGGCCGGACCAGGCGCTCCCCGGAGATCGGGCGGCCGGGCAGGGCTTCGAGGACTTCGACGAGCACCAGGTCGGGCGGCTCGACGACATACTCGGGCATGCTGATCTTGGTGAATTCCCGCGGGATGTTGCTGCTGGCGATCTTCTCTTCCGGCGTCCGCACCGTCTGGCATCCGCTGACGGCGCAGACCAGGAGCGTCGTCAGCCAGCCGGCCCGTCGGTCCTTGTTCCTCATGCGATCCATGCGACACTTCCTCCCGGCACTCCGACATCGGCCCCACCGGCGCCCGAGGGGTCGAACCCGATTCGCCCTCGGGCCTGATCGCGGACGGTCCAGTTCGCCACAGAACCCAATGATGGGCCCGTCCCCTTGACTCCCGCAACCGGGCCTGACTCGACCCGGTTTGCGCCGGATCGCTCTTGACAGAACATACAATCGGCATAATCGCTGGCTCGCTCAAATCGAAACCGGGTAAGTCCCAGGGTAATCCGCATCTTAGGGAAAATAGCGATTTTGCCGGTTGTAGTAAGTTTGCGGGTAAGGGGACCGGGGGCTCATGCGATTGAAGTAACGAGCCGCCAGCCCCCCTGGAGGAGATGCGGTCCGGACCCGTCCATTGGCCTGCCGGGCCGTCGTCGCCTGGCCGCGGGCCGTGCGGCGGTCGCCTGCCGAACGATTTCCCAGGGAGCCCTGGGTGGCCAGCATCAAGAGTCCCATCTGGGCAGCCCCCATGTTCATCGCTCCCATCGTTCCGCTCATCGAGCTGGAACTGGCCGAGGCCGCGGTTTGCCCTTGCGCTGCCAGGCCGGTCCCCAGACCCGGCATCATGCTGCCATAGAGCAACGGCGCGGCGTAGGGGTTGGCAAAGACGTTGCTCGGGGTCGTGTTGACACTCGGCAGGCCCGTGAGATTGGACGCGGCGTTGGATCCCGAGCCAGCCATGAACGGCAGCGCCAGGGCCATCATGGGCATCCCCATGCCGCCCGAGTAGAGACCCGAGGTCGTCGCCGCCGAACTCGTGGTCGTCGTCATGCTCGAGCTGGTGGACAGGCTGGAGGTCGTCGAGCTGCCGGCCGCCGTCGAGAGTCCGGAGCTCAGTGCGCGCGCGGTCTGGGCCCGCGCCGCCGCGCCGGTCGAGAGTCCCGCGACCAAGGCCAAGGTCGCACACCCAATCCAATTATGAAAATCCTTCATGGTCAATCGCCTCCTGACACTCGCTTCGCAATCCGAGCGGGGACCCAACCGCGACCGTCCGGGAGCGTCCCCGCACGCGCCGCTCCCGGACAGTCGCGATCCTATCCCGTTCACGTGGGGCGCTCCACCGAGGCTCCCCCTTGTCCCATTCCTTCGTCTCGCCGCCGGCCGCCAGAACACTCAAAAGCCTTGCAACCGGCGGAGACCTTGCATTCGTCATTTGCGCAAAACCCGGAGAATCGCTGTTTACCCTATTTTCACTGGAGTGAGGGAAACCGGGGACCCGATCGAACCAGTCAGTGGCGAGTTCGGGAGATGGGACCGCCTCCGCCCAGGAGATTTCGGAGGCGAAGAGGTCATCCGCAAGCGGACGAGGCGAGGATGCGCACGAATCTCAGGAGGGGTCGCCGAGCGCTGGTGCTGGTGGGGCTGACCTGGGCGGTCAGTCTGGCCGGGCGGGCGCAGGCTCAGCAGACGGGTCTGTTCCCGCTGGCGCCGATCCGCAGGCAACGCGTCCCGTGCGAGCAGGCCGATCCGGTCTACAAGATTTACAAGCAACAGTACTTCGGCTATCACCCCACGTGCTGGCGGCGGTTCCCGGACGGCTGGGGGTGTCCGAGTCCCGAAGCGCCCAACCGCGAGAAGTCGTTCCAAGACATCAAGCCGGGCGCCGGCGCGGGCGCAGGCCCGGAAGCCGAGGCCCCGCCGCCGGAAGAGATGGGGGCACCACCTGCGGGGGGGGCGCGGCCGACGCCGACTTTGCCGGAGGAGCGCTCGCCGTTCGAGACCGACACGGGTGCTCCGGGGGGCGCGGCCATGCCGGGCCAGCCGCTGGGCCGGCCGGCGCCGCGGGCGACGCCGCCGCCCGAGGGCCGGTCGCCGTTTGAGACGCTCAATCCCCAGGACCAGGCACAACCTCCACGCCGCAACCCGCAAGCGGGCCCGACGGCGCCACCGCCGGGCGCCAACCCACCCCAGCTCTCCGCGCCGGACGGGCAACCGCAGGGGGGCGCCTCGGGATACCGCTCGATGCGGGACGAGTCGGACGAGGAGGTCGTGGGGCGTGTGGACGAGACTCCCCTGCTCGACGTGCCGAGCATCGACCTGTCCCGCGCCGAGACGCCCGGACCCTTCTTTGATCCGCCGTCCAGCACGGCGACGACTTCGGCGGCCAGCACGGCGGCGACTCCGGCGGCCACCGAGACCCCGCCGCCCTCCGCCCCGCCCCGGCGCGGACTGCTCAGTAATCTCTTCGGCGGGTTGGGTCTGAACTGGTTCCGTCGCTGAGTGACGGTCCGGAACGGAACGGAACGCCCGCGGGAGCGAGCGGTCTTGCTTGCAGCAGCTCCAGTCGTAGGTCAGGCTTTGAGTCTGACATTCCGGTATTCTGTCAGACTCAAAGCCTGACCTACGTTCTGGCCGGCGTCATGGCTGCTCGGGACCTCGTTCGACATCCGGTTGTCTGCGTCCCCGGTGGAGCTCCCTTGGTGCAATGGAGCCACGATCCTGTCACAATCAGAAAAACTCGGAGTGCCCACGCCCGCCGACTTGAATCCCGGGGACGATCGGACGAACCATTCTCAGGCGAGGCGTGTTGAGTCCCAGACCGGCTCGGATCGCCCGAACTCGAGTGAGCTCCCCGTGATGCGCAGTCCCACCCGGTACCCTTACGCGGCTCTGATGGTCGTGCTCCTGATCGCGGCGATCGGGCTAGCGGCGTGGCTGGTCAGCTCGGTGAATGAGTTGCACGAGCGATTCGCCCGAGAATCGCGGGGCCTGGGGCTGGCCTTCCTGGTCGTCTTGATCGTCCTGATGATGGCCGGCGCGATCTGGCTGGGCCGGCTGGCCTGGAGGTCGAGAGCCCCCAAGCAGGCAGGCACTCCCGTCCCGGCGGACCTGATCCAGGCCGCCGCGCTTCAAGCGGAGCAGGCCGAGGGTGTGATCCGGCGGGTCGGCGATGAGGCGGTCAGAGCCGAGCTGAACCGCGAGCTGAGCGAAGTGAAGGCGGGTCGCGAGCACC
The DNA here is from genome assembly GCA_021324445.1 of Isosphaeraceae bacterium. Classification (GTDB taxonomy): domain Bacteria; phylum Planctomycetota; class Planctomycetia; order Isosphaerales; family Isosphaeraceae; genus JAJPJC01. The sequence continues at coordinate 30,912 of JAJPJC010000270.1, forward strand.
GCGAGTTTCGGGTCGTCGTCTTCGGGACCGGTTCGGCCGGGAAGACGTCGTTGATCAACGCCCTGCTGGGACGCGAGATCGGCAAGACCGAGGCCGTCATGGGAACGACCCAGCACGGGGAAAGCCACACCTACACCATGCAGGGCGTCGAGGGGACGGTCTACCTGACCGATACGCCGGGCCTCTCGGAGATCGGCTCCGGCGGCGCCGCGCGCGAGCAAGAAGCGCGCGAGCTGGCCGCGCGCGCCGACTTGCTGGTCTTTGTCCTCGACCACGACCTGATCCGCACCGAGTACGAGCCGCTCGCCGCGTTGGTCCGCCAAGGGAAGCGCTCGGTCGTCCTGCTCAACAAGACGGACCGGTTCACGGACGCGGATCGGGATGCGATCCTGGCGAAGCTGCGGGAGCGGCTCCGCGGGCTGGTTGCCTCTGACGACATCATCGCCGGCGCGGCCGCCCCCCGGCCGATCCCGGTCCGCGTGCAGCGCGGCGACGGCTCGACCGAGACGATCCTCGAAGGCCAGGCACCCCAGCTCGAGGCGCTGCGCGAACGGATCGGCCGGATCCTCAAGCGGGAGGGTGAGACGCTCCGCGCCGGCAATCTCCTGCTCCGCGCCCATCTCCTGAGCCGCAAGGCCCAGGATCAGCTCTCGAAGGAGCGCGACCAGAAGGCCCAGGACGTCATCGAGAAGTTCCAGTGGATCACGGCCGGGACCGTCTTCACCAACCCGTTCCCGGCGCTGGAGTTCCTGGCCAGCGGCGCCGTGCAGTTCCAGATGATCTCGGAGCTGGCCGGGGTCTATGGTTTCGAGATCTCGGCGTCGAATGTCCGCATGATCGGCACCGAGATGATCCAGATGCTCCTGAAGCTCGGCCTGGTGGAGGCAACCACCTCGCTGATCGCCGGCATCTTCAAGTCGTCGCTGGTGGGCTATGCGGCCGGCGGGGCCGTCCAGGCCGTCTCCATGGCCTACCTGACGCATATCTCGGGCGAGACGTTCGCCGATTACTTCCGGCGCGGTCAAACCTGGGGCGACGGCGGGCTCCAGGCCGCGTTGATCCACCAGTTCGACCTGACCAGCCGCGCCGAGTTCCTCCAGGAATTCGCCAAGCAGGCCGTCCAGAGAGTCTCCAGCAAACTCCTGCACGGCACACCCAAGGGGCAAGAACAGCCCGCATCCAGGACCTGACCGGCCAAACGGAGACGAACCTCGTGTCCACTCTGCTCGGGGATCTCCCGCGATTGTTTCCCCAGCCCGACCAGACCATCGCCGGCATCGGCCGCGCGATCCGCGAAGGCCGGCTCACTTGCGTCGACGTGCTCCGCGCCTGCCTCGACCAGGTCGAGGAGTGGGAGCCGAAGGTCCACGCCTGGGTGGTTCTCGATCGGGACGGGGCAATCGAGCAGGCGCGGGCTCTCGATGAGGAGCTGAAGGCGGGCAAGGACCGCGGACCGCTCCATGGTATCCCGATCGGGATCAAGGACATCATCGACGTGAAAGGACTGCCGACGGCCTGCGGCGCCAAGCGCTGGGCTGATCGAATCGCCGAGGATGATGCCGATGTGGTGAAGAGGCTGCGCAACGCCGGTGCGGTGATCATGGGCAAGACAGTCACGACGCCCTATGCCTGGATCGATCCGCCGGTCACGCGCAACCCGTGGAACCTCGATCGGACGCCGGGCGGCTCATCGAGTGGCTCGGCCGCGGCCGTGGCCTGCGGGATGTGCTACGGGGCGATCGGGACTCAGACGGGCGGTTCGATCACCCGGCCGGCCTCATTTTGCGGCGTCGCAGGGATGAAGCCCGACAAGATGTGGCTGTGGAGCAGCAAGGGGATCAAGCCCTTCGCTCGGAGCCTGGACCACGTGGGTCCCATCGCACGCACGGTCGAGGATCTGCGGCTGTTATTCGAGGCGATGAGCGAGAAGAGATTCCTCAGCATCGAAGCGAATCACTACCCCCCGCACGAAGGGCCAGTCAAGCTTGGTCGTTTGCGAGGCTTCTTCGATCGCCGGGCCACGCCCGCGGTCCTCGCGGCACTCGATGACGCGGCTCGTGCCCTCAACGACGCCGGGGCCGAGATCGTCGAGTTGGAGGACCCGGTCGATTTCGAGCGGATCCTCCGGGATCATCGCACGGTCATGGCCGCAGAGGCCGCGCGCGAGCATTCCGACTGGCTCGATCAGTTCCCCGACGACTATCCACCTCGGATTCGTGACCTCATCCTGGAGGGTCGAACTCCGCTGGCTTTGGAGTATTTCCAGGCCGAGGGTCGCATGAGCTCGTCGATGTTCGAGCTGCTGAAAGCCTACGAGCAAGCAGGACGACAATTCTGGATCACCCCTGCGACGCTCGATACCGCCCCCGACCCATCGACAACCGGCGACCCGGCATTCAACTCGCCCTGGAGCTATACCGGCCTTCCCACGGTCTCGTTCCCGATCGGCCTGGCGCCCGACGGCCTGCCGGCGGCGGTGCAGATCTCCGGTTCGCATCTTCTTGACCAGTCGCTCCTGCGGGCGGCCGCGTGGTGTGAACAAGTCATCCGAACCTGGCAACAATAAAGGACCAGGATCATGGCCGGTGAGGAGCTGACCGACTTGCTCGACGAGCTGGACCGACAAACCGAGACGAACGACACCGTCGAGCGTGCGCGGGAGAGCCTGGAGGAGACCCTGGCGGGCCTCAAGCTGACCCCGGAGGAAGAGCAGGTGCTGGCCGAGGAGCTGCGCCAGCTCCGCGACCTGACCCGCAAGCTCGACGAGACGACGATCGAGATCGCCGCCTTCGGCATGGTCAGCCGGGGCAAGTCCTCGGTCCTCAATGCGCTGTTGGGTCAAGAGGTCTTCAAGATTGGGGCCACTCATGGGACGACGGTCGCCCGCGCCGCCCAGCGCTGGGAGCAAAGCGCCATCAGCCGGCCCGGGTTGGAGGGTGCCAAGCTCATCGTGGTCGATACGCCGGGCATCGACGAGGTCGGAGGCGAGGCTCGGGAGGCTCTGGCCCACGACGTCGCCCGGCACGCCGACCTCATCCTCTTCATCGTCTCCGGCGACATGCAGCGCGTCGAGATCGAGGCCCTGGCCGCACTCCGCGAGGTGCAGAAACCGATCATCCTGGTGTTCAACCAGATCGACCGCTACCCGGAGCTCGATCGCGACCAGATCTACGCCAAGATCAAGGACGAGCGGGTCAAGCACCTGGTTCGCCCCGAGGACGTCGTCATGACGGCGGCCCGGCCCGACCCGTACAAGGTCCGGGTTCAGCTCCCCGACGGGACGACCCAGACCCAGTGGGAGCGCCCCGCGCCGTTGATCGAACCGCTCAAGGCGCGGATCCTCGACGTGCTCGATCGCGAGGGCAAGGCGCTGGTGGCGCTCAACACGCTGCTCATGGCGGGCGATCTCCATGCCGAGATCGTTGCGCGCAAGGTCCAGATCCGCGACGAGGCCGCCAACCGGCTCATCTGGAACTTCGCCGTGGCCAAGGGGGCGGCCGTCGCGCTGAATCCGGTCCCGGTGGCCGACATGGCCGGCGGCCTGGCCGTCGACGTGGGCATGATCGTCGCGCTGAGCAAGCTCTATGGGATCCCGTTCACCCGGCGCACGGCGGCGAGCCTGGTCCGCGACATGATGCTGGCCCTGGGCGCGATGGGCGTGGTCGAGGTGGCCAGCCGGATCCTGGCCAGCGGGCTCAAGTCGTCGCTGGCCGGGCTGACCGTCATGAGCGGCGGCCTGGCCGCGCCGCTGACCGCGCTGGGCTACGGCGCCATCGGGTTGGGCCAGGCCGCGACCGGCGCCACCACCTCGTACGTCCTGGGCCAGGGGGCCAAGACCTACCTCCGCCAGGGCTGCCAGTGGGGACCCCGCGGCATCAAGACGGTCATCCAGCAGATCCTCGTCCAGGCCAAGACCGACTCGGTCATCGACCGGCTCCGCGAGGATCTCAAGAAGCGGCTGAAAGCCTGACCACAGGGCGAATCCATGTCCCGAACCCGCTCGCTGATCGTCGCCGGTGCCATCACGCTGCTCCTGCTCGGCGGCCTGGCGTTCGAGATCATCGCCACCCGACCCGTCCGCGGAGCGCTGCGGACCTGCACCGAGCTCTTCACGATCGCCAATCGACCCGGCCTCAGCGAAGCCGAGCGCCTGGAGGCCGCCCGGGCGCTTTGCTCGCGGCGATACCTGCAAACGCATGAGCTGAAAGTCGCCGACGAGGGGGGGATCGTCGGCATCCCGCGCAACATCAACAAGAACTTCCAGGCATGGCGCGAAGGGCCGAACGTCTGGATCTGCCCGACCAACCGGATCGGGCCGGTCTACCAGTTCATTTTCGAGAACGGCGGCTGGCGCTTCGACGGTCCGGTTGGCATCCTCCGGCCGCGCGGCGAAATGGTGCGGATCTCCGATCTGCCCGACCTCGAGTAAGCGCGTGCGGATCGGGCCGCCGCAGCTCCCCATGGCGCGCGGTCTGGGGGAAGGACATCGATTCCAGATTCCACATTCCAAATTCCAAAGACTGATGACTTGGCACGGCGCGCGGTCTGGGGGAAGGACATCGATTCCAGATTCCGGATCCCAAATTCCAAAGACTGATGACTTGGCACGGCGCGCGGTCTGGGGGAAGGACATCGATTCCAGATTCCGCATTCCAAATTCCAAAGA
>JAJPJC010000280.1 GCA_021324445.1 Isosphaeraceae bacterium
CCAGCGGTCGTCGGGCAGCCAGGCGGGGCCCGCTGCGGCGGGGCACGCATAGGCCAGGGGCAGGGACCGCTCGGCCGCCTGCTGTTGGGCGACGGCTTGAGCGAATTGACCTCGCGAGTCGGCCGGCGACTCGATCCACAAGCGGAGGGCAGCCCCCGCGAGACTGACCGCGATCAAGACGATTGCCAGCCCTGCGAGCCGCCCCCTCATCGCCGCCTCCTCGTCACCTAACGCCCAAGATCAGCGGCCCGCGCAGGCGGGTCCGCTGCATCGCCTCGTTAGGCCCGTTGTGCCAACTGCGCCTCGTAATCCCGGCGATCGAAGGTAAATGGCCCCAGGTCGTAACGCCAGTGTGGACGGTGGAACTGCCCGAAGTCGGACCAGACGATGACCTCCGGGAGCACTTGCACGCGGACCTGCAAGAACCAGCACTGGATAATCCCGCATGTGCAGCCCAGCACGGTCGCCTTGTTACGGCGCGGATCGTCGGCATCGAGTACGAACCCCGGCTCCGACGGCTCGCCGAGCCATTCGCGAGAGGGAAGCAGGACCCGATGGGCCGGGAGGTAGTGGTAATCGCCCGGCACGAACCGGAACCCGTCGGGATTCTCGAACTCCGGCAGTCGCTCCAGGTACTCGGCCTTCGCCCAGGGCTCCTCCGCAGCACGGACCAACTCGATCAGCGGACGACCGTTGATGCGAACCGTGGCTGGCTGGAACCCATGGCCGTCGGGCCGGTGGACGAAAGGATGCGGCTTGATGAGCACCTCGAAGTCGTCGAGCACGGCTCCCTCACTCTCTGCGCCCCACCGCCTAACGAAAAAGATCAGCGGCCCCGCGCAGCGGGGTCCGCTGCATCGCAATGTTAGGCATCCTCAGGGCGCGCGGTGACGGCTGCCTCATAGTTGCGGCGGAACTGCCAGACCGCCTCGAGCAGTTCATCGTCGTCGGCCTCCCAGAGGCCGCGCCCGTGGAGGTCGGAGCATAGCTCCCCGACCGCGGACATGAGTTGGCCGGTGCGCATCTCGGGGATGACCTCGGACAGCTCCTGGAGGGCGGCGAATACGTCCGCCCGGATCTCGCTGGCGCTCACAACCGATCCCTCACGCAAGGGGAGCCGGCCCGACTCCGGCGGTACTGGCCGATCACCACGATCGGGACCGTCTGGCCGGGCGCTAGCTTGGCGATCCGGGTGGCCCGGGTGACTCCATCGGAGATCTCCAGGACCCCATCCGGGTCCTCGTACACGAGGATCGGGGGCATCCCGCTCCTCGATGACCCGTGCTGCCGGATCTGTTGGTGCAGCTTCCATGGGTCGGCACCGCTGGCACGACTCGGCGGGAGCCGCAACTCGCCCGGATCGACCTCTCGGATCGGCTGGCTCATTCACTCAGGGTACAGCTCCTGGACGCGAGCCGCAATCCGACTCCGACACTCCCCGCCTGACGCCATAGCCGAGCGGCCCGCTGGGTGGGTTCGCTGGATCGACTCGTTGGGCGGCCAGTTGCCAGTCACACCGGGGCAACGAGCCCTCGCCCTGGCTGCCCGCCCGGCAATCGTGGAAGCTACGCCGGCTGCCAACAAGTCTCATGTCACTTCGACGTCCCGAAATAGGGCGCAACAAATCCCTCCCAAACCCGCATGCCTTCGAGCTTATCGTGCCCAGGGACGGCGCGGTAAACCTTCTTGGTCGTCGTGTCGAGGAGGAACAGGTCGGGCTCCTTCTCTCCAGGTTTATAAGTGACGGACAACTGATATGTTCCGACCGGTTCAGGTCTGGACGGCTTCAGGTCCTGTGCACTGCCGATCCGAGGGCCGAGAGCCCCGATGGAGTAGAAGACGGCTCCGATGAGTATCAAGGCGAGGAGTGAAGTGGCCTTTCCGGAGATGGTGTGGATGTTCATGATGCGGGCTCCTATGTGAAGGTCCGGTTACAGGAATCGACCGTGCGTGACGAGAAAAACGCCGCCTAACGCCCAAGATCAGCGGCCCGCGGAGCGGGTCCGCTGCATCGCCTCGTTAGACAGGGGTTTGATTCACCCCTTGGTGACCTCCTCGCCACGATACCTCGCCAACGCCGTCTCGAGAGTGGTCCGGAACACTTCCGGATCATCAGGGGTGAAGGCGATATGCCGGAAGTAGCCCGTGGATTTATCGAGGACGACATGCGGGTGGAAGTCAGCCCAGTCGAGCTTGAGCCCCATCCCGCGCCGCAATTGCAGTCGCACGCCCTCCGAGTAGTTGTGCGCGACCTCGATCCCCTCCACCTCACTGAACGGGACCGCGATCGTCTTGAAGAACGTATCGAGTTCGACCCGATCGTCGAAAATGCGATACTCTCTCCAGAAGTTCTTGGCTGAGCACTCCGATCTGTAGAGCGGCGGTTGTTCCATGTCTGCTCCTCCGGCAGAGATGACGAGATGAATGGTCTAACAAGAATTCGGCGGAACGAGGTGTCCGCCCAAAACCCGAATGGAAAATGACAAACGCGGACAACCCATGCCGCGTTCCCCAGTGGAGCGATCCATGCGGTCGGGAGTTAACTCCCGGGCCGACCTCAGGTTACTTCATCGTGCGATCGATCGCGTTCTGGTATTAGGCGGACCCACGTTCCGCCTCTTCCGCGCGACGAACGCGGAACCCAACGCGGACATTGCAGCCGTCAGAGTCGATCGGCGGGGCTTTTCACCCCCCGGCCTCCCTGGTTCAGAACGTGAGTGTAGATCATCGTCGTCGAGACGTCACTGTGGCCGAGTAGCTCCTGGATCGTCCGGATGTCGTAACCGTCCTCCAGGAGATGGGTCGCGAACGAGTGACGGAGCGAATGGGGCGTGGCGTGCTTGGCGATCCCGGCCGCTTGTCCAGCACGATGTCGTTGCCGAGGATTCCCAGCTCGACACCGAGGACCTGTTGATACAGAAACAGCAGGGCGCTGCGGGCCTGGTTCTGGGTGGAGGCGGCGACGTGCCCGGAGACGGCCAGATCGGTGAGGAAGCGGTTGATCTCGGCGGTCCCCATCTCCTGGGGGTGCCGCTTGCCGTGAAACAGGATGAAGCGACGCACCCAGCCGACGTAAGCCTCCTCGGTCCGCAGGCTGTCATGCAAGGCCCGGGTCGCCATCCTCACCCGGTCGAGCAACCGGGGCCCGACGGGACCTCGGTCGTCTCGATCCGTTCCCGACCAGGAATCGGTTCCAGCCTCATCAGTCGACTCTTCACCGAGTCCTCAGTAATGTCATGTCATCATGATCGGGTCGCGCCTCGGTGTCAAGGATCGACCGGTGTGAGACGTCTGGCAAAGGGCGGTTCAGGACGGCACAATCGAGGCTCACACGAATCAGCCAGCAAGCCAGGAGCCGCGAATTCGAGAGGAGTCGCGATGTCTGCCATGTCGAGCCTGTTCATTGGATTGATTGCGGTTGCGTTCGTCGTGAGCATGGCGAGTCCGTGCCTGGCGGCGGGGGCGGCGCCGGGACGGCCGGCCGTCGACGACCCGGCCCGGTCGGACCGCCACACGCTGGGCAATCCCGGCCAGGTGCGGGTCGGCCACCTCGACCTGGACCTGACGGTCGACTTCCCGCGGAAGGAGCTCCGAGGGGTCGCCATCCTCGAGTTCCAGCGGCAGCCCGGGGCCCCGCCGGACGCGCCGCTTTTCCTGGATACGCGCGGATTGACGATCGATGAGGTCGGGATCGGCACGATGAAACCGGGCCAGGCGAGTCCGGCTCCGTTCGCACCGGCGCGGTTCCAGCTCGGCCCCAAGGATCCGATCCTGGGCGCGCGGCTGACGATCGAGCTGACTCCGCAGGCCACGCACGTCCGCATCGCCTACCGGACCGCGCCGACCGCCAGCGCGTTGCAGTGGCTGGAGCCGGCGCTGACGGCGGGGAAGCGCCAGCCGTTCCTGTTCACCCAGTCGGAGGCAATCCATGCGCGGACGTGGATCCCGCTCCAGGACTCGCCGGGGGTGCGGATCACGTATGCGGCGACCGTCCGGGTGCCGCCGGGACTGACCGCGGTCATGGCGGCCGACGCGCAGGTCCAGCCCGAGGAAGCGCGTCAGGGTGTGTTCCGCTTCGCGATGCCCCAGCCAATCCCTTCGTACCTGATCGCGATGGCGGCCGGCGACCTGGTCTTCCACGCGCTGGGACCGCGGACCGGCGTGTGGGCCGAGCCGAGCGTGCTCGCGGCGGCGGCGCACGAATTCCACGACGTCGAGGCGATGGTCGGCTCGATCGAGAAGCGGTTTGGCCCGTACAGGTGGGGCCGCTCGGACATCCTGGTGCTGCCCCCGAGCTTCCCGTTCGGCGGGATGGAGAACCCCAAGCTGACCTTCGCGACGCCGACGATCCTGGCCGGCGATCGGTCGCTGGTCTCGCTGATCGCCCACGAGCTGGCCCACTCCTGGTCGGGCAACCTGGTGACCAACGCCACCTGGCGCGACTTCTGGCTCAACGAGGGGTTCACGACCTACCTCGAGCGCCGGATCATCGAGGACCTCTACGGCAGCGATCGCGCCGCCATGGAATCGGTCCTGGGTCTGGCCGAGCTGCGCCAAGAGCTGCGGGAGAAGCCGGCGCCAGACCAGGTGCTGCACATCGACCTGACCGGCCGCGACCCCGACGACGGGATGACACGGATTCCCTATGAGAAAGGCGCGCTGCTGCTCCGGACGCTGGAGAAGGCGTTCGGCCGGTCGCGGTTCGACGACTTCCTCCGCTCCTACTTCGACCGGTTCGCCTTCCAGAGCATCACCACGGCCGATTTCGTGGCCTACCTCAAGGACCACTTGCTCCTGGATCGGGACGAGGCCCAGGCGATCGACCTGGCCGCATGGCTGGAAGGTCCCGGGCTGCCGGCCGGCTTCGCCGAACCGAAATCGACCCGGCTCGACGCGGTCGACCAGGCCGCCCGGAGCTGGCTCGACGGTTCCCGAGCGACGGACCAACTGGGGTCCGGGGACTGGACGACGCACGAATGGATTCGCTTCTTGCAGGCCCTTCCGGAGGAGCTGCCGGGCGATCGACTGGCCGAGCTCGACCGGGCGTTTGGCCTGACCGGTCGCGGCAACGCCGAGATCGCCCACCAGTGGCTCCTGATCGCCATTCGCAACGGCTACGCTCCAGCCGACGACCGGTTGAAGTCGTACCTCACCACCATCGGCCGGCGCAAACTTGTCTTGCCGCTGTTCAGGGCAATGCTCGCGACCCCCGCGGGCCGCCAGCGCGCCGAGGCGATCTACGCCACCGCCCGACCGGGTTATCACCCGATCACGGCAGAGTCGATCGATCGGTTGTTGAAGGAGGGCAGGTAGGGAGCGTGAACTCCACCGACGTGTTAAACTTGAACGGACCGGACGATCGGACACGACGCACCGCCAAGCCATCCATGCGGACAGGGATGAGGGCGGTGGTCCTCGAGGGACCAGGACAGCCCGTCGGAACTTTTTTCGGGGCCCGTTCATCAAATGGGAGGAAGCGCGGGAGTTGAGAGCCGTCGCCGCGGCGGACGCGCTGAGGTCGGGCGACTGGGTGGGCCCGCGGCGCGGCCCGTCGGGGCTGGCCCGTTTGGGGGTGGCCGGGCCAGTTGTCGGATACCTTGTCGCCAATCCGGGCGCGAGCTGGTTACAATCGTCGCGATCGTTGGATTGATCGATCCGTCTCCGGCCGATTCCGGCCGAGTGGTCCGCAATCTCACTCACTGAATTCCCCTGTGGTTCGTGATCCGTCGACCTGGGCCCGGGCGGGTGCGTCGTCCCGGCTGCCTCGAAGGAGTTTCCTCGCATGGCGAAGATTCAGGCTGTCTGGGCAATCGACATTGGCCAAGCCGCGCTGAAGGCGCTGAAGCTCGTCCCCGGGGAGAACCCCGAGCAGGTCGTGGCCGAGGCGTTCGATTTCATCGAGTACCCCAAGATCCTCAGCCAGCCGGACGCCGATCCGGACGAGCTGGTGCGGGAAGCCCTGGCCACCTTCACCGACCGCAACGACGTCAAGAACTGCAAGGTCGCCATCGCGGTCCCCGGCCAGTCGGGCCTGGTCAAGTTCATCAAGCTGCCGCCGGTCGAGAAGAAGCGGATCCCCGATATCGTCAAGTTCGAGGCCAAGCAGCAGATCCCCTTCTCCCTGGACGAGGTGGTCTGGGCCTATCAGCAGATCGGCGGCGACGAGATCAACGAGGAAGAGTTCACCATGGCCGAGGTCGGTCTCTTCGCCATGAAGCGCGACCAGATCAACCGGGCCATTCTGCCGTTCACCGTTGCGGGGATCGAGGTCGACATCGTGCAGATGAGCCCGATCGCCCTGTACAACTTCGTCAGCTTCGACCAGATCAAGGGGAGCGGGTCCAAGGATTCGGTCGTGCTCCTGGACATCGGCGCCGACAACACGGATCTGATCATCACCGACGGCAACCGGATCTGGCAGCGGAATCTGCCGCTGGGCGGCAACCACTTCACGCGGGCCTTGACCAAGGAGCTCAAGCTCACCTTCGCCAAGGCCGAGCACCTCAAGCGGAACGCGACCAAGGCCCCCGATCCCCGGGCGATCTTCACCGCGATGCGCGGGGTGTTCAACGACTTCGCCAGCGAGGTCAACCGCTCGATCGGCTTCTACCTGAGCATCAACCGAACCGCCAAGATCCGCAAGGTGGTCGGGCTGGGCAACGGGTTCAAGCTGCCCGGGTTGCAGAAATTCCTCCAGCAGAACCTCAACCAGGAGGTGGAACGGCTCGAGGGCTTCGAGCGGATGGTGGGCGAGGAGGTCAAGGCGGCGCCCCAGTTCCAGGACAACCTGGCGTCGTTCGCCGTCGCCTACGGCCTGGGCATCCAGGGACTCAATCGGAGCGGGTTGAGCACCAACCTGCTGCCGCCGGAGATCGAACGCGTCCGGCTGGTCCGCGCCAAGAAGCCCTGGGCGCTGGCGGCTTCGGCCCTGATCATGCTGGGCTTGAGCTTCCTCTTCACCCTGGGCGATTATCGCGTGCTGGCGAAGGTGACCACCGCCCCCTTCCAGGACGCCGTCAAGCGGGCCAAGGGCGTCAGCCAGCGCGGCTCGTCGATCCAGAGCGCCTTTGACTCGGCCAAGTCGGCCTGGCAGGCCAAGTTCGCGGAAGGCGAGGCCCTGATCCCCAACCCCACCGAGCGGGGGCTCTGGCCCCAGTTCCTCAGCACCATCAGCCACTACTTCCCGGATCCCGAACGCGAATATCAACTGGATCCGAATGACCCGCAAGCCCAGCACACGCTCGAGAAGCTGCGGGTGCACATCGACGCCATCAAGCCGGTCTGGCGCCAGGACGTCGCCGCCGAGTGGTTCGATCAGCTCGATCCCAAGCTCAAGGCGCTGATGCACCCCTACGACGTGAAGAACCCGCCCAGCGGCGAAGGCTGGATCATCCAGATCATCTGCCACCATTACAACCCCTACCCCACCGATCGGGAGCAGCTCGCGCTGCAGCCGAACGACCCGAGGCGGACCGACTTCGGCCCCGTCCAGTACCTCACCGAGAAGGTGCTGCCCAAGCTCAACTCCCCCGGGATTCGCCTCTTCGGCGTCGATCACGTCGCCGTCGCCTGGCTCACGACCGAGACGGATTGGACGACCGAGAAGGGGGCCCAGCGCAACAACGTGGCGGGCAACACCGTCCCCCTCCTGGCACGGGCCTCGGCGCCGGTCAGCGAGGGCGGCGGTGGCGGCGAGGGGGGCGCGGGTATGGCCGGGATGATGGGCATGGGTCAGATGATGGGGCAGATGGCCGCGATGAGAGGCGGCATGGGCGGCGGTGGAGGCGGCCCCATGGGCGGCATGGGCATGATGGGAATGGCCGGCATGCGAGGCATGATGGGACAGATGATGGGAATGGGTGGGCCCATGCTGAACGACGCCGAGGCCAAGAAGAAGATAACGACCCTGACCCGGACCGACTTCCTGCTCCAGTTCGTCTGGAAGCCGCAGACCGAGGAGCCGCCGAAGACCGACGAGGAGCGGCAGGAACGGCTGAAGCAGCGCGAGGAGAAGGTGAAGGAGATGCTGACCAAGATGCAGGAGGAGGAGAAGAACAACCCGGCGGTCAAGCTGTCCCCGCAGCTCGAGCGGGACCTCGAGGCGGCCTCGCGGAAGAAGTCGGAGCAGATCGATTCGGCCGTCTCCAAGGCGATCGGCGCCATGGGTGCCGGTGCCGGTCCGGCGGGCGCCCCAGGCGCAGCGGCCCCGGCGGCGGGTGCCCCCGCGCCGGGCGCCGCGCCTCCGAATCCGGCTGCCGCGCCCAAGCAGTGAATCCTCGACCCGGGACGGAGCGGCCCGCCGATCCTGGTTCGGTGTGGCCGCTTTCTCCCACCCCACTCAGCCCGGCCGGCGCACCGGCCTGGCCCTGACCCGAACTGACCCCGATCGTGTGCGAGCAAGAGAACCCCGTCAGGCAGGCTGGACAGCCTGAGCCCTCGAACGACCCCTGATCCCTTCAGCGAAGGCACGAGTGACCATGGCCCAACAAGACGCGACCGAACAAATCAAGCAGATCCTTCGGGAAGTCATCCGGCATCGGTTCTGGATCGCGGTGGGGGTTGCGGCCCTCTTCGCCACGATCGCTTATTTCATGGGTTCCGGGCCTGTGCAAGCCAAGGCGGCCAGCGAGACCAATGCCATCAAGGGTGCCCTGACCGAAGTGCAGAAGTATGCCTCGCCCTCGGTCCCGACCGAACAGTACAAACCGATCGTCGAGGAGAAGACCGAGGTTGCCACCAAGGACGTCAACGCCGCCTGGAAGGAGCTGTACGACCGCCAGGCCCCGCTCTTGACCTGGCCCGAGACGGTCTCGGAACGGTTCCGCAAATGGGGCCGCAAGTGGCCCGAGGGGGAAGACACCGGCCGGGTCAAACTGGCCATCATCGACTACATCATGGCGTATCCCGCTTACGTCGACATGGTCTACAAGACCTTCCGTCCCTTCAACTACGAGACCGGCGAGGGGATCGTCGCCGCCCCGCCCAAGGAGAGCCTGCTCCGCCCGGCCGTCTTTCAGGTCCAGTCCCCGCCCGACATGGGCAAGGTCTGGGCCTCCCAGGAGCGGCTCTGGATCCAGCACACCCTGCTGGATGTCGTGGACCAGGTCAACAGGCACGCCAATGCCAAGGACTGGGATTCGGCCATCATCAAGCAGATCAACCAGATCGAGGTGGGCAATCCCCTGGCTCAAGATCAGCGGTCGCTCGCCAAGAGCGAGACGCTCGAGCAGCTCCCGGGGATCTATGCCCCCGGCGAGGAGCCGACAGCCGAAGATACCAGCGGGGGCGGTGCCGGTGGCGGCTCGGGCATGATGGGCGGCATGGGCGGCATGATGGAGTCCATGATGCGTGGGCGCATGGGCCGCGAGATGGGGATGGGCGGGTCGGGCGGGATGGGCGGGTCGACCGGCGCCGGCAGCCAGTATGACGAATCCATCTACATCATCAGCCCGGCGAAGGACCAATTCAAGGTGCTCCCCGTGCTCATCAGCGTCCTGATCGACCAGGACCACGTCCAGGACTTGCTGGTCGAGCTGGAGAACTCCCCGATGTCCATCCGGGTGATGGACTTCGAACTGCAGCGGCCGACGTCGCGCGTGACCAAGCCGGAAAAGGGAACCCAGCTCGCCGGCTTCGGGATGGGCGGGATGGGAGGGGGTTACGGCAGCATGATGATGGGCCAGATGATGATGCAACGGATGGCGCAAGGCGGGATGGGCCGCGGCATGACGGGCTACGGCGGCATGATGGGCCAGATGATGGGCCAGCAGATGATGCAGATGCGCGGCATGATGGGCGGCTACGGCGGCATGGGAATCAACCCGCAGGACCAGCGCAAGGGCACGAGCGTCCGGGGTGTGGATCGGGAAAAGAAGCGGGAGGAGGCCAAGAAGGCGGTGGAAGCGGTGAAGGGCCCCTCGCTGTTCGATCCCTACTACGAGATCGTCGAGGTGACGGTTTACGGACAGGCGCGGTTCTTCAACGCACCGCCGGAAGAGCCCAAGCCGGAGCCCAGTCCCGGCGAGACGGCGGCTCAGCCCGAACCGGCCGCGGGTGCTGCGGCCGCAGGCGGAGCCGCCGCGCCCGCTACGCCGGCGGGCCAGCCGGCCCCCGCCGCGCCCGCGGCAGGGACCAAACCCGAGGAGAAAGCCGCGGCAACCCAGCCCGCCGCACCCGCGGCAGGGACCAAACCCGAGGAGAAAGCCGCGGCAACCCAGCCCGCCGAGACCACTGCCCCAGCCCCCAAGGCCGGGGCCCCCGCCAACCAGACCAAGAGCGCGGCTCCCAAGGGATAATTCTGCTTTTGTCCGTGGTCCGTGGTCCGTGGCTCGCTGACGCGGGCTGAGGAGCCGGATCCGGGAAAACTGAGGCACTCGAAGAACGGCAACGACGGCGCACCGGAGCGGGAGCTCCGACCACGGACCACGGACAAATGGACAAATCTGAGAGGAAATACTGGTATGGCCAACGCATTCGCCGATCAAATGAAGGGACTGGCCCTGCGCCATGGTGAGAAAGCGGGGGTGGCCCTTGCGTCGATGGTCTTCTTCCTCTGCGTGGTGAAGGCGGCGATGATGCCGTCGATCGAGACCACGCCCGAACAGATCAAGAAGGCCGCCGAGCAATCCGACAGCAACCTCAATCGCAAGGAGGAGCGCGAGACGATCATCAAGCGTCTCGAGGAACAGGATAAGATCATCAACACCCACTTCGCGCAGACCGTCGAGGAGCAGACGAAGGTCAAGCTGGTCGCCGACAACTACAAGCCGGCGCGCGAGTGGATTATCCCCGAGCCCGGCGCCGGCCTGATCCGCGACCAGCCCAAGCTGATCGCGCCCACCGAGCTCTACGCCTACCCAGGCCGCGGCGGCCTGCTGGTCTACGCACTGGATGCCAAGGGAGAGAGAATCCCCCTCAAGGAGGGCGAGGAGAAAGAGGAGCGGCCCCAGCGCCTCGGCAACACCCGCAAGCGCCGCGGTGGCGGCGGGATGATGGGCGGGATGATGGGCGGGATGATGGGCGGCCAGCGCAAGAAGAAGGGCAAGAGCAAGGTCGAGCAAGAACGTGAGGCGAAAGAGGAGCGGGCTCGCAAGGAGCGCCAACTCAAGCTGATGCTCGCCGGCAAGGCCGGCCCCGAGTCCGAGGCGGCCAAGAAGGAAGCCGAGCAGGACGACCGGGGAAACTTCAAGGAGATCACCAAGGGGTATCGCTGGGTCGCCATCACCGGCGTCCTCGACCACGGCCAGCTCGTCGCCAACTATCGCGAGGCGCTCAAGAACCCCGCGGTGGCCCACCCTCATTACGAGCGGCTCGACCTCCAGCGGAAAACCCTCCAGCCCGACGGCACCTGGTCCGAGTGGCAAGACGTCGACGCCGATAAGAACCTGGATGTCCTGGACAACATCCCCGAAATCGATGAGGAGCTGGCCCCGGAAAACGTCCGCCCCGAGGGCTTGGTCGATCCCTTGCCCTTCCTGAAGGCAGGGCTGTGGGAGAAGGTCCACATCGCCAGCCTCGTCCCCAAGGAAAAGCGCGAACTCCCGCCCGAGACCCCGGTTACGGGAGGCGGCATGCCCGGCATGATGGGCATGATGGGTGGCTCAGGCATGATGGGAGGAGCCGGTGGGCCCGGCATGATGGGCATGGCGGGCGGCCCAGGCATGATGGGAGGAGCCGGTATGATGGGAGCCGGGGGGGACATGCGGGGGATGGGCCGTATGATGATGGGTGGGGGCATGATGGGTGGCCCCGGCATGATGGGTGCCATGATGGGCGGTGGTGAGACGGCCGGCAACTACTGGAAGTCGGACGAGAAGCGGGTGATGATCCGCGCCCTGGACTTCACCGCCGAGGAAGACAAGGTCTATCGCTATCGGGTCCGCATCGTGGTCTTCAACCCCAATTACAAGCGCGAGGATGTCAACTTCGGCGTGAACACCAAGGATCAGGAGCTCAAGGGGCCCTGGAGCCAGGAGACCGACCCGGTCCACATGCCGCCCGACGTCCAGCCCTACGCGATGGGATCACTCGACCCCAATCCCAAGAGCGATCGCAAGGCCCGCTTCCAGGTCGTGCGGTTCAACCTGAGCGATGGCTGGACGATCCCTTACACGTTCGACGCCAGCCCGGGCGAAGTGATCGGCGAGCCCAGGACCCGGCAGGTCCCGGCCTCGGACGGTTCGGGCGCCAAGAGCAAGCTCATCGACTTCAGCAGCCGCCAGATCTGTCTGGATGTCTTCTTGCCGGGTCAGTCCCCGGCCACCCCGGACCCCAGGGGCTACCAGGACTTGCCCGCGGGCATGGTCGGTACCCCCATCGAACGGCCGGTCATGGCGCTCGTGCTCCGCCCGGACGGCTCCGTCGTCGTCCACAATCAGGCCGACGACACAGTGAACGAGTTCCGCGTCGATATCGATTCCAACTACCGGCATGAGATCGCCCAATCGACCAAGAAACGCGAGAGTTCGATGGGCATGGGCATGATGGGGATGATGGGCAACATGATGGGGATGATGGGCGGAAGGGGCATGATGGGAGGCGCGCGCTGAGGGCCCTGGGAATCCCAGGCCGCCTCCTCGACCCCCACCACCGCGGTGGGGGTTTTTTGTTGGCTGGTTCATCCCGACGCGGGAACTCGGCCCCGGCGCAGACGTTCCACCGGCGCGACCGGTTCAGTCGAAGAGAGCCACCTCGGCCGCCAGGCCCGGTCCGAACGCCAGCGCCACGCACGGTCGCGGGGCGCGTGCCTGTCGCAAGCGATCGAGGATGAACGCGATCGTCGGCGACGACATGTTGCCGAACTCGGCCAGGACGCGGTAGGAGGGTTCCAGCGCCGACCGGTCCAGGCCAACCGCCTCGCCAAAGGAGGACAAGATCCGAGGTCCGCCCGGATGGACCGCCCACGAGCCGACCGTCGCGACGGTCAGGCCCTGCCGCGTCAGCCAGTCGACCAGCCACGGCCGCACGTGGCGGCCGATCAGATGCGGGACGCGCGGCGAGAGCGTCATGGTGAAACCGTGGTCGCCGATCCGCCACGTCATCGCGTCCTGCGAATCGTCGATCAGGGTCGAGCCGGTCGCCCGGAGCCGATAGGCGCCGTCGGACCGGGCCGGCCAGGGGAGGACCACCAGCGCCGCCGCGCCGTCGGCGAACAACGCGTTGGCGACGATCTGGTCGGCGTCCCAGTCGTACTGGTGGTGGAGACTGCACAGCTCGACCGCGCAGAGCAGGACACACGCGGACGGGTCGGCCTCGACGAAGGCCCGCGCCACGCGCAGGCCGTTGAGCAGTCCCTGGCAGCCCATGAAGCCGACGTGAGTCCGGGCGACCGCGGCCGGCAGGCCGTGGTGCTGGATCAGGGCCACGTCGAAGCCGGGGGCATGGAATCCGCTGCACGAGACGGTCACCACGTGCGTGACCCGCTCCGGCGCGACCCCGGCCTCGCCCAGCGCCGGACCGCTGGCGGCGACGGCCAGGCCGCCGGCCTGCTCGGCATACTTCGCCATGCGGTCGCGGGTCGTCGGTGGGCTCGGGGAATAGAACGCTTGACGGCCGTCGAGGTCGCCGTCGGACCGATCGAGCACGACGCTGTGGCGCGTCTCCACCCCCGATCGGCGGTACAGGCCCAGGAACAGGCGTTCCTGGGCGGCCGTCGTGCAGGAATAGTGCTTGGCGATCTCGGCGGCGTCGGTCTGGGCGATCCGGTGGGGTGGGACGGCCGTGGCGATCCCGGCGATCGAAGCAGGCATGATCAGCTCACCTCGGGGAGGGACACAGGAGCATTCACATAACGGAGGACGCAGCCCACAGCGGCAGGCATCCGGTTCAGGGCCTCGAAACCCAGACGGGCCAGCCAGGGTCGATGCAGCGCCGCGGCAGCCGCCCAACTGACGATTTGCCGCCGCCGGACCACGCGCCGGTGGAGGACATCCCAGTGGCGCGGCAGTCCCGGGTCCCACCGTGCGATGGCCTTCAGGGCCATCGGCGCGACGGCGCGGCCGGAAGCCAGCGCCCAGGCAATGCCCTCGCCGGTAAACGGCTCGACATATCCGGCCGCGTCACCCAGCAGGAACAGGCGATCCTCGGCCAGCGGGCGCGTCCACCGCGTCAGGGGAGCCGTCCCTTGCCAGCGAGCCGACCGCAGGGCGTCGATCGGGGGGAATCCCGACTCGGCGAGGATCCCCTCCGCCGCGGCACCGGGCGTGCCCCGACGCCGCAGGAAATCCGGTTCGAGCGCGGCGGCGACATCGAGACTCCCGTCCTCCAGCCGGACCAGGCCCACATAACCCTCGCGCCCGATCGCCATGAAGATGGTCCCGATGCCGTAAAACGACGGCGCCCGGCAGACCAGGCAGCCGGCGCCGAGCGGCGATCCGGGTACAACCCGGGTCCGCAACGACGACCCCGGCGGCAGGCAGCGGTGGCCCAGCCCCGCGGCGACCAGGACCACCCGCGCCGCCGTTTCCCGGGTCTCGCCGCGCCGCTGGAGCCGCACCCGGCGCGTGCCGTTTCCAGACCCCCGAACCAGGGCCTGAGTCTGCGGCAGGAACCGCACCCCGGCCTCGCGGGCCGCGGCGACAAGCTCGGCGTCGAGCCGGGCACGCGACAGCGCCGCCCCGATGGGCAGGTCGAGCCGCGCCTGCCGGCCGCGGCAGCGTAACCGGAGTTCCTCGAGCGCAACCCCACCCGCCCGCGTCACCAGGAATCCCAGGCCGGCCGCATCGAGGACCGCCAGGGCGCGACCGTTGAGGCAGCCGCCACAGACCTTCTCGCGGGGGAAGCGCCGCTTCTCCACCAGCAGGACCCGAGCGCCGCCGGCCGCGAGTTCCCGCGCGGCCAGGGACCCGGCCGGTCCGGCCCCGATCACGATCGCGTCCCACGGCTTCGGCCACCAGTCCATCCCATTCCAGACCATCGCCGGCTCCCGGAGAGGAGGAAGCGACGCGGCCAGTGGCGCGTCAGGCTCACGCCATCCAGCTCGGCCCGCTGCGCCAGCGCGCGAACTTCCGCCAGGGTGAATGCCGATCGAACCGACACTGGACCATCATGGTGCACGATCGGGGAGCGGCTGAACAGCCGGCAGCCGACCCACGCCAGCCCATAGCCGAGCCGGCTCCGCAGCAGATCGTTGACCAGGATCAGCCGGCGGGCCGCTCCGGCCATGTTCCTCAGGAGCCCGACCGCCTCGTCCTCGCCAAGGTGGTGCAAGAACAGCGAGCACATCACCACGTCGTAGCCCTCCGGGATCGGATCGTGGAGGGCGTCGCGCTCGAAGAAGCGAACCGGAACGCCGCCCTCCGCCGCCGCCACCCGGGCGAACTGGACTGCTACCGGACTGACGTCACAACCCTCGATCTGGACGTTGAGGCCCCCCCGGGCGGCCCGGCGTGCCAGGGCGATCGGCACATCCCCACCGCCGCAGGCCAGGTCGAGGACCCGCATCGGCTCGTCGACACTGCCGCCGGCCAGCCCCGAGATCGCCGGCCAGAGGATCGCGGCGCTCCGGCTCACCCGGTTGATCCGGCCCAGACCACGCAGGGCGCGCGCATGCTCGACGGCATCCAGCTCCGGCTGGTCCATCCACTCGGGACAGCGCAGACGTGACCCCGGCCGCGGGCGCAAATCATTCCTCCGGAAAAAGTCGGTCTCAGGCTCGAGACCGAGATCGATTTTCTGTCAGGCTCATGACTGACCTACAGCATCTCTTGTTCCACCTTGACAGCCATCGGTTCTCACTACTACAGTTGTCATAACGAGTTTTCGCAGGGTTTCCCACCATGGATCTGCTGGTCTCCTGCCCGTGTTGTGGCGCGACGGCTCGGATCCTCGCCGAGGACTTGGGGAGTCTTCCTCGATGTCCCGCATGCGGTCACGAGTTGACGATCGAGCCGGCGAGACCCGGCTGGGGCGCAGCCCTCGACGACGAGATCCAGTCCTGGTTGTCGGAGCCGGGGGGCGTGCCGGCCGGGCCGTCGAGTGGCGATGCGACCTGCTTGACCTGCGGCTATGCAGGCTTGATGGAGTTCGACTCGGCTCACGGCGATCGAATCTGCCCGGCCTGCCTGTCGGTCGATCAGACCCGGACGACCGGCCAGGATCGGACCGTCGCCTGTCCGGGCTGCGGGGCGGCTTTGGACATCTCCGAGAGAGATCGGGGCAAGACGATCATCTGTCCCGGCTGCAAGTATTTTCTCGGCTGTGTGCTCCCGGCCGAGAAGCACGCCTACCGCCGCGCCCGCCGCCAGCCGGCCTGGGACGCGGCCCTGGCCGGCTGGCGGCGGGCGCGGCGATGATCCCAGGGGAAGAGCGAGCCCGTTGACTTGAAGACAAGGGGCCAAGGGCGAGTGCTTCCATCTGTGATGCCGAACCGTGTTGAGCACCGCGACCGGCACGTCATGGTGTTCGGCCCGGCCTATCTCGACCGGGTGCTGCGGGTCGACCAGCCGCTGATCGATCCGACGCTGGGGCCGCCTCTTGATCAGGGCTTCGAGGTGATCGGAACCTTCGGGACCGGTTCCACGCTCGAGCTGGTCGATCCCACCGGATTCACGATCACCATCGAGCCGCCGGCCGATTGGCCCGGTCCGACGGGAGAGATCCGCCTGGCGCAACCGATCCGCGAGGGTCTCAGCGGGCAAAAACGCGTGCAGGGCCGGGCCTGGCAGGATGATCTGGGCGGGATGGGAGCCGGTTACGCTGCCGCATTCGGGGGCTCGCTCTGGAGCGCGCTGGGACCGGATTCGGACGCGAAGAGCCGGGCGATCGCGCAGCAGCTTGCTCGATTCGGCATTGCCCACCATCCGATCCGCGTGCCGGATCATCCGGCCGACTGGACGCTGCTGATCACCAGCGGCGAATTCGGCGACAAGCTGCCGATCGGCTTCCGCGGCTGTCACGCGGCGCTGAGGCCTGAGTCCCTGGAGCCGATGGCCGCGGAGCCCTGCGACCTTCGCGTCGTGGCCTCGCTGCCGAACCGCCTGGCGGCGCGGGCGTTGTCCGCGCCGGGCGCCGCGATGCGGTTCTTCGCGCCGACGTGGCGCACCATGCTCGACCGCGACCGCCCCCTCTCGAGCTTCGCCGCCTCGATCGATGTCCTGAGCTGCAATCGCAGGGAGTGGGAGGCACTCGACGATCGTGAGGAAGTCGCCTGGCGGGTGTCGATCCTTGTGGTCACCGACGGACCCAACGGCAGCTCGGTGCGGTTCACCACGCCGACGGGAGAACCGGGGCGGTTCCAGGTCCCGGCATTCCCTCGCGCGCGTCCCCCGCGCGACACCAATCGAGCCGGCGAGGCGTATGCCGCGACGATGATCAACACCTTGCTCGACCACGGCTGGAGCGCTGCCTCGGGCGTGGTCGACGAGGGCCTCATCCGGCTGGCCGTCGAGCGCGCCGCGGCCGCGTCGGCGCTGGTGCTCGACCGCCTCGACTTCGGCTTCCCCAGCGGCGAGGAGATCGACGCGGCCCTTCGCGCGGGGCAGGTCGCGTGACGCGATCCGCGAATGGCTTCCGGGACCGGTTTGTCCCGCACATCGGGAAACGTTGATAATGACGACGTTGTCGTGATCGAGCGGATTCCGGACAATGGCGGAGGACATCTCCAACGATTCGTAGCAGGAGCCGCTCTGATGGCGGGCGAGTTCATCGACCTGACGTTGCCGGCCCGCGACCCCAAGTTTCCCAAGCCGCGCGGACTCTTGCCCGTGCCGCCGGAACTGGAGAAGGCAGTCGCCAGTGAGGAGGCTCGCCTCATCCAGCGGCATGGCACCGGCATGGCGCCGGAGGCGCGACAGAAGATGCTGGATGATTTTACCCTCCAGTATTACTACGAGGGTGCCTACGTGGTCTCTCGACGCGTCCCTGGAGGCGTCGAGGTCCTGGCGGTGGGTTGGGAAGCGGCCAGCCAGTACCGCAAGGATCACCCGCCCGAAACGCGGCAAGATGTCCGGATCGGGATGGTGTAAATGTCGCGATTGATCCTCCCCCTCGCCTACAAGACATTGCGGACCACCGGCGATGTGGTCCTGCATCCCGAGTTGAATCTGGCAATTAAGACCAACCGGAGCACCTGGGAAACGGTCCTGTTCCTGGTCGATCCCGGCACGGAGATGACGACCATGCCGGCGGCAGATGCGAAGGACATGGACTTGCCGATCCCCAGACGGCCGGTGTCCGGGTTGACCCTTCGAGGTATGGAAGTCCGCTCCGGGCTGCTGCGGGCGCGGATTCCGGGGATGGACGCGACCGAGTATCGCTTCCCTTGCTACTTCCTAGGCGATCCGGACACTCCGATGGCAGCCGGGAACCTGTTGGCCTCAGCGGCGTGATTGATCAGATCCGCGTCACATTCGACGGCACCTATTCCTTGACGGCACCCTTTGGGTTCTCGTCGTGGAAAAGATCTAGCCGGCACCACCGGCGATCATTCCGGGGGACCAGAGCGACCGCACGCCGTGGAAGCAGGCCGGAAGAGGAGCCTCAACCCATCGCTCCTCATGGGGATGGGGCTTTGCGCTCCGGGGATGGACCAGTTCGGTTTCGCTGGTCGCTCGGCCCACCCGGCGGTACAATGGCCGGGGCATGGCGGCCAGGCGGGAAGTCGGTCGACGACTGGTCACTCCCGGCCTGTCCGGATCTCGAATCGAGAGGATCATGGCATGATCCGCAAGACGTATCCCTGGCTGTTGCTCCCGGTCGGCATATTGATCGGATTGGTCATCTCCGGGCGCCTGGTCGTGCTGGCGCAGGATCGCGGCGATGCCAGGCGGTCGACTCCGAGCCGGCCGGCCGATTCCGAGGCGAGCGCGAGCGCGGCAGCGGCGCGCCCCGGCAGTCCCCCCGGAGCCGATGCCCGTCGGACCGATCCGCCGTCGTCGGCAGTCACCACGGGCGCCGCGACGGTCCACGATCTCTTGCTCCGCCCGTATCGCTTCCCCTTCGGGCGGCCCACCTCGCTGTCGCAGGTGTGCGCCCACCTCAAAGAGACACTCAAGGTCCCGGTCGTGCTGGACCTGGCCGCACTCAAACGCCAGGACGTCGAGCCGGAAGATACCGTCCAGCTCGAGCTCGACAGCGTCCGGCTCAAGACCGGTCTGAAGCTGTTGTTGGACCAGGTCGGCCTGACTGTTCACGTGGTGGCCGACGAGAACCTGCTGGTCTTCACCGACCGCGAAGGGTCAGAGGACCCCCTGGACCAGATCTGGGCCGAGCTGCGGGCGCTGCATCGCGACGTGCATGAGGTGCAGGACGCTGTCGACGACCTGACCGAGTTCCTCGGTGGTGGGCAGGAGAACGGGGAGGGGCCCCGGGTCCGCAAGCCCACCATCATTGAGGAGCTGCCCGAAAAGGACCGCGACAAGCCGATGCTCGAGGCTGTGCCGACGAAACCTGGGGATGCCGCCAGGAAACCGAACGGGGCCCTTGCCCCCAGTCCCGCGCCCCGGCCCTCGCCGTCCCGCGTGCCGCTGAGCGGCCCGCCGCGACCGCTTTGATTGGATTGGATTGGATTGGATCTGATCTCACGAAGGCCACGCTCGAGACCCCGATGCGCCAGCGGAACCAGGCGAGCCCGGACTTGGCTCAAGCCGGAGCCCGGGCCGAGCCGGGTCGGGCTGGCGAGCCGCCGCGCCGGCCGGGGCGAGGCCGAGCCGGCGCAGCGGCCGAGCCGGAGCGGAACTGGCTGGGCGAGCCCAAGGCGGCGGTCTGGCTGGCCCTGGCCGCGGTGGTCCTCATCGGTGGGGGGCGGCGGCTGCTCTGGGCCTGGCGGGCGCGCCAGGCCGTGGCACGGCTCGGTGAGCCCGACGTCGCACCGGAGCAGATCGAGGCGGTCGCCGAGTTCGGCCGGGCCGGGGCCTGGGAGCTGCTCCGCATCTTCAGCTCGACGGAATCCGCGCCCCGGCGGCTGGCGGCCGGCCGGGCCCTGGCACGGCTCTGGCGCGCGGACCAGCTCATCGCCGAGGAGGAGCAGGCCGTGCTGCGGCGCGGCTACACCGTGACCTGGAGGGCGCGGCGGCGTTATCCCCGCGCGCTCCACGCCGAGATCCCCATCGAGGTGGCCTACGAGGTCCCCTTCCTTCCGGAGGATTCCCAGCACGTTGGTCCCTCCCACCTGGAGTGGTCGCACCGCGTCCTGGGTGCCCGCCGCGCCGCGCTGGAGGAGTTCTCACCCTGGAAGTCCGGGCCCGGCCGCGTCGCCTTCGCGATCGTCCCCGATGACTTCCCGACCGATGGCCCGCATCGCCTGGTGCTCCAAACGCGGGTCCGGACCGCCGGGCTCACCGCCTCCTGGGAGCTCGAGCTGCCGCACGTCCCCTTCTCGTTCGAGTTTGACCCAATCCTCCGGCTGGACGCGATCCTGACCCTCTGGGACGCCAACCGGGACGAGCAGGTCCCTCGCGCCATCCGGCTGGAGCCAGTCCAAGGCGCCGCCGACCAGCCGGCGACCCACCTGCCGCTCGGCGGCGAATGGATCCTCCGCAACCCGCCCCAGCTCACCGTGGCGACCCCCCTGCCCTGCGACTTGGCCCACGCCACGGCGATCGAGTTCGACGGCTCGCCGGCCCGCTGGCCCGCCCGGCCCTTGATCGTCAGCGGGCAGGGGCTGCCGCATCGCGGGTTGGGGTCGGCCGCGGCGACGATCCGACGGTTCGAGCTCGGCCCGATCCCGTCCCTGCCGGCGGGTGTCATCGATCGCCCGGGAGTCCGTCGGATCCGCGTGTGGCTCAAGGCCGACCCCGAGCTCGGCTGGGCTGACCCCGATGCGCGCTCGGTCTGGCCCGGTGAGATGCCCACGAACTGGGTCGAGGTCGAGATCGTGCGGCTTTAGTCGCGGGTGCCGGACGACCGGTCGAATCCACTGACAGGACGAGGCAGCGCGGATTGAATCGACTGGGGGAAAGCTGAGGACGAGGGATGAGATCCATGCAACGGCCGCCCATTGACTTACGATCGGATACCGCGACCAGGCCCACGCCGGCGATGCGGCGCGCGATGGCCGAGGCGGAGGTCGGCGACGATGTCCTGGGCGAGGACCCGACGGTCAAGCTGCTGGAGGCCCGGACCGCCGAGCTGCTGGGTAAGGAGGCCGCGGTCTTCGTCCCCTCGGGCACGATGGCCAACCAGATCGCCGTCGGGGTGAATACGCAGCCGGGGGACGAGCTGCTGTGCAGCGCGACGGCGCACGTCTACGTCTGGGAGGCCGGCGGGATCGCGCGGCTTTCGGGCGTGACGACCCGGACGTTCGAGGGGGACCACGGGCTGCTGGCGCTGGAGGACCTGCGCGATGCGATCCGGCCCGACGATCCGCATTACGCCCGGACGCGCCTGGTCTGCCTGGAGAACACCCACAACCGCGGAGGCGGTCGCGTCCACCCGCTGGCGAGCATCGCCGCGATCGGCCGCTGGGCGCGCGAGCACAACCTGGCCATGCACCTCGACGGCGCCCGGCTGTGCAACGCCGTGGTGGCCACCGGTCACCCGGCGCGGGAGTGGGCGCGGCATTTCGACACGGTTTCGATCTGCTTCTCCAAGGGATTGGGGGCGCCGGTCGGCTCGGCCCTGGCCGGCTCGGCCGAGGCGATCCGCCGGGCGCGCCGGCTCCGCAAGCTCTTCGGCGGCGGCATGCGGCAGGCCGGCATCATTGCCGCCGGGGCACTCTATGCCCTGGAGCACCACGTCGCCCGCCTCGAGGAGGACCATCGCCACGCCCGGATCCTGGCCGACGCCTTCGAGAGCACCGGGGGCTTCGCCATCGAGTCCGGATCCGTCGAGACCAATCTGGTCTGGGTGGCCGTCGACCGCTCCCTGGGGACCGCCGCCGAGGTTGCCGCCTACCTCCGATCGCGCGGGATCCTCGTCAGCGTGCTCGGGCCCCAGCTCCTCCGCGCCTGCACCCACCTCGACGTGACTCGCCAGCAGGTGGAATTCGCCGCCGAGGTGATCCGCCAGGTCGAGCCGGCGATGATCTCCGCCATGACGCTCGTCTATTGACCAATGCTGATCTTACCCATGCCGATGAGTGAAGTCCAAACTTTCTGGCGCATCGGACCGAGCAAATCTTATGTCGCGTGACAAGTCGATCTCGACCAAGTGGGCTGGGCTTTGCAACACCTCGGACCGTTTGCTCAGATACTGCGCGCGATGGTCGCCGGCGCGCTTGTTCGTCGGGTTGAGCAGCTCGACGACCGCGACCAAGTCCCGCCCCTCGCGGTCGAGGATCTTCAAGTACGAGAGGCTTTCCACAGCCTGCGCCGGTAACAGGACATGAGCCGGTGCCTCGAGGACGCCGAGGGCTGGGCCGCGCATCCGGGCATCCGCGCCGCGGATCACTGACAAGTCGGGGCGACCCAGCAGACGCCGCTCCTGCGGCGGGAGGTCGTGGACATAGACATTCTCGTCGATCAGCACGCGGTACTTGGGACGAACCTGAGCGGTCAGTTGCGCGGCGGCGGCCGGCAGGAACCGCTCATGGAAGTCATGCCAGAGGACGGCCTCCAGGTACGGGTTCATGCCCCGGAACGGTGACGGCATCGTGGGTTCCTCCGGTTACGGTCAAGAGATTGCTTCCGGTCCAGATGTTATTCTAACCGACCCGAGAGGCTTCCGCTGGGCTCGATGCCGCTCGACAGAGACCGGCGATCGCCTCGCGGAGGATTCTGGCTTGCTCGATGGCTTCGTTCGACGCCGTGAGTCGGAAGCAGGTCATCTGATGCTCGGGCGGAAGGTTCGCCTTCGCCCAAACGACCATGACTCCCTTGCGGGGAGGGTCGGCCTCGGAGAAGGCATGCCGGCCCAGGCGAGCCAGTGCCTCGATCGGTAAATCGCTGACCAAGCCGATTCCGTTCTCGCGGCCATCGGTCCGTTGCGACGCCCGAAGGTCGGCAAACGATCGGAGGAGCATCCAGGTCTGGGGCATCACCATGGCGACTCGTCCGCCCTCGTTGACCAGCTCGGGAGAGCGCAGAACGAAGGCCGCATACAGGTCGCGCCGGCCCGGGCCATAGTGCCGCTCCAGATATCGTTTGATAACCGACCCCGGATTCTTCGAGCCCATGTACGGTGGATTGGCCGTCACAACGAAGTAGCGGCGGGCGAGCAAGTCGAACAGCACCAGGCCCTTGCCGGCCGAGCGGCTGAAGACGGCCTGGACCAGGTCCGCCGCCTGGGCCTCGGTCTCGAGCTGCGCGCGCAGCCGGGCCATGAGCCGGCTCCCCCAGCCCTCGGCCGCCCTGCTGTAGGCGAACAGGGGATCGTCGCGACGCAGAGCGGCAATCTCGGCCTCGACGATCGGCTCGACCTGGAGCAGCGACCCAAGTTCGTTGGCGTGAGCCAGTCCCCCGAAGGAGGTTGTCGATCGTCCGGGGGACGAAGGCGATCTCCCGGATCAGGTAGAGCACCTCGGCCCAGCGTCCGGTCAATGCGTTCGCGCCGGGAACCACCTCGCCGATCCGGCCGAGCTGGCGACGGACGTCGGGAGATAGCTCTCCCTCCCCGGCGAGGTTGTGGTACACCTCGTCGAAGCTGACCACCTCGCCGACGGCCGCCTCGAGGTAAGCGCGGCGGCCGATCCGGAGGATGTCCTGGGTGATCGCCAGCAGGGCAAGGTCAAGCACCCGTCCTGAAGCGGTCGCGCGGAACCTGGAATCGAGCGACCGCCTCCCGGCGCGGGTGATCGATCCCCGTCCTCAAAGGGCGGATCCGCTTCAGGGAATCCTCGGGATCTGGTCGGCGCGGAGCGCTCGGATTTCCTATAATCTCGAAGGACGCCGGGTCGCATGGGCAGCGCTCGGAGTGCGCAGTTGAGATGACAAAGGGGCCCTGGTGGCATGCGGAGCCGACCACGACGCAAAGCGGACGGCGCGCGAACGAACCCGGCTCGACCGAGCCGGCAAGGCGAGATGCGCGAAACGAACCCAGCCGTGGCAGTCAGCCGGCGCGAACGCACCTGGACTCGACGATCGTCGAA
>JAJPJC010000508.1 GCA_021324445.1 Isosphaeraceae bacterium
AACTGGGGATTCCTGGAGCGGCACACCGACGTGCAGGTGACCGACTTCTGGCATGCGGCGGAGTACCTGGGCAAGGCGGCGGTGGTCTTGTACCGGGGCCATCCCCGCCAGAAGGAGGCGTGGCTGGAGGAGGCGTGCCATCGCCTGAAGCACGACGTGGGCGGGGCCGGGTGGGTGCCGAAGCAGTTGCGGCGACTGGCCCGGGAGCGCCCCTGGGCGAAGGACCACGAGGATGTGCAGCAGGCGATCACCTACTTCGCCAACCAGTGGGGGTCGGGCCGGATGGATTACGCCAGCCGGGTGGTGGCGAACGAGCCGATCGGCAGCGGTGCGACGGAGGCGGCGTGCAAGGTGATCGTCAAGCAGCGGCTGTGCGGGTCGGGGATGAAGTGGACCGAGGGCGGTGCGGCGGTGGTGTTGAGCCCGCGGACGCTGAGCGACACACCGGGGCGATGGGATGAGTTCTGGTCGAAGGTCGATCGGTGGGGCTTCCCCGTGGCCGCCTGATTTGTAGGGCGGCGTGGCATCACATCAATCGCCGATCGAACCCTCCGCGCTGTTTCGATAAAACCACATCCGAGGTTCCCCGGCGTCTGCGATGCTTGACAGCGTCGATGGCTGAGACCTACATTGATGGACGCTCGAAAAACCTGAAACCCCGATCCGGACGATCGCCACACCAGATTGAAAGATCTCCCTGACGCCGTGGTCTTGCGGGTGGCTCGTTTGCGGAAACCTCTCGATGACTTGCCGTTACCGCGAGCGGATGGCGACGATCATGCCCACACCGTTTCCGGACACCAGCGCATCCTTGCTCTCGACGCTCCGCGGGCAGCCGGCCGATCCCGCGGCCTGGGCTCGATTCGTCGAGACGTACGGTCCGAGGATTCTCGTCTGGTGTCATCGCTGGGGCCTTCAGGAGGCCGACGCCCATGACGTGACTCAGACGGTGCTCCTGCAATTTCTCCGGCGGGCGGAGCGGTTCAAGTACGACGACTCGCGGCGGTTCCGCGGCTGGCTTCGGGCCCTGGCGCATTCCACCTGGTGCGAGTATCAGAAACGTCGCCGCTCATGGGACCGCGGGGTCGGCGGCCCGAACACGGGAAGGATCAACTGGGTCGAGCCGCACGATGATCTCGCCCGGCTGATCGAAGAGGAATACGCCCGGGAGGTTCTCCGCCGGGCGATGGGTCGGATCCGCGAGCGGGTCGAGCCGCAGACCTGGGAGGCGTTCCGGCTGCTCAATGTCGAGGGGCTCTCGGGCGAAGAGGCGGCGGTGCGGCTGGGGATGAGGCTGGGGAGCGCGTACGCCGCCAGCGCCAAGGTGCGCCGGCTCATCCGCGAGGAACTGATCCGCGACGAGGCGGAGCTGTCATGAGCCCCTGTCCCCCCGTGGAACGCCTCGGCGAGCTGGTCCGCGGCGAGCTGGTCGAGGCCGAGGGGACCGCGATCGAGAACCACCTGGAAGACTGCGCCGTCTGCCGTCAGCGGTTGCACGCCTTACCGGACTGGGCCATCCCGGGAGCGGCCTTGGCACTCGACGCGCGGACGGGTATCGGACCCCAATCACGCGAGCTGATCGACCGGCTGGCACGCCGCCCCATCGCGGCCTGCCACGACGCGCCGGATCACGACGCGCCTCCCATTCCGGCCGGCGGTCTCCCTCCTCAGTCGCCCGCCGCCTTCCCGGGCTTCCGCCTGATTCGCGAGATCGGCCGCGGCGGCATGGGCACCGTCTATCACGCCGAACAGATTGGCCTGGATCGCCACGTCGCGCTCAAGGTGCTTTCCGATGGCCGGGTGTCCAGTCCGAATGCGTTTGAGCGCTTCCGCCGCGAGGTCCGGGCGCTGGCGCGGCTGCGGCATCCCAACGTCGTCCGCATCTACGACGTGGGCGAGCACAACGGCCTTCCCTTTTTGGTCATGGAGTGGATCGAGGGGGGCGACCTGGCGCAGCGGCTTCGCGAGGGGCCGCTGCCAATCCGCGAGGCAGCCGAGTTCGCCCGGGTGCTGGCCCGCACCGTCCAGGCGGCGCACGATAGCGGAATCATCCATCGCGACCTCAAGCCGGGCAACATCCTGCTGGCGATCGAGGAACCCGG
Source organism: Isosphaeraceae bacterium (assembly GCA_021324445.1). Taxonomy (GTDB): domain Bacteria; phylum Planctomycetota; class Planctomycetia; order Isosphaerales; family Isosphaeraceae; genus JAJPJC01. The sequence goes on from JAJPJC010000508.1 coordinate 2,103, forward strand.
CGCCGCCGGGTCGCCCACGCCCAGGATTGGCGACTTCGGCCTGGCCCGGCTGATCGAGGATCACGACGACGCGCTGACGCAGAGCGGCGCCTTCGTGGGCACGCCCCGCTACATGGCACCCGAGCAGACCGGATTGGTCGAAGGGGCGATCCAGGGCCCCGCGACGGACATCTACGGGCTGGGCGCGGTCCTCTACGAGATGCTCGTCGCCCGGCCTCCGTTCGGCGGCGGCTCGCGCATCGAGACGCTCCACCAGGTGGTTGCCGGCGACGTCGTCCCACCCAGGTTCCTGCGGTCTGGCGTCTCGCGCGACCTGGAGACAATTTGCCTCAAATGCCTGGCGACCGACCCGGGGCGCCGCTATTCGACCGCCGGCGAACTCGCCGAGGAGCTTGGGCGCTTTCTCGATGGCCGGCCGATCCGCGCGCGCCGCGCCCCGGCCTGGGAACACGCCGTCCGCTGGTGTCGCCGACGGCCGGCCGAGGCGCGGCTGGCGCTGGCCCTGATGCTCGTCGCCGTCGCGGCGTTCGCGGCCGTCACCGCGCTGTGGCGCCGGGCCGACGCCGAGGCCCGCCGCGCCATCCAGGCTGTCGCGGCCGAGTCGCGCCTCCGCGCCGAGGCCCAGGCCGAGGTCGCCACGCACAACCTTGAGAAAGGGATCGCCCAGGCCAGCTCGGGCGACACCGACCACGGGCTCCTCCTGATGGCCGAGGCCCTCCGCAAGACTTCCACGGACAATTCCGGCTTGCTCCACCTGGTCCACGCCAATCTCGCCGCCTGGTCCGACGCCATCATTCCCCTGCGCACGCTTCTCGATCATCGAGGCATGGTCATGCGGGCGCGATACTGCGACTCGGGCCGCGCGATCCTGACCGGCTCGCGCGACGGCACCGCGCAAATCTGGGACGCGACGACCGGCCGGCCGATCCGCCCACCGATTCAGTACGACGAGCAGATCCTCGACGTCGCGATCTCGCCCGACGGCCGCCGGGTTGCCACGGCTGGCTCCGACCACCGCGCCCGGCTCTGGGACTCCGCCACCGGCCGGTCGATCGGCCAGATCATGCTCCACGGCCAGGCGGTCGCCCTGGCTGAGTTCTCTCCCGATGGCCGGCTGCTGGCGACCCGCGACACCACGAAGGAATGCCGCCTCTGGGACGCTCGCACCGGCAGCCCGGTCGAGCCGACGGGCGGCGGGACGATCCGCGACATCGCGTTCACCCCCGATGGCCGCACCGTCGTCACCACGGCCGACCGGGTCGTTCTCAAGGTCTGGTCGCTGCCGGACGGCCGGCCCGCGAGTCCGCCACTTCGATGCGCCGCACCCCTGCGCTGGAACCTCATCGTCTCGCCCGACTCGCGCCGGATCGCGGCCGGGTGCGATGACGACAAGGTTCAGGTCTGGGATCTGACGTCCGGCCGCGCCGTCGGCCCACCGATTCCCGACGGTCGGCCCCTGGCGTTCTCGCCCGACAGCCGACTGCTGCTGGCCGCCGGCCCGCGCGGCCGCGCCCGGCTTTGGGACCCGGAGACCGGCCGAGACCTCGGTCCGGTCTTCATCCGCCCGCCCGGCATTTGTAGCGGGGCCTTTTCGCCGGACGGGCGGCTCGTTCTGACCGGTTCCGAGGACCATACCGCGCGACTCTGGGACGCGGCGACCGGCCGGCCGGTCGGCCAGCCGTTGCGGCATCGGCTCCGCGTCCGCAACGTGGCCTTCGCCCCCGACGGCCGCTCGTTCCTGACCGCCAGCGAGGACGGCACGGTCAAGGTCTGGGACCTCGAATCCGTCGCGCCGGGGCTGCTCGGCCCAGTGCTCGAAGCCTCGGTGAACCCGCCGACAGCCCCCCGCTGGCCGGATGGCTTCACGTTCGGTCCCGCCACTGTCGCCAGCGACCGATCCCGCTTCCTGCTCCGAACTCCGTCCGACGGCCGAATCCGCCTGGTCGCGACCGCCGATGGCCAGCCTGTTGGTCCGCCCGTGATTCATGCCTGGCCCTCAATCCCCTGGGCGGCGATCAGCCCCAACGGTGATCGATTCGCGACCTTCTGCGCTGATCGGTCCACGGCCTCGACCTGTCAGATCTTCGACACGGCCGCCGGCCGTCCCACCAGCCCGATGCTGCCGCATACGAACTGGCCGGCGCGATTGACGTTCTCGCCCGACGGCCAGCGCCTGGCCACCGGCGACTTCGACGGCGCGGTCCACCTCTGGGACGTCGAGACCGGAGACGAGATCGGGCCGCCGCTGGATGCCGGCTCAATCGTTCAGAGCCTGGCCTTCAGTCCCGACGGCCGGCTCCTGGCCGCCGGCACGGCCGAACTCGCCCATCAGGTCGTCCTGTGGGACCTGACCACAAGACGGCCGCGGGGCGAGCCGATCCGGTTCAAGGAAACCATCGAGGCCCTGGCTTTCAGCCCCGACGGCACCCGGCTGGCCGCGGGCTCGTTCGACACCACGGCCCGGCTGATCGACACCGCGACCGGCCGGCCCATCGGCAAGCCGCTCGGCCACCCGGGCCAGATCGGCCAGGTCGCCTTCACCCCCGACGGCAAAACCCTGCTGACGTCGACCACCGGTGCGCCCGAGAAGGACGTCGTCCGGTCCTGGGACGCCCGCGACGGCCGCCCCGGTCCAGGCACGGCCACCCTGCCGGCTCACTCCACGCGCTGCCTGGCATTGACGCCCGACGGCACCCTGTTCGCCGCGGGATGCGACGACGGCTCGGTCACGACCTGCGACGTCGTCACGATGCGGACGGTCGGCCCGCTCCGGTTCGTCCGCGCCTCCGTCGCCGGTCTGGCTTTCTCGCGGGACGGGGCCGCCCTCCTGGCCGTCGACGCCCTTGGCAATCTGGCCTCGTGGCCGATCCGTCGGCCGTCGACCGAAGCCGAGCCACCCGACAGCGTGGCCCGTCGCGTGCAGGCGATCGCGGGAATCGAACTCGATCCATCCGGTGCGTTGACGTTGCTCGAGCCCTCAGACTGGCGGCGGCTCGACCCGCGGCATGAGCCGTCCGACGGTCGCTCGTCAACGATCGACCCTTCCCGTACACGCTCCTTCTCCTGGCACGAGGCCCGCGCCCGCGACGCCGAGGCCGTCGGCAACGGCTTCGCGGCCCGCTGGCATCTCGACCGCCTGATCGCCGCCCGGCCCGCTGACGGGTTGCTCCACGCCCGCCGCGCCCTGGCTCGACTCCGCACAAATCGGAACGACGCCGCCGCGGCGAGGGCCGACCTCGATCGCGCCTTCACACTCGGCCCCCGCGACCGGCTGGCCGACTGGCTCGCGCACCGGGCCGACGACCTGCGGGCCTTGGACGACGCTCAGTCGGCTCTCTTTCTCATCGATCGCGCCATCGCCGCCCGACCGGACGACTGGCATCTCCACGACCGTCGCGCCGAGGCCCTCGACGCTCTCGGCCGGCCGGACGATCGCGACGCCGCCAGGACGCTGGCCGTCGAGCTCGGCGCCGACGTCCCCGCGCTGATGCGATACGGCGAGGCCCACGCCCTCGCCGGACGCCATCGCCAGGCGGCGGCGCTCTTTGATCGGGCGATCGCGCGGGGCCAGGTGCCGTACGAACTCTGGGAGTGGGCCGCGGTGACTCACCTCGCCGCCGGTGACGTCGACGCTTACTGCCGCGTCTGCGCCACGTTGCGCTCGCGTTACCCGGTCTCGCACGATCTCCCGCAAGCCGGCTGGATTCTCGGCCAGGTCTGCATCCTTGGCCCAGGCGGGCTGGGCGACGACGGCAAGGCCGCCGCCTGGTCGGCCGGCTCACCCTTTCTGGTCGGGGCGGTCGCCTACCGCTCCGGCCGCGACACCGAGGCCATCGCCGCCATCCGCCGCCGGATCGCCGAGGCCGCCGGCCGGGTGCGCCCTCTCGACGCCGCATTCCTCGCCATGGCCCTCGCCCGCTCGGGCGACCCAGTCGCCGCCCGCGCGATGCTCGCCCGCCACCCGGCCACCGCCGGCCTCACCGGACTCTCCCCCCGCCAGCGGCTGGCGATCCAACTGCTCCGCCAGGAGGCTGAGCGGTTCGTTTTTTCCAACACCTTGCCCAGCAACGTCTTCGCTCACTGAAAACCGTTCAACCCCATCCCCGGCTTCCTCGCCAGTCTCGCTTTCTCAAAAAAAATCGACGAACTGGTGCTAACTCGCCGCCTGAGCCCCCCTATTACTCCTCAGAACGGCGACTCCACCGCGCGGAAAGTCTGCGCGCACCGTTTCTGCCTCATCGCTTCCCTGTGCGGGAGACCATGGCTGATGCAGGGCATTATCTTTCGAGGAACCATTCGCATGATCCCGAAGTCGTCTTGGGTCCGCCCCGCGGCCAACCGCCAGCGGAGGAGCCCAGCGAACCCGTTTGTGGCCTTCGTGCTTGGATGCCTGATGGTCCTGGCCGCGTCGTCCACCAACTGCGTCCAGGCCGAGATCATCTACAGCGGCGTGAAGAACATCGCACTCGATACACCGACGTTCAGCACTGACAACTACTACGGTGTGGCCTTCATCCCCGGCAATTCGCAGGATCAGATCACCTTCGACAATAACGAGACTCCTTTTGGTCTGACACTCTACGTTGAGGGCAACGGAGTGGGATCGCCCCTGATTGATTCCTCCGGCAACCCCCAGGCCCTCTCAGCCGGCACGACCATCGGCTCCGGTTCGTCGGGCACTTTCGGCAATGCGAGCACACAGTACACGATGGTCACTTACCCATCGGGATCAGGAAACTGGGCAAATGTCCAGAATGGGTACCTTGGGGTGTCGTTCACTGAGAACTCTCAGACGTACTACGGCTGGATCGAACTGAGCGTTACACCCCAACCCAACAACCTACACGCCACGATCCAGGGTTGGGCCTACCAGAACACCGCCGGCGAGAGCATCGCGGCGGGAGACACCGGCATCGCGTCGGTGCCCGAGCCGTCGTCGCTCGTCCTGGCGGGCCTGGGCGGCCTGGGCTTCCTCGGCGCCGCCGCCCGAAACCGATGGCGCCGTCGCCTCGTCCTTGCCTCTCGGTCCTGATTGGACCCGCAGTGACCGCGCCAGGAGCCTGGAATTGTGCCGGCCGCGACGCGGGCGACTCGGAACGCGATCGAGGGATAGCCAATGTGGCTTTCCCAATGTTTTTTCCATGTGACTGGAGCAATTGACAACAATGAGAACGCTTCGATACAGGAACGGCCTCTTGACTCGAGTGGCGATTTCCGCCGGCATTCTCGGCCTGGCGCTGGTGTTGCACCGCGACGCGCAGGCGGACATCTACGTCACGAACTACGGCGGCAACACGATCGGGGAATATACGAACTCGGGAACCGTGGTCAATGCCTCGCTCATCTCGGGCCTTTCCAGTCCCTGGGGCATCGCGGTGTCCGGGTCGGACATTTTTGTCGCGAACAATGGCAGCAATACGATCGGGGAATACACGACCTCCGGCGCCGTGGTCAACGCCTCGCTCATCTCGGGGCTGAACAGTCCCACCGGCATCGCGGTGTCCGGGTCGGATATTTTTGTCACGAACTACGTCAGCGGCACGATCGGCGAATACACGACCTCCGGCACCGTGGTCAACGCCTCGCTCATCTCGGGGCTGAGCGATCCCACCGGCATCGCGGTGTCCGGGTCGGATATTTTTGTCGCGAACTTCGGCAGCGGCACGATCGGGGAATACACAACCTCCGGAACCACCGTCAACGCCTCGCTCATCTCGGGGCTGGATGACCCCTATGATGTTCGAGTGTCCGGATCCAACCTTTTTGTCGCGAGCTACTACGGCGGCATTGGGGAATACACAACCTCCGGAACGACCGTCAACGCCTCGCTCATTAGTACAGACCTTTATCCCGCTGGCCTCGCGGTCCTGGGATCCGACCTCTATGTCGCGAACTACGGCTACGACGAGATCGGGGAGTACACAACCTCCGGAACCACGGTCAACGCCTCGCTCATCTCGGGGCTCGACGGCCCCATCGGCATCGTGGTTACCCCCAGCGCTGTTCCCGAGCCGTCATCATTCGTGATGATGGGCTTTGGCTCGGTGGCTCTGCTTGCAGTATTCCGCCGCCGGGTTTTTTGACACCGCCTCGGGGCAGGCCCTGCGCCGTGGGGATCGCTGTAACCTCGTGTGACCTCGGGGGTCAGACCTTCTTTACGACCTGGGGTTTTGCAAAGTCAGTTTAACCCCAATTGGGCCACAACACGGTCATAGGGTTGCTCAAATCGGGTGACCTGCTCGATCGCCCAGGAGAGGGTCGTACGCAGGGTCTCCTTCGCCATCGCCCGACAGGCTTCGCCGATGGTCATCAGCCGATGGAGTGCCCACTCCTTCGCACGGCCCTGCCGCAGTTGGCCCATGAGCAGGCTGTACGCCAGCAT
>JAJPJC010000423.1 GCA_021324445.1 Isosphaeraceae bacterium
CCGTGACTCCCTACGAGCCCGAAGCGCCAGCGAGGGAATTCCGGTGCGGGCCTCGCCGTGACTCCCTACGAGCCCGAAGCGCCAGCGAGGGAATTCCGGTGCGGGCCAGCCACTCACTCGCGGGCGCTGGTATTCTGACCTTCTTCCTGGCCGGGGTAATAACGTCGCGATGAGCACCCGAAGGCCCAGGGGCAACCCGGCAATTCTGGCGATCCCGGAGGACGTCCTCGACCGAGGTGATGACTCCCGGCGCGGCAGCTTGCGTCGCCGGTCCCTCGTGAAGTATAGTCTCACAGGTGCCCCCGATGGAGGCGGCCGAAGGCGAGGAAGGACCGCATCATGAACAACTCACGCCGCGCCCGCCGCGTCCGGCTCTGGCCCGGTCTCGACGAGCTGGAAGACAAGTGCCTGTTATCGCTGGCAACCCTCGACCATCTCCCGAGGCCCGCCGTCGAGGTGCACACCGTGAAGGCCGCGCAGGCCAAGCACGCCGCCAGGCCGAAGCCCCACGCCCACGCCTCCAAGGTCAAGCACACCGCCAAGCCGAAGCCCCACGCCCACGCCTCCAAGACTCACCCGAAGCCCGCACCGGTTTCGCCGCCTGTCGTCGGGACGCCCCCCGCTCCGACGCCCATTCCGATCCCGGCACCGTCGCCGACGCCCACCCCCACCCCGACGCCCACCCCCACCCCGACCCCGACGCCCACACCCACACCCCCTCCGCCCCCCCAGGTCCCCGTGGTGAACCAGCAGGTCCTGGCGTTTGCCGAAGCCCATGTCGGCCAGGAGGTCGGTGGGGGCCAGTGTACCGACCTGGTGGATGCCGCCTACGCCGCGGCCGGGGCGGAGTCGGAGTCCCTGTTGGGACCCACCGGGCCCAACGCCAACTATGTCTGGGGGACGCTGGTCGATACGGTGACGACCGCGAACCATTCGCTGGCCGGGGTCCTCCCGGGCGACGTGATCCAGTTCAGTAACGTGACCATAGTCAACACGACGACGTACCCGAATGGCTCCTGGACCACCACGACCCAGACCGCGGACCATCACACGGCCATCGTCGAATCGGTTTCGGGATCGACCATCCACGTGCTCGAGCAGAACGCTAACTCCGTAATGACCGTGCAGCACGGCAGCTACGACCTGGACGGCCTGCAAGGCGGGACGATGTGGATCTACCAGCCGATCAGCCTCAGCTAACTTCCTTCGAATCCTGAGCTGGCTAGTCCGAGCGGAATTCGGATGCAGCAGCGGCAGTTTGACCGATTGGTCGCCAGTGTTCGACAAGCCGGAGCCATTCGACGGAGCGAGATGGAACCCAGTCGGATCACTGAGTTTGCACCGCTTGATGTCCGGGCGATCCGGGAAGGGGTGGGCAAGTCTCGATCGGAATTCGCCCAGAGGATCGGCGTGAGCCTCTCGACCTTGCAGAACTGGGAGCAGGGCCGGCGGCGACCCCAAGGGCCGGCGCGGGCCTTGTTGAAGATTGCGGCCCACGATCCGGACGCCGTGACGGCCGCGCTGGGGCGGTAGAGGCCGCGAGGCTGTTCGCTGTTCCGACCCCCAGATTATCCATTCTGCCGGGTGATCGAGCAATGTCCCCGTTCCGGCACCCCTCGCCCGGCTGAACCTGGCAACTGTGGATAAGAAGCGGTCCCCACGTTCAATGACTGGTGGCGACCAATGCCATCACTATGCCCGAGACTACCCCCACCGCTGCCGCCACGGTCCGTGTCCCGACTACGGAGAGCCCGGACCTGTTGCAGAAGAACGTCAGGACAACGGCGAGTGTGGGGAGGATGAGGACCGGCCAGCGGAGGGTGACCGCGAGCAAGGCCACGACTCCCGCAATTTCGGCGAGGGTAAAACGTGGTCGCCGAAGCCTTGATTGAAGCAGTTCCATGTCTTCCTCAGTCACAGGGCAAACCGCGCCCTGAACCGCTCGAGCAACCCGTCCACGTCGTAGCCGACGAAGCTCGGGATCACCTCGTCGGCGCCGGCCTCGTCCAGGGCGGCGGCCGGGTGGGTGGTGGTCAACCCGACGGCGTACATCCCGGCGGCCTTGGCGGCCTGGATGCCGACCGGCGCATCCTCGAAGACGACCGAGCGCGACGGCGCGGCGCCCGACTTGGCGGCCGCGACGAGGAAGATCTGGGGGTCGGGCTTCCCCCGGGTGATGTCTTCCAGCGACGCGATCGCGGCGAACCGGCCTTCGAGTCCGCATTCGGTGACGGTCAGCTCGAGGTTGGCCCGCGGTCCGCTGGAGCCGATCGCCAGCTTCACCCCGCGCGCCGTCAGGGCGTCCAGGACCTCCCGGACCCCGTCCATCAGGTGGATCCGCCCGCGCGCCACGGCGCGATAGCACTCCTCCTTCAGATCGGAGTAGCGCTGGATCTCGGCCTCGGTGATCGCATCCCCGCGCAGGCGGCGGAGGATGCTGGGATTGGTCATGCCGAAGGTCGCGTGGACGAACTCGGGCGTCAGGCCCAGGGCCGCGCGCCGCTCCAGCTCGAACCAGGCTTCCTGGTGGCACTCCAGCGAGTCCACGAGGACTCCGTCGTGATCGAAGATGGCGAGGTCGGCAATCGGTGTCGCGGGCACGGTATCATCCTCGGCGGGGAAGGATCGGCGGGGCTGGGTGCGGGCATCAGATGATCATCTGGGGCGCATCGATCGGGTCGGGGAAGGCTCCGGCCGGCGTCTCGAGTGAGCCGAGCAGGGTTTCGGCAACCTCCCGCATCGTGATCCGGCCCTGACCGGGATCGCGAACCAGCACCCGGGGCAAGAGCGACGCGAACGGTTCGGGGGTCTCGGCGGCCAGCGCCTCGGGTTCGACCGAACGGATCTGGTCCAGGATCTGGAGCAGAGCGGCTCCCGGGAAGGCGACCTTGCCGGTGGCCAGCTCGTAGAAGATGACGCCCAGGGAGAACACGTCGCTGGCCAGCGACGCCGGCTCGCCGCGGACCTGTTCGGGGGCCAGGTACCGGGGTGTGCCGAAGAGCCCGCTGCCCAGCTCGGCCAGACCCAGCTCGACCGTGTCGTCACTGAGGAGAGGCGAGCTCCGCCGCAACCGCCGCGCCAGGCCGAAGTCGAGGACCTTGACCAGCCCCTCGTCGGTGACCATCACGTTGTCGGGCTTGAGGTCCCCGTGCACGATGCCCGCGGCATGCGCCGCCGCCATCCCCTTGGCGAGCTGCCGGGCGATCGACTGGAGCGAATCCAGCGGCAGCCGGTCACCCCGCGCCCACTGGTCGATCGGCCGGCCCGATATATACTCCATCGCGATGATCGGGACCCCGGCCGTGTCGTCCACGGCGTAGATCGTGCACAGGTTCGGGTGGTTCAACGCGGCCGCCGCGCGCGCCTCGGCCAGCGCGGCGCTGGGCGTCACCGGGCAGTCGGGCTTGAACACCTTCAGCGCCACCAGGCGGTCGAGCTGGAGGTCCCGGGCCCGGTAGACCCGGGCAAACGTCCCCGATCCCACCTCGTCCTCGATCAGGTAATGCGAGAAGTAATTCCCCGGCCGCAGCGCCGTGAACGGGTCGAACGTCTGGTGATCGGCCATCCAGTCCTCGCGGCAGAGCCCGCCCGACTGGAGGGCCGTCAGCACGCGGAGGATCTCCTGGCTTCGCCGGCCGACGCTCAGGTTGTGCACCACCTGGTATTGAACCAGGCCCTCGGGATCGATGATGAACAGCCCGCGCACCGCCACGCCCTGGCGCTCCTGGTAGACGCCATAACTCCGAGCCACCACCCCGTCGTGGTCGCTCGCCAGCGGGAAGTTCAATCCCCCCAGGCCGCCCCGCGCCCGGGGCGTCGCGATCCAGCGCTCGTGCGACTCGACCGAATCGCAACTGATTCCCAGCAGCGCGCAGCCACACCCCGTGAACTCGTCGAACCGCTGGCTCAGGCCGATCAGCTCCGTCGGGCAGACCAGCGAGAAGTCGTGCGGGTAGAACACCAGGACCAGCCATCGGCCGCGATAATCACCCAGGGATACCCGGCTCCGCGCCGGATCCGGGAATCGCGTGCACGGCAGATCAAAGGCGGGAGCCGGGTTGCCGATCAGGGTCGACATCAAGACAAAACACCTCTGCGATCGGAGACCATCAGGAGGAAACCGGGAGGCACTCCTGGGGGCTTCGCCCTTCGGGCTCGACCCCAGCCACCCCGGCGCGGGCGCATGCCAGAAGAGATGGGTGGCTGGGCTCGAGGCCGGCGTCAGCCGGCGAGCCTCCAGGAGTGCCGGCGCGAGCCGGGATCGGGGCGACACTCCGCCATTCTACGATGCCGGGGAGGTCGAAATGAAGGGGAGATGCTCGGGCGGAGGGGAGCGCCCACCAGCCGAAAGCCAGGCTTGTGGGAGTCCCGCCTTCCGGCGGTCGGGTGAGACCGCCGGAAGGCGGGACTCCGCGCGATTCCGATCCCGTCAGCTCGGCCGAACGGCCACGGGCGGTCCGGGGACCGGCGGCGGGGTGGTCGACGGCTCGGGAGTCGGCGACGGTCCTGTGCCGGGGGTCGCCGGCGCCGGGCTCGTGTCGCGCGCGGGGCTGACAGGCCCCCCGCCGCCAGGAGTCGTCAGCGGTGCCGGCCTGACCTCCCGCGCGGGCTCGGTCTCCCGCGCGGGGCCGGTCTCCGTCTTGACCAGGTTCACCCGCACCCATCCGGAGGGGTCCAGCGGCGAGAGGGAATGGATCGCGAAGCCCGGCAGCTTGAGCTGGTCGAGACTCACATCGATGTGCTCGCTGCGGATTTTCGTCCCGACGGCGGTCATGACCAACGCCATGGTGAACCGGGTCAGCGCCTTGGCTTTGGACTCGTCGTCGGTGATGGCCAGCACGGTCGCGTTGGTGCCGGGGTTGAACTCCTCGATCTTACCCCGCAGCCGCAGACCCGGCGATGATGTGTCGAGCTGGTACGACAGCGCGATCTCGGCCAGAGGCACCTGGATGCGCAGGACCTTGGCGGGCTCGCCGAGGAAGTTCCCGCCGGCCTGGGGGTCCGGGGCCGGGACGTCCAGTTGGAAGTCGTGGACCAGCGCGACCAGGAACCCGCGGGAATCGGAGCTGAACTCCGGCGGCTCCGCCGGGCGGATGACCCGCAGCGCCGAGACCCGGGGGTCGTGGGCGTTGCGGGCCTGGTCCACCGCCTTGAGGTAGGTCGCGAAATCCACGTTGCGGGTCACGGCGACCGCGTCCTTGGGCGGCGTGCCCGGCGGCACCGCCTTGGTGACGATCATCAGGTTCTGCACCGACTTCACCGGGTCGCGCAACCACAGCCCGCTGGCCGCGCTGGTCAGGAGCGAGCCCAGGTGCAGATCGGCCGTCACGCCCGGATCGAACGACGAGGCCAGCCGCGGCGGTTGCGGCGCATCGGCGCCGCGCTGGTCCGGGGCCCCGCGCCACTGGAACAACCCGCCGACAAAGATGGCCTCGGGCCGCGACCGCAACGAGAGATGCGTGATCAGGAAGTCGCGAATGGCCGCCGTATCGTTGCCGATGAGGTACTTCGATCGCAGGTCGGCATTCCGCTGAGCCACCTCGGCGCTGATGCGCTCCTGGGTCTCCTCCGCGGCCTCGGCCGGGACCTGCTGCCGGAACTGGGCCACGGCATTCTGGTACACCAGGTTGGTGATCTTCTGCTGGTTGAACCCCAGCAGTCCGGCGATCGCGCGACCGAGTCCGCCACCAGGCTGCGGAGCCGACCAGATCTCCCCATCAACCAGGTGACCGGCGTTCGGGATCAGGTTCAGGCCCGAGGGAGTCAAAATGGCGGTCACCGTCAGCTCGGACCAGTCGAACGACTCGGCGCCGAACGAATACATTTTCGCGGCCCGCCGCCCGCGCCGATCCTGTTCGAGCTTGTTCTGGAAGTCCCAGATGGGCGTCACACTGCTCAGGGCCTGGCTGTTGTAGAACATGATGCCGTCGTCGCTGGGCAGCAGGCCGAAGCCCGTCTTGGGCCCGGCTGTCACGTACGACACGTACCCCTTGCGCGTGATGGGTCCCGACTGGACCAGGTTGGCGTCGAAGATGGGCGCGACCGTCGCCACGTCGGCCGTCAGGTCGAGGTTGGGCCGGTTGAACAGGTCGTTGACCGCGGCCGCGAGCTCCCACGACGGCGGCCACTGCCAGTGCTGGTTCTGCTGCTCCAGCCCCTGGAGGGCTTGATGGATCCGCCGCAGGGCCGTCTGGCGTTGGGCTACCGTGTTGGCCGCGTCGTAGTCGCGCAAGGCGCGGCCCAGGTCGTTGTCGACGAACTCCACCCAGCGCGACCGGTTGGCCTGGATCCCTGGATCACTCGAAGCCGGCAGCGCGGCCACGGTCTCCTCGATCCGTCGCTGCGCCCACGCCAGCCGGACCCGGGGCCGCAGCCACTGCCGGACCTCCTCCCGCAAGTTGGCCGCCGGGGCCCAGGGCACCGTGCCCAATGCGGCCGATATCTGGTAGACCCGGTTCAGCGCCGTGAGGCGATCGGTGTCGTTATCGGCTCTCGAATACGAACCGAGCTCTGCGAGTAAGACATCAAAGAGGGCATTCCACCCGGGGGCGTTGGGCTCGACCCGTGCCCCGGCCTTGGACCACGCGTCGCGGATCGATGCGATGGTCTGTTCCACACCCCGATAGGTCGGCGCCGGCGGCGCGGCCTTCAAGGGTGCCCCCGCCAGCGCCACCCCCACCACCGACACCGCCGCTGCCAGCCTCGTTATCCGTCGCATGCCGCGTCTCCGTCGTTAGGCTGTCTCCAGTCCCAGGCCCGATCCCCCATTCCATCGTCAGGAACCAGGATCCCGATGGAGGAAAGGTCCGCGGATTCTTCCGAATTCGGGTACTATTACCCAAATTACCCAAAACCTCAAAGGGTCTGCGCAACTTAGAGCAGGAATTCGCCCTGCACAATCGATGCCGGCCGGGCCGCGTGGCGGGTGGCGGGTGGCGAGCCGTCTTCACTCGAGACCCACCGCAGAGACCGCCGAGCCCGCGGAGCCAAAGCCCGACGACCGGCCGAAGAGGTCAGTCCGCCTTCCGTCTCTGTCTTCGTCTCCGCGGTCTCCGCAGTCTCTGCGGTGAACCACTGGACTGGCACTGGCCACCCGCCACCCGCCACGAGCTCTTCCCCAACGGCCGGCTTACCATGTTACAATGGGTGGTGCTCTCGTGTCGGCCCTTCCGTGCATCCCTTCGGGGCAGGGATCACGTGCCCCCGGCGGGCGAGCTCATCGGCCAATCACTCATCGAATCATCAACCGAGCCAGGACCCAGCCAGGAGGAGATCGCTCATGCGTCCGAGTTGTCCGCGCAGTCCAGGGCTGCCGTCGCGCGTTGGCGCGGGCTTGCCGGTTCTCGGAGTCGCGCTGCTGATGACGGGGTGTGACGCGAATGTCGCCTCCACGACCAGCCGCGGCGCACCGCCGCGCGGGGGTGGGGCCGGCCCGAGCCTCGCGGCTCAACCGGCGGCGCAGCCGCAGCCGGCCGCGAAGCCCCAGCCGGGATCGACCATCGAGGGGGATCGGATGCAGGTCTTCGCCCCGATCGTCATGACCAAGCAGACCGAGTCCAGCCCGTTCCGCTTCACCGAGATCGCGCAGCAGGCCGGCATCGACTTCGTCCATTTCTCGGGCATGACCGAGGAGAAGCACTTCCCCACCGCCAACGGCTCGGGCGTGGCCGTCTTCGACTACGACGGCGACGGCCTTTTGGACATCTACTTCGCCACGGCCACGCTGCTCCCCCTGGGCACGGCCGAGAAGGGTCCCAACCGGCTGTACAAGAACCTGGGCAACGGGCACTTCCAGGACGTCACCGCGGCGGCCGGGGTGGGCTATCGCGGCTTCTGCCACGGGATCATCGCCGGGGACATCGACAACGACGGCGACCAGGACATCTTCCTGTGCAACTACGGCAGCAATGTGCTGTATCTCAACAACGGCGACGGCACCTTCCAGGATATCAGCAAGGCGGCCGGGATCGACGCCCCGAACTGGTCGTCCAGCGGCGCCATGCTCGATTATGACAATGATGGATATCTCGACATCTACGTGACCAACTACGGGATCTGGAAGTACCCTGAGGACCATCACAAGGTCGGCAACGCCGAGAAGAACGTCTGGCTCTACTCGTCGCCGCGTACGATCAAGACCACGAGGCACCTCTTCTATCACAACAACCGCAACCGGACCTTCACCGACGTCCACAAGCAGGTCATCACCATCGAGGAGGAAGTGGAAGACCCGACGACGAAGGTGAAGAAGAAGGCGCGGGTCCCGAATCTCAAGCGCGACGACGGGCACGGGTTCGGCGTGGTGGCGGCCGACGTCAACAACGACGGCCTGATCGATCTTTACGTCGCCAACGACATGAACCCGAACTTCCTGTTCCTCAACCGCGGCGATGGGACCTTCGACGACGTCTCCGAGATGTCGGGCGCCGCCTACGACATCAACGGGATGGCGCAGTCGGGGATGGGGGTGGACGCCGAGGACGTCGACGGCGACGGCCTGCCCGAGCTGTTCGTCACCAA
>JAJPJC010000440.1 GCA_021324445.1 Isosphaeraceae bacterium
CTTGTCCGTGCAGCCCCGACGCATGACGCGCTTGCCGTTGGCATCGGTGAACCGGTAATACCAGACCTTGCCGCGCTTGATGAGCTTCTCCGCCATCTCACTCCCCCTTCCTCGTGCTGCGCCTGGGCCGGATCACGACTTCCAGCCCGAGGGCGTCCAGGACCTTCTCCGCGGTGCCCAGCGTCAGGCTCAGCTGGCCGCGCAGGAACCTGCTGAGCGTGGCCTGGCTGATGCCGGTCCGCCGGCTGATCGCGGAGCAGCGCACTCCGCTCGCGCGGATCGCATTCTGAAGCAACTCGGTAAGCATCACTCACCTCGACAGGAATACGGGGCGTCCCTGCCCCTCGGAGTCGATCCCTCAGAAGACGCGATAGCCCAACCCGGCCCGCTCGTTCACGCCGGCCAGCGTGGCGAACTCGGCACGGTCCAGGCACTCCGGGCAAAGCTCGTGGACGGGGTCCAGTTGGTCGGAGGGCTCGCCGCACAGTTGGCAGCAGCCGGCGGGGAAGGTGTGGTTGAACTGGTCGTCCCACCGGGCCTGAAGAGCCTGCTCTTCCAGCTCGCGGTCGGACTCGGCATCGCCGAAGGCCTGGGCGGCCCAAGCCTGGTCGGCCTGGTCGGGGACAAAGGGCCGGCGGGTCAGACCGCGGCCGAAGGACGGGGTGGACTTGACGGGACGGGCGGAATCGAAGATGGTCGTCATCGGCGGGGGCTCCTGTACAGCCTTTGCCGCGGCCCGCGGGTGTTGACGAGAGCACCCGCGGGCCACTGCGCCGGTCGAAGGGCCAATCCCCTCGACTCGACACCTCTCTTACGTATACGCAAGCGCTTGGTGACTCGTCAAGTCTCAGCCTGGTGAGATTTCTGGATTTTTTCCCTCCCTGGATGCATCCGCCGCGGCGGAGCGCAGCCACGCCAGGAGGGCTCGGCCGCAGGGGCCGCACAGGTCGATCCGCGGCAGCGCGCCGGCCAGCTCGCCGGCCGGCTCCAGCACGGTCATCGGGCCATCGATTTGAGCCCGGCAGCGATCGCAGGTAATGGTCGTGGTTCTCATGATATCCTCATCCCTTATCCATCATCCCTCATCGCCGACCAGACCAGGGCACGCGGCCCAAACCTGGGATTCGGTCCGGCCGGGCCGATGGGGCTTCCGGCGGTGTCGCATGCCAGTCCCCCTCGGGTCCGCCGCGACGACGTCAGGGGGGTCAATATGTCCCCCCTGACCAGGGTCATATTGACCCCCCTGACATCGCGGCCTTGACCTCGATGAACGCCTGCCGTTCGTGGTCCGGCCACGGGATGCCCTGGTCTTGTAGCTCGTTGGCGCGACGTCCCCAGCGGCCGCGCCATTCGACCGGCCACTCGGCCAGTTCGGCGGGACGGGGCGGCCAGGCCGGCGGCCAGGCCGGCTCGGCGGGACGGTCCGCCAGCAGGCGCAGCAGGGCGGGCTTGTGGGCAGCCAGGGCGTCACGCAGCTCGGCGGTCATCACTCCGGCGGGGGCGTCTACCACCAGCCGCGGCGATAGCTTGACCCCGAGACTATCCAAGCATGATTGGAGTTCGGGGAGGGTCACAGGTCGTAGACCTCCCGGCCGGGCGCCACATCCGCGGCGCGCAACTGTACGCCATAAACGCCATAAGGGGGTCCCGCGGGGGTCTGGGGGGGGCTTATGGCGTTTATGGCGTTATGGCGTAGTGTCTCGACGGCGATCCAGCGTTCGGCGGGGCGGCCGGGGGTCGGGACCGACTCCGACCGGACCAGCCCCATGCGCAGCAGCATGGCGAGCTTGGTCGCGATGGACGCGGCCGGCTTGTTCCCCCCGAACAGGCCGCGCCGGATTTCGCTCCGCGTCAGCCCCGAGGGCGCGGAGCGGAGCGCCTCCAGGATGATGTCGGCATCGCGGTCTCCCGCCTGCTCGCCGAAGATGTAGGCGGCCGATCGCACGCAATAGCCCCAGACGGCCAGGGCGGCCCGCAGGTGCTCGGCCTCGATCCGCTCCGATCGATCCAGCAGGGCATAGAGCAGCGCCAGCCGGAGCGCATGCGCCTCGGCTCGACTCGTGACCATGCCCAGTGCGCCGGCCCGTGGTCTGGTCAGCCGCGGGTAGGCGTCGCGCCACAAGTCCATCGCGTCCCCGGTCCACTTGACCAGCTCGACCGTCGCGGCGAACGCGGCGGCCTCGCTCAGCCTGGCTCGGAGCCGATCGACTTCCTCTTGCGGCACCCTGCCGCCGAACGGCAGCAACTTCGATCGGCGGCAGCAGACCCACAGGAAACGATTGGCGAAGCCATTGGCCTGATCGCACTGGGTCAGGAGCTTGGTCAGCTCCTCGGCCGTGATGTGGGCGATGATGCTGACGTGGGCGCCGGTGGCGCGGTACGGGAACGACTTAGTCATACTTGCGAGTGTTGATCCATCCCATGCCTGGCGCATCACGGCCGAGAGCTTGTTCCCCTCGCGTTTCGCAACCTGGAGCACGCCGGCGAACTCGGTCTCCACCACGAGCAAGCGCTTGTCCGCGACACCGTGATCCACGATGACATCCTGGTATCCCGTGACCTTGCCCTTCTCCCGGATCGGCTCTCTTCCCTCGAGGGGGTCCCTCACGTGATAGATCAGCCCCTCCCCGGACGACAGCCCGCCCAGGATCCGCTTGTCCCGCCACCCGGGGTCGACAGCGGCCAGGAAGCGATAGACCTCGGACCACGAGGTCCCCTTGCGCGCCGCGCTGGTCTCTCCGACCAGCGCGGCGAACTCGTTGGCGCGGTGCTGGGCCGCGCCGACTCCCATGTACGCTTTCGGGCCGATCACCGAGCCGAACCCGATCAGCAGTTGCGCCAGGAGGGCGATCGGATCGGCCTCGCTCTCGGGCTCGATGGCGCGGACGATCTCGCCGGCCAGCCCGTGGTAGGCGGCCGTTTCCGGCGGGGCCGGCCACTCCGGGAGGACGATCGGGGCGTCGTCCCCGTCGTCTCCCGTCCCCGATGGTGCCAGGCCGTTGCGGCCCGGGGCGGCCCGGCCATTGACCCAGGGGGTCGCCAGCGCCATCGCGGATCGCCACGCCGCGTCGATCTCCCCCTGACGGCCCATCGCCAGCATGCCGTTGGCGTGGGCGGCGGCGTACAGCCCGTCCACGACCTCCCTCTCGCTCAGCGCGCCACCCTTGACGCGCGCGGCCAGGGGCAGCGACCAGCGGAGCAGGGCCGCGTGCCGACCCCCCGCCGCCGCGCCGGCGAACTCATCGAGGGCGCGGCGCAGCACGGACTGATGGTCGTGCGGGTCGTCCGCACGCGTCGTCGCCTGCGGCCGGCGCGCGGGGCCGGCCGCGCCGGCGGCGGCGGCACGCTTCGCGGCGGCCAGCCGCTCCAGGTAGGCATAGACTGCCGCGGGCAGCGGTGCCGGTGGGGTCCGGGGCGTGACTCGCCACGTCCGCGGCCGGCCGTCGGTGCCGGGCGTCAGCGGGACGACGCTCTGGATCTGCTTGACCGCGCCGTCGGGCTTGCGCCCACCGACGCGCCATTCCAGGCCGGGCAGCTCGGCCAGGTGATAGACGCCGGCCTGGGTCCCGGTCCCCTCGGTCGCGCCGGCGGCGGTGAGCAGAGTCAGCAGCCGCTCCCCGTCGGCGGTGTGGAGCACATGGTCCCCCCGCGTCGATCCCCAGCCCGGCGTCTCGAGAGTCTCGCCGCCCAGGACGGTCGCGAGCGACTGCGCGGCCTCGGGTCCGTCACCCTCCAGATCGATCAGCCAGGCTCCGCCGGGGCCGCGTCCCGGACCGAGGCAGACGCCGAGCCCCCTCCCGGGCTGCAGCGCCAGCTCGTCGCGCAATCGCGCCTCGGTCCAGCGCTCGAGCCCCCAGTCCTTGCCGAGCGGCTCCTTGCCGGTCGCGGCGACCGGCACGACCCCGGGCTCGTCGGGGTCCTGGCCGCGGCGTGGGCTCCGCCGGTGGATCGGCTCGCCACGCGCCCGGATCGCGACCGGCCAGTACCCGTGCTGGAGCAGCCGGAGGGCCGTGTCCAGGGTGCTCATCGCGCGCCTCCTCTCCGGCCGGCGGTCTGCTGCGTCAGCCAGGACTCGATCGTGGCGACGCGCCACAACCGCGTGCGGCCGAGACGCAGGTCGGCCGGCGGCCACTGGCGTGAGGCGACCGCGCGCTCGAGCGAGCGGCGACTCAATCCGAGGGCGTCGGCGACCTCGCTGAGCCGGTAGGCCAGCCGGGGCACGCCGGGCCGGGCCTGGCGGTCCAGGGCGGCGCGCAGCCCAGGCAGCAGCTCGACCAGCTCGGCCAGCACCGCGGCCAGCGCGGGCGGGTCGGCACACGGCGGCGGATCGACGGCGGGTGCCTCGGCGGGGCGGCCTGCACTCGCCGGGGGCAGTGCTGTAGCATGGGGCGTGGGGTATCGTCCGTTCTCGGCGGCGGCCTCGGTCTCCCAGTCGGGGCGGAGCCCCTCTGTTGCCGCGCGCGGGGGTCGGCTATACGATGACATGTGCGGTCGATCTTTCAAAGGCCCCACGCGGATGCCTCGTGTGTCCGCGTGGGGCCGTCGCATCTCATCCCGGGCCGGTCATCCCTGCCGGTCCGCCAGCGACGACATCACGCGACGACAGCGCGCCCGGCGGCCCGGCGATGCGCCCGGCGTGGGGGCAGGCTCAGCGATGGCGGGGGCGATGTCCGCGCTCTGCGCGGCGACGTAGCGCTCGAGCGCCTCGCGAGAGCTGTAGAGCCTGCCACCGATGCGACACGACTCCAGGTAGTGGCGGCGGCCCGCCGCGCCGGGGCGGCGGTCGACCACGCCGGAGAGCATCCAGCGGCTGACGCTGGAGGTGTCGACCCGGCAGTGCCGGGCGATCTCCGCCACGGTCAGGAGGGTCTCATCGAGCAGCCGCGCGCTGTCCGGCTCGGGGCTCTGTGGCAGGGTGGGCGCGTACGAGGATCGGGCGCCTTGACTGGGCATAGGTGTACTCCTGGGGGTATCCGCCCCACGGTGGGGCAATCTATCTATGAGTATGGCGCGCGGCGCGGGAAGTCAAGAGGAGATTATCACCCTTTATTGGGATCAAATCTGGATCCATTGGACTGTCAATTGGATGTCAATATCGGTGACCCAATCGCAATCGGTGACCCAATCGCAATCGGTGACCCAATCGGTGACCCAATCGGTGACCCAACCGGCGCGCAGACCGGCGCGCAGACCAGTGTGTGATAGCACTTAGCCCGGATCGATGGGCGCGGAATCACGCCGGCTTCATGGCAATCTCCTCATCGAATCGCCGGATCGTCGCCGAGGAGCGGCAGCCGGAGTTGTTCGGCCGGGGGGCGGGCGTCGTCATCGGGCACAGACATGGTTTCCTCATCCTCGGGGACGGGCCGGGCCGACGCGGCGGGGATGAGGGTCCGCCGGTCAGTCCCGGTCCGCTCGGCAGGTCATGACTCCGCCGGTCCCGTCCGGGTTCCCGATAACGATCCGGGTCTCGGGCGCGCGACCGATCTTGACAGTCTCCTCACTGCCGGGCCGGGCGGGGGGCTTGCCCGCGCGGCAAGGGGTGGACCATACTGGAGACAGCGTCAGGAAGCGTCAGGAGACGTCAGGAGACGCACGAGAGCGCACCACGCCTGCAAGAACGAGGGGGCGGCCATGCCGCACACCGAGCCGCTGACCGGAAGGCACGAACCAGGGGAGGGGCCGGCGGCGAACGTCCCCGATGCCCCAGCTCGACCCCTGGAGTGGGCACACTTCTTCACCGAACGCCTGATGGCTCACGAGCGGGCCTTCGAACGGATGGAGAAGTCATTCATCGGCTTCCGGGTCTGGGTGACGACCATCCTGGGGATTGCCGGCGCCGTCATCGGGATTGCCGGCTGGGGGATCATCAGCTCGGCCTGGTCACTCCAGAGAGACCTTGGCAAGATGGAGGCCAACCTCGCCGGCGCCACAGCCTCGATGGACCGGCTCGAGAAGTCCAACGAGAAGCTCGGCGACAAAATCGACCATCTCTCCGAGATCATCAATCGAATCCAGGGCCGCTGGGAGCGCGATGCCGCGCCGGCCACGAAGGAGGGCCGGTAGCAGGCGGCCGAGCGGGGCCTCGACCTCGCGGCCGATCCCGTCAGTCGCCTCGTTGTCGAGCCGACTTGGAGCGTGCACTTCGCGCACGAGGGGCCTTGGGCCATAATGGGGGAGGAGGGCCCCATGAGGACGAAGCACGTCCGGCTCGAATTGCCCGAATCCCAGCACCAGCGCCTGCGGGTCGCGGCGGCGAAACAGGGGCTCAGCATGACCGGGCTGGTGAAGCGACTCGTGGACGACTATCTGAACGGCCCGCGTTCCAAGGGCAAGCGTCCAGGCCCAGAGGAGAAGTGACCATGCCGGCAACCGACGAAGAAAAGGCCACGATCCGCACGCGGGAAATCCAGGTTGCCGAGATCAACCACAGCCTGAAGTTCTTCCGCAAGGTGGGTTGGACGTTGATCGGCTGCGCGCTGGCAGTCGTGGCTTCCGCGCTGACCGTCGCCGATCGGGCCGGGCAGGTCGAGCACGCCGTCGGAACGCTCACGGACCGGGTTGCCAAGGTCGAGCACGCCGTCGGGACGCTCGACGGCCGGCTCGCCAGGGTCGAAACCGACGTCGCCGGGCTCAAGTCCGACGTCGCCGGGCACCGGCGGGACATGACGGAGTTCCAGACCGACGTCAAGGGGCAGCTCGACCGGATCGAGAAAGCCGTGGCCCAGAACCCGCCGGGCCGTCGGCCTTGAGTCGGCCGGGCTCACTCGGCCGTTTCCTCGACCGGCTCGGGGGGCGCCACCCGGAGCGGCCGGCCCGCCGTGGGCGGCTTGCCGGCGACGTGGTCCAGGTAGACCTTGGCCGCGCGCACGTCGCCGCCGATCGCC
>JAJPJC010000287.1 GCA_021324445.1 Isosphaeraceae bacterium
CTTGTCCGTGCAGCCCCGACGCATGACGCGCTTGCCGTTGGCATCGGTGAACCGGTAATACCAGACCTTGCCGCGCTTGATGAGCTTCTCCGCCATCTCACTCCCCCCTCTTTGTACGCTGGGGTGTGAGCGTGATTTCCAACCCCAGCGCGGCCAGAATCCGATCGATGGACTCGGCGCTCAGCGACCGTTCCCCCCGCAGGAACCGGGAGACCTGTGCCTCGCTCAAGCCGACCCGGCGCGACAGCTCGGCCTGAGTGACCAGGCCGGCGCCGATCGCCCGCTCGGCCGCTTGCCTTACTTGATCACCGATCATGACCATCATCCCTTTCTGGGTTCCGGGCCAGTCGGAGGGATAAGTCACCGCGTAGGTCGCGGCGGGTTCCCTATCGATGGGCCGCACGACATCAAAGCAGCGCCAGACGCCTTGCTTGAACCGGGGGAGCCGAGCCCGGGGCACCTCGACGCGATAGACCACCAGGTCGGCGAGTGGTCCGCGGCCGGGCTTCGACAGCGTGTGCATGACCGCCCACGGGATCGACGTTTTCGTGACCAACCAGACCGACTTTTCCTTGCCGATCGCCTTGTCGGGCAACAACCCGTGCTTGTCGATGCCCTTGCAGTTCCGGCGATGGGTCACGTGAAAAAGGATCACCGTGATGCTCCGTCTTGATGTCCCTCGGTCTTCCCTCCCTACGCCTGCATCATACATACGGCTTGCCTCCGAGGCAAGGAAGTCTTTTTCAGATTCTGAATTTTTTCTTCCTGTTGATGCCTGCGCTCGATTCGCACGCCGCGCCGCGCCGGCCTCACGGCCCGCACGCCGCGCCAGGGCGTCGTCGGGCCGGGCCGTGCGATCCCTCGGCCGCACGTCCGATCGCCTCACGGCGGGGCGTCCAACCCGGCCGGGCGGGATGGGGCGAGATGGGCCGGGCTTGCCGGCGCGGCAAGGCTGGACCATACTGAAGACAGCGTCAGGAAGCCTCTGGAGACATCAGGAAGCCTCTGGAGACATCAGGCGGCGAAAGGGCCAAACCATGCCTGGCATTCCTACCGAACATCTTGCTGACCAGATCCGGGAAACGAACCAGCGGCTCGTGGAGTCCCACGAGCGCCTGGCCGATGAGATCCACGAGTTGAGCCGCAAGTTCGACGACTTCCGGGTCGAGATCGCCGTGAAACTCGGTGAGATCAACACAACCCTGGAGAACCATCAGACCTCGCTGCGGTTCGCCGGGCGCAGCATCATCATCCTGATCCCTGTCGTCATCACGCTCATCGGCGCCGCCTTCGGGATCACGTGGTATGCGGCCAAGCTGGATTCGCGAGTGGAGCGGATCGAATCACGCCTGGATAAAGCTCCCTTGCTCCCTGCGCCCAAGCCTGGTCCGTAGGATAAGCCTCACCAGGGCGTCGTCGGGCCGGGCCGTGCGATCCCTCGGCCGCACGTCCGATCGCCTCACGGCGGGGCGGATGACCGGCCGGGCGGGGCCGGTCGGAGGGATGAGGGATGAGGGATGAAAGCGGGGAGGGTCTTTCCCTCCTCCCTCCTCCCTCCTCCCTCATCCTCGGGCGATCCCTCGGCCGCGGAGCCGAGGGCCGCGGCGGAGCGCAGCCACGCCAGGAGGGCTCGCCCGCACGGGCCGCACAGGTCGATCCGCGGCAGCGCGCCGGCCAGCTCGCCGGCCGGCTCCAGCACGGTCATCGGGCCATCGATTCGAGCCCGGCAGCGATCGCAGGTAATGGTTGTGTATCTCATGATATTCTCATCTCTTATTCCTCATCCCTCATCGCCGGTGAGACCAGGTCGGGCGGCCCAAACCTGGGATTCGGTCCGGCCGGGCCGATGGGGCTTCCGGCGGTGTCGCATGCCAGTCCCCCTCGGAGCCCGCCTCGACGATGTCAGGGGGGTCAATATGTCCCCCCTGACCAGGGTCATATTGACCCCCCCAGCATCGCGGCCTTGACCTCGGCGAACGCCAGCCGCTCGTGGTCCGGCCACGGGACCCCCTGATCCTGCAGCTCGTTGGCGCGACATCCCCAGCGAGCACGCCATTCGACCGGCCACTCGGCCAGTTCGGCGGGACGGGGCGGCCAGGCCGGCGGCGGGGCCGGCGCGGCGGGACGGTCCGCCAGCAGGCGCAGCAGGGCGGGCTTGTGGGCCGCCAGCGCGGCCTTGATCTCGGAAGTCATCGACCCGGCCGGAGCCCGGTAGTGCACCCGGTCCCCGCGGGCCGACAGCTTGACCCCGAGACGATCCAAGTCTGTTAGGAGTTCGGGCAAACGTGTCATCAGACATAGCCCTCCTCGCACTCGCCGTCGACACAGGCCAGTTGACCTTCTTCGCGTCCTTGGGGCTCCCGCTCCATCGCCGCGCCGTTCGAAGGCGTCGAAGACGGCGAAGACGGCGAAGGCTGGAGAGGAGGGGTCCCCACGTCTTCGAAGGCGTCTTCGGCGGCCGGCTCGCAACCCCATGCATGCGTCGCGATCGGCGAGGCAACCGAAGAACCGGTCGAAGACGGCGGATCCCCTACCCGTCCGTCTTCGCAGTCTTCGACGTCTTCGCAGTCTTCGGCGGTCCGGGCGGCCTCGATGGCATCGCCATCGGGCGGCCATGCATGCTCGGGCAGCCGGAAGAACCAGAGCGCGGGCGCGAACCCCCATTTCTTGGCCGCCCCACCCAGCTCGGGTTTCAGGATCTTTTCCCGCCACCAGTTCACGCGATTGAGCCGGAACTTCCTGCGCTTCTCGCCCGACAGGCTCGCCTCGTCGGGCCAGCGATGGTTGAGGACCAGGTCCCCCTCCCGCGCACACAGAATCGAGCCGACTGGCCCACCCTTCAGCCGCTCCCGCAGCCACTCCGCGGCGCGCGCGACCTCGTCCCGAGTGGATTGCCGCGCCGTCTTGGCGGCGGTCCGCAGCAAGTCGTCGGCGTCGACTTGGACCGGGCCGGCCCACACGAGCCGATTGAGCTGGCCGGCCAGCTTCGCCTTGTCCGGCTCGCTCAGATGGCTACAGATCGGGTCGGCCAGGATCGGGGCGGCCTCCGCAGGTGGCAACAGGTTCATCGTCCAGGCGATCGCGGGGGGCCGCGGGGCGTTCAAATTCCACTTAAATGGCGCCAAGATGCGGCGCCCCTCGCTCTCCGGATCATCAGCGACCACGTAGCATGCACGGGGCACATTCACATAGGCGATCGAGCCGCCCACCCGGCTGGCCAGCGTCTTGGCCTCGTCTTTGTTCAAGTGCTTGGTGCACATGATCGTCGTCGCGCGCCGGTTCGCCAGCTCGGCCAGCGGCTCCAGCAGTGAGCGGACCTCGGCGTCGTGATGGTCCTTGACGCCGGCTCGGCCGACGTAGCCGGTGATGGGATCGATGACGACCAGGGCGGTCGCGGGATGAGCGGCGAGGTAGTTCTCCAGCTCGGTCAGGTAGAGCAGATGGAACGGCCGGACCTTCCCCTGCCCATCCTTGATCCCATCGACGATGTCGACCTTGTCCCGGTCCGCGCCGGCGGCCAGCAGCCGCGGGATCACCGTGTCTTGATAGCCGTCCTCACAGCCGACCAGCAGGACCTCGACCGGTCCGGGCGGCTCGTAGCTCAGGCCGAGGGTCGGACGTCCCCGGGTCAA
>JAJPJC010000385.1 GCA_021324445.1 Isosphaeraceae bacterium
CGCCGTTTGGCCTTGCCCTGCCGGCTCATCGTCGGCCGCCGATGGTGCTGCCCTTGGGCCATCTGGCCCTCAGCCCGGCGAGAGCGCTGCCGTTGGCGAAACCGACCCGCTGGTGCCTGAGCCATCCAGGAGGGCCGTGCGGGCGCACTCGGGGCCGGGACCGGCGCGGGGACCGCGGGGGCGGCCCCGGCACTGGGGGTCGGTTGCGGAACTGGGGCCGGAGCCGGTGCCAGGTCCGGCTCGGGGGTGCTCCCGGCCCGGAGCCGATCCTGGGCCGGCGCCGCGGGGGCCTTGGGAGCCGGCAGGGGCGCCGCGGGCGTCCCGGCCGGGGCGGCGACATCCGCCGCCAGGGCCGCATCCCGGTGCTGGGGACCAGGCCGCGTCGGGGAGCACCACCCAGTGATACCCGGCAGGGCCGCGGACATCGGTTCCCAGCGGCCGTTTTACCCAATTCCCCTATCCCCCTGCAAAAGCTGGACGATCTCGTGAGCCCGTGGTCACTCCGCGCACGGTGCTTCCGACAAGACCAGACAACCACTGCCGGAATCGACTCTGGGGCGCGACCTGGAACTTCGTTTCGTGTCGCCGCCGCAGGACGAGCCAGGGGCCGAGGGGCCGAGCGGCCGAGCGGAATCGTCGAGCCAATCTTGCGAGAAGGAGATTGTCCGTCTACGATGGAATGTTCGCCCGCGCGGAGCGCGGGCGACCGGAGACGCGGCGAGCTCCGGGATGAAGGCGCCGCAAACCCTGATCCGGCAAGGAGTCCATGCAGTACAATCCCACCAATCCACTCATCGTCCAGGGGGATCGGACGATCCTGCTGGAGGTCGATAATCCGCTTCACGCCCAGGCCCGCGATGCGATCGCGCCGTTTGCCGAGCTGGAGAAAAGTCCTGAGCACATCCACACCTACCGCCTGACCCCGCTGTCGCTGTGGAACGCCGCGGCCGCCGGCATGCCCGCCGACGCCATGATCGCGGCGCTGGAGACCTATTCCAAATTCCCCTTGCCACCCAACCTGCCGGTTGACCTGCGCGAACTGGTCAGCCGGTACGGGCGGGTGCGGTTGCACCGCGTCGCGGGGCAACTGCGGCTGACGGCCCAGGACCGGCCCTTGCTCGAGGAGCTGGCACGACAGCGCGGGGTGCGTGATTACCTGGGTGAGCGGCTGGATGAGACCAGCTTCGCCATCGATGATGCCTTTCGGGGTGTCCTCAAGCAGGCCTTGATCGCAGTGGGTTACCCGGCCGAGGATCTCGCCGGGTACACGCCCGGCGCGGCGTTGTCCGTGGCGCTGCGGAGCCGCACGCGATCGGGGTTGCCGTTCCGGGTCCGGGATTACCAGGAAGGGGCGGTCGCCGCGTTCTACGCCGGCGGCGACGCCCGGGGCGGCTCGGGCGTGATCGTCCTGCCCTGCGGCGCGGGCAAGACCATCGTGGGTATGGCGGCCATCGCGGCGCTGAAGACCGAGACCCTCGTGCTGACCACCAGCACGACGGCCGTCGAGCAGTGGCGGCGCGAGATCCTGGATAAGACCGACCTGGATCCCGGGTTGATCGGCACCTATACCGGCGATGCCAAGACGCTGGCGCCCGTGACCCTGGCGACCTATCAGATCGTGACCTACCGGCCCAAGAAGGACGGGGAGTTCCCCCACTTCCACCTCTTCAACCAGCGCGATTGGGGATTGATCATCTACGACGAGGTCCACCTGCTGCCGGCGCCGGTGTTCCGGATCACGGCCGAGATCCAGGCGCGCCGCCGGCTCGGGCTGACCGCGACGTTGGTCCGGGAGGACCACCGCGAGGAGGACGTCTTCAGCTTGATCGGGCCCAAGAAGTACGACGTCCCCTGGCGGGTGCTGGAAGCCAAGGGGTGGATTGCCGAGGCCCAGTGCCACGAGGTCCGCTTGAGCCTGCCCCCGACGCTGCGAATGGAATACGCGCTGGCCGAGTGGCGGGAGAAGTTCCGCCTGGCCAGCGAGAACCCGCTGAAGGAGGAGCTGGTCGCCGCGCTGCTGGAGCGGTTCGACGGGCCTGAGGACCGCGTCCTGATCATCGGTCAATACCTCAAGCAGTTGCGGCGGATCGCCGAGCGGTTCGACGTGCCGCTGATCACCGGGGCGACTCCCAACGCCGAGCGCGAGGAGCTTTACGACCAGTTCCGTCGCGGGGTGCTGCGCCGGCTGGTCCTCTCGAAGGTCGGCAACTTCGCCATCGACCTGCCCGACGCCAGCGTGATGATCCAGGTCTCGGGCACCTTCGGCAGCCGGCAGGAAGAAGCCCAACGGCTCGGGCGGATCCTCCGTCCCAAGGAAGGGGAGCGCCCGGCGCGGTTCTACACCCTGGTCAGCCGCGACACGCGGGAGATGGATTTCGCCCACCATCGCCAGCTCTTCTTGACCGAGCAGGGATACAGCTACGAGATCCTGGATGAGGGCGACCTGGCCGCATCCGGCCCGCCGGCCCGCGCCGGCGCGGCCGGCTGAGCCACCGCGCGGCGGTTCCTTTATCCCCTTCGAACTGGACCACGGGTTTGCGATCATGAGCCGCCCGAGTGCCCGAATGCCCGTCAAGCTGCACAAGAATGTGACTCTGCTCCGCACGGTCGAGCCGGTCCTGGCCGAGGAGCTGATGGCCCGCAAGTCGCTGGCACGGTGGGTGCTGGGCCGCCTGTCTGATACCGTGCTCCTGGTCCAGCCCGAGGAGTCGGACGCCGTGCTCGAGGAGCTGCGCAAGATCGGCCACACGCCGCGCGTCGTGCGTTGAGTTCAGTGGAAGCATCCCTGGCCGACAGCCCTCGGATTCCCAGCTTCACCGACCGAGCACCACGTGAGTCGGCGGTCACAGGTCAAGATCGGGGAGCTCAGCCCTCTTGACCACGGACCACGGACCACGGACCACTGACGAATGACCCATGACCAAGAGCACCGAGCCGCGGCTGGCCTTCCGGGCGGCGCTGGGGCGGTACAAGGGGGCGCGGCTGGCGGCGATCCGGCTGGCGCAGGGGTTCCCATCGGACAGCGAGCGGATCCGGCCGGCTGGGTCCGCCGAGGAGATCACGGACTACCTGGACCAGCCCGCCGCGGTGGAGGCGCTGGCCGCGCGGCTGCCGCTCGGCTCGCGCCTGGCCTTGAGCCTCTTCGCCGTGACCGAGGCGCGCTGGATGTCGATGGCCGGGTTGGCCCACGCGCTGGGCGTGCTGGGGGTCGAGTGGACCCCGGCGCTGCTCCGGCTGCTGGAGCTGGGTCTGCTGGCGATCGAGCCCAGCGCCGAGATTGGTTCAGTCGACGATTTCGCAACGGCTCTGAAGCGGGGGAGCCAGTCCGGGCTGATCTTTCGGGCCCATCCGGCGGTCCCGCACGCGGTCCGGACGGTGCGGCCCGACGGCCGGCTGCCGGCGGTCTCGGGGCCGGTCGTCCAGATTCGCGAGTCGGATGGCCTGGAGGCGCTCCTCCGGCTGGGGGCCCTCTGGCAGCGCGCGGCGGCGGAGCCATTCCGCCAGACCCAGCAGGGGGAGTTCTACAAGCGCGACCGGGAGCGGATCGTCAACGACCCGGTCCTGGCCGGCCCGCTTGCCGACGCGATGGCCCCACTCCCCGGCCTGGCCATGCTCTGGCTGGAGCTGGCCCGCCAGGTCGGGCTGATGGCGCCGGACGAGTCCGGACAGCGGCTCCTGGCGGCCGAACCGAGTTTCTGGTCCGACAACGCGGTGCACCTGCCGCAGATGATCGCCACCGGCTGGCTGGCGCTGCGAACCTGGCACGAGCCGCGCGGCGCGGCGGTCGACTGGGTCGTGTCCAACCTGGCCGTGCCTTATCTCCGGACTCCTCTGCTCTTGTGGCTGGCCACCCTCGAGGAAGGGGAATGGGTGGCGCTGGACGACCTGGCCGAATATCTCTCAACCCGATGCCCGGGGTGGGATCGCGTGTGGTTCGTGGACCGGGACCGCAATCCGGACGCTCGGGGAATCCTCGACCCGCCGCCGCGCAGCTCACGCCGGCGCGCGGCAACGCCGGGCCGATCCCGGCCCGGGGACGAGCCATCGCCGCAACGGTCGAGCGTCCTGGAGGCGGTCCTGCTGGGCGCGGCGTACCCGCTGGGCCTGGTCCGCGCCGCCGAAGCACAAGGACGAGGAACCGGCGGCCGGGTGGTGCAATTGACTCCCCTGGGCCGTTATGTCCTGGCCATGGGGCCGACGCCGCCGCCCCGGCCGGCGTTCGAGCAATTCCTGTTCGTGCAGCCGAACTTCGAGGTGATCGCTTATCGCCAGGGATTGACGCCCTCGCTGGTGGGGCGACTCAGCCGATTCGTCCGCTGGTCCCAGATTGGCGCCGCCCTGGAGTTGAAGCTGACCCGTGACTCGATCCTCCTGGGCCTGGACGGCGGCCTGACTCCCGAGTCGATGCTGGAGACTCTCTCCCGGCACAGCTCGAAGTCGCTGCCCGCCGCGGTGGTCGACGCGGTCCGGACCTGGGCCAGCCGCCGCGAGCGCGTGACGTACTATGCGGCGGCAACCTTGATGGAATTCAGCTCGAGCGCCGAGCGGGACCAGGCCCTGGAATCCTGGCCCGAGGACGACCGGGAGCCGCCGGCGGCCGTCGCCGATCGGTTCCTCCTGGTCGGCGACGAGCGGACGATCCCCTTCGATCGATTCCGCCTGACCGGGTCCCGCGACTACCGCCGTCCGCCCGAGGCCTGCGTGACAATCGACTCCGACGGTGTGTCGATGACGCTGGACCCGGTCCGTTCCGACCTGCTGGTCGCGGCCGAGCTGAGCCGGTTCGCCGAGCAACTCCCGCCGGCCCGGCGGGAACCCGGTCCCACCCACCCGGCGGAGCCCGAGCCACCGCGGTTCGTGGTGACGACCTCGTCGCTGCGCCGCGGGATGAGCCGGGGCCTGGACCGGATCCAGCTCGCCGCGTGGTATGCCCGGCGGACCGGAGGCGAGATCCCGCCGGCCGTCCGCCTCCTGCTGGCGCCGCAGGACTCGCGCGTTCCTCCGTTGAAGGCCAGCCGCGTGATGGTCCTCAACTTGCCCAGTGCCGAACTCCTCGACGGCCTGCTCCAGCACCCCGCCACCAGCCCCTGGCTGGGCGACCGCCTCGGGCCGACCGCCGTGGTCATCCCCGGCGATCACCTGCAAGCGCTCCAGGAGGCGCTGAAGGGCCTGGGGATCAGCCTGAATGGCGAATGATGGAACTTATTCTTCAAGGATTCCCTGACGCCGATCATGCTTCCGATCCAGGGCCTGCTTCAGGGTGTTGAGACTCTCCGGCGAACCGACGAAGGTCTGGTCGGGGAAGCGGTAATACGCCAGGATGCTGGCCAGGGTCCGCTGGCCCCTGTAGGAATTCAAGCCCAGGCCGGCCAGGTACTGGAGCCGCAGGTTGCGGTCGGTGTTGATCTGGGCGTCCCGCGTCCACTCCGTCAGCAGCGGCGCCTGCCCGGCGTAGGTGGACAGCAGGTCGATCCCCTCCTCCAGGACGTCCACCCAGCCGTCGGCTCCCGTGTGGATCTCCCCGAATCCCACCTCGTGGAGCGACTGCTTCACGAGCAGATGGTCCGGACGGTCCAGCCGCCGCTGGAGTTCATCGACGTCGATCACCGTGGGCTCGGCCTGGCCGATCAGGAGGGAGTCGTGGCCGTAGCCCTGGCGCTCGTTGCTCCAGAGGATGCCGTGGGGGAAGACCTGGAAGAAGGTGGCGATCCCGCTCCTGGCCGTCTCCAGGTTGCTCTCGTTGAGAGGGACCCAGTGAGACACGACTCCGCCCGGATTGAGGTGATCGCGGCACATCCGGAAGTATTCCACCGTATTCAGCGCGGCGCAGCCCTTGACCCACGGGTCGAGCAGGTCGGAGGTGATGATGTCGAACGTCTCCCGGGTGGTGCGGAGGAAGTGGCGGCCATCGTCGTAGACCACCTCCACCTGCTTGCCATTGACCGTGTGCGGGTTGGCCTCGGCGATGCCGTCGACCACGTGGTAATTCTCGTTGCCGAACATCGGGGTCACGACGGTCGGCACCAGCGGCTCGATGTCGCAGATGACGAGGCGCTTCACGTCGGGGTGCAGAAGGAAGGTGCCGGCGGTGATGCCCGTGCCGCAGGCCACGACCAGCACCGACTCGGGCTTCTTGTGCACCAGCGCCGGGATATGCCCCAGCATGCGCTGCACGCGGATGTCGGCGGGCAGGGTCGACGCCTGGATCTTGCCGGCGCCGTGGAAACTCCGCGCGCCCTCCCGCGTCAGGGTGACGGCGACCGAGGCATTGGTCCCCTCGCCGACGTAGGTGCAAAAGACCTCCCGATCGCCGGGCTCGTCGGGGACGTCGGAGACCATTCCGGGAGCTGAGCGCGCCAGCCAGCTTGCGGAATTCCGGCCGAACGCCACGAGCGCCCAGGGGACCGGCGTGACGCTCCAGGCGAGCCAGCCGGCCCCTCCCAGCGCGACCACCAGCGCCGCCGCGCCGCCCAGGCGCGCCGTCGCGGACGCCGGTCGGAGCAGGGGCATCAGCACCACCACCGCGGCCGCCGCGGCCAGCCCGATCAGCACTCGCTCCGCGCCGGCCGTGCCCAGAGCCGGGA
>JAJPJC010000131.1 GCA_021324445.1 Isosphaeraceae bacterium
GCCGGTCCGAGTCGAGCTGGTCGAGCCCAACCCCGCCGATGCCCCGCTGTTCGTCGGGTTATCGGTCGTGCCCGAGGTGCGGTACCAGGAGCCGCCCACGGGCCCCGAGGCGGGCCGGCGCCTGCACAGGGTGACCTCGCCGCGGCCTGCCGAGAGCGCCGCCGGTCCGGCCGGCCGCTGGCCAGGCAACCGCGGGAATTGAGCCGATCCAGGAGGCCCGCACCGGCATGAGCGCGCATCGCGGCGGGGGGGACGGCGGCGCAGCGAAGGTCCGGCTCCCGGTCAACCACTGGTTCGTCGCCCTGACCGTGACCCTGGCGACCTTCATGGAGGTCCTGGATACCTCGATCGCCAATGTCGCGCTGCCGCACATCGCCGGCGCCCTCTCGGCCGGGCGCAGCCAGAGCACCTGGGTCCTGACCAGTTACCTGGTGGCCAATGCCATCGTCCTGCCGCTGTCCGGCTGGCTGATGGGGCTGGTCGGCCGCAAGCGGTTCTACATGAGCTGCGTGTTCCTGTTCACGGTCAGCTCGGCGCTGTGCGGCGCTGCGCCGAACCTCGAGCTCTTGATCGTCTTCCGGGTCTTGCAAGGGCTGGGCGGCGGCGGGCTCCAGCCCTCGGAGCAGGGGATCCTGGTCGACACTTTCCCGCCACGGCAGCTCGGCATGGCCATGGCCGTTTACGGCGTGGCGGTCGTCATCGCCCCGATCCTGGGACCGACCCTCGGTGGCTGGATCACCGACAATTACTCCTGGCGCTGGATTTTTTACATCAACGTGCCGATCGGCATCCTCTCGCTGCTCCTGACCAGCATGATCGTCCAGGACCCGCCGGGGATGGAGGAGCAGCGCCGGCGGAACCGGCAGAGCGGGTTGCACTTCGATTCCATCGGGCTGGGTCTGATCGCGCTGGGGCTCGGGTCGCTGGAGGTGATTTACGCCAAGGGCCAGGAGTGGGACTGGTTCGGCGACCCGTTCCACCGGTTCCAGACCTTCTTCAGCTTGATGGTGGTGGGGCTGGCCGCGGGGGCTGCCTGGGAGCTCGCTCATCCCAATCCGATTGTCAACCTCCGGCTGTTCCGCGAGCGGAACTTCCTGGCGTGCGGGCTGTTGATCTACGCCTCCTTCGCGGTGCTCTACGGCACGAATGTCAACACGCCCCAGATGCTCCAGGAGCTCTTCGGCTATGATGCGACCCGGGCGGGACTGATCCTCTCGCCCGGCGCGTTCTCGCCCATGGTCGTCATGCCGGTCGTGGGCTTCCTGCTGGGCCGGGGAGTCGACGCCCGCTGGCTGATCCCGATCGGCCTCTCGATCGTGGGCGGCGCGGCCTACTGGCAGGCCCACCTGACCTTGATGGCCTCGCCCTGGATCCTCATCGTCATGCGCTGCGTGCAACTCCTGGGAGTCGGCCTGTTATTTGTGCCGCTGAACAATGCGGCCTATCTGTACCTGCCCAAGGACCAGACCAACAACGCGACCGGGTTGTTCAACATGCTGCGCAACGAGGGGGGGAGTCTGGGGATCGCGATCGCCGCGACGCTGGTCGAGCGGCGGTCCCAGTTCCACCAATCCCGCCTGGCCGAGAGCATCCGGCCCTCTCGGCTGGTCGTCGACCAGTATCTCGAGCAAGTCTCCCAGGTGCGGATGGTCCGCGGCGGCGGTTCTGCGCTGATGAGCCACGACCAGGGCTTTGCGCTGGTGTACCGGACGGTGCAGGAACAGGCGCGGCTGATGTCGTATCTCGATGTCTTCTGGCTCTTCGCGGTGATGACCGCGCTGATCATCCCGCTGGTGCTGCTGATGAAGAAGTCGGTGGCCCGGGGCGGCCTGGCGGCGCATTGAAATCGCCATTGACCCCGACGCACCCCTGCCGTAAGGTACGGCGGATTGTCGGGTTGTTGGGAAAGCGGGTCCCAGGGAAGGGCCGTGCCGATGAGGCACCGGGCGGTACTCGCCGGGTGGAGGGGTTGGCTCGGGCTGGCGCTGGCGGTGCAGGCGGGTTGCGGGTGGCTGGGCCGGCGCGGTCGTGACGATCGCCCGCCGCCGAGTCCCCAGCAAGTCGAGCGCATCCAGCAGATCAGCGAGCGCGCCCAGGCGGCCCTCGATCGCGGCGATTACGAACGGGCGCGGCTCGACCTGGAGCAACTCGTGGAGGAGGAACCGGGTTCGGCCGAGGCGCTCCAGCGGTTAGGCCGGGTCTTGCAGATCCAGGGCCGCTGGCCCGAGGCCGAAGCCTGTTACCGCGCCGCCCTGGCCCGCGACCGCGATTACGTGGAGGCCCTCATCGGCCTGGGCGAGGTCGAGGCCCAGCGGGGTGATGCGGCCTCGGCACGGAAACGGTTCGAGTCGGCGATCGCGATCGATCCCCACCGTCCCAAGGCCCATTTCGCCCTGGGCCGCGTCCTGGAGGCCCTGGGCCGGACCGACGAGGCCCTGGCCGCCTACTTCCGTGCCCTGGAATTCGACCCGAACCATGCCGAGGTCAGCCTCCGGATCGCGGCCATCCAGCTCGCGCGGAATCAGCCCGACCAGGCGCTGTCGCGGCTGGACCAGGTTGTCGAGCTCTCCCCCAAGACGGCCGAGGCGCGCAAGCTCCGCGGACAGGCGCATCTGAAGCTGGGGCACTTCACCGAGTCAATCGCCGATTTGCGCACCGCCGCGCAACAGCTTCCCAATCGGGCGGACATCTACTATCACCTGGCGGTCGCCCTCGAAGCCAATCACAAGTCGGACGAGGCTCGCCGCGCCGCCGAGTGGGCCCTGCGTCTGGCCCCCGGTGATACTGCCGCCCAAGGACTCGCCCAGCGGTTGCGACGATGACGAGTCGAGCGCGCGACCCGGTCGCTCGCTCCGGCCGCGCTCATCGCTTGGCCGCCTCCAGGACCGCCGTCACATCCACGGCGAAGCCGGGGAGCAGCGTCGAGGTTGCCTGCTGACCGCGCCGGTACACGCCGTGGACCGCGTACGCCGGCCCGTCGAGAACCAGGACGGTGATCTGAGCCAGCTCCGGGTCAATGATCCAATACTCGGGGATGACGGCTTTGGCGTACTCCCCGCGCTTGGTCACCAGATCACGGTGCCGGTCGCTTTCGCCGCCGCTGACCACCTCCATCACGAGGTCGGCGCCGATCCAGTAATCCACGGTGATTCGGGACGCATATTCCGCCAGCATGAAGACGACATCAGGTTCGCGATACTTCCCTTCCCAGAGACGCACCCGTACCCCGGCGATGAGCGCCTCGCCGAGACCCCGCGGAGTGGCGAATGCATTCACGAGGTTGACC
Source organism: Isosphaeraceae bacterium (assembly GCA_021324445.1). GTDB lineage: Bacteria > Planctomycetota > Planctomycetia > Isosphaerales > Isosphaeraceae > JAJPJC01. The sequence continues at coordinate 3,287 of JAJPJC010000131.1, forward strand.
AGCAACAGAATGAGACGTTGGTGGGGGGTGGTCAGCATCGGCTGGAACTCGACGAATCCGTGTGAGAACTCCACGCGCCGGTTGGTATCGAGCTCGAGATACTCCTGTTCGGTCCAGCAGCCTTGCGCGGGGTACGACAGGGCGATCTCCCAGGTCGACTCGCCGTACGAGAGTCCTTCCGGCGGATCGATGGGGTCGGGCACAGTACGCATCGGGTCGATCCACGCTTCCTGGTTTCCAGGAGAATGTCTTCTCGTGACTCTACCTCAGACGGGCAGTCCGCACGATGCCGATTCTCGGGTCCAGTCAAGGCGTCTTGGACTCGAGAGTCTTGAGGATCAAGTCGAGCTTGCGCTCGACCGCGTCCAGCCGCTGCTCGATCATCCGCAAGCTCGACTGCTCGGCGACGCCCAGCGCCGGCTGTCGGGGGAAGTCGTGGAGACGATCGGGCTTGGCGTCAGGGGAGCGAACGAAATAGCGCGGGTCGGCGAGACGCTGCGAAGACCTGGGCGTCGCTCGCGCGGAGGTCGGCCGCTCGGCCGCGGGCTCAGCGGCAGCGGGCACAGTCCCCGGCAACGGAGGGATGACCAGGCGGTCGCCCGGCTCGAGCTGATAGTTCGTCGACGGGTCGTCCCCCATCAGGATCTGGTCGATATTGATGGGCAGCTTCTGTAACGCCCCTCCCTTGGCCTGGCGATAGAGCACGACGTTGTCGTGGTCCGCTCGAGGCAACAATCCTCCCGCGTAGGTGATCGCATCGAGGATGGTGTCATTCCCCGTGACGGGGAGGCGCCCGGGAGTGACCACTTCCCCTTGAACATAGTAGGCCTTGCTGTTGTAGGCGGTCACATCGACGAAGACGCGATCGCAGTCGCTGAAATCCTTGATCAGGATGGGCTCCCCAGTCTTGGGATCGAGCTTGGGATTTCCGTTCTCGTCCAAGTCCATGATGCCCAGAGTTTCATCGGCGAGAAACTTGCGAAGGTGCTGGATGACCTTCTCTTTAATCTGCACGGGTGTCAGGCCGGCGACAGAGATCTCACCGTAGAAGCCCAGGGAGATCTTGCCGTCGGGTCGGACCAGCCGCTCTCCCGAGATGGGCCGACCGGGGAGGGCTTCCAGCACCTCGACGAGCAGCATGTCGGGAGGATCGACCACGTACCTTCCCAGCGGTCGGATCGGGGGCTGGGTCTTCCGGGGATCGGGGCGTGCTGTCTGTCTCGGGGCTGGGGTCGCCCGACGGGGATTGGCTTGAGGTTCCGCGAGGCTCACACCCCACGTGGCGAGTCCCACGAGCACCAGGCCGATGGCGACGGTCTTGACCTTCATCATCATCATGCTCCTGAGGACAGATTGAACCAGTGCGGCAACCTTTGCGGACGCGGCAGCGGACACCGCGCGCCCCGCCGCGATCTGCGCGGCGGCCTGGATCGTCGAGGTCATCAAGGGGTTGGGGACCGTCGCAGTCATGGAGGCCGAAGCGGGAGCCGACTCAAGGCGGGCCGCGACCAGACCAGCCAGGGGCGTCAGGCCGCGCCGGACCAGCCGGCGGCGCAACAGCTCACGGGCCCGGGCCAACCGGCTGCGGACCGTCCCCAGGGGGCAGCCCAGGGCCGCGGCGGCCTGCTCCTGGGTGCGGCCCTCCCAGTAGCAGAGCACCACGACAGTGCGATACTTCTCCGGCAGCCGCCGGACCTCCTCCTGCACGATCAGGCCGAGCCCTTCGCGATCCGGGTCATCGGCTGCGGATGACTCGACCGCCTCGACGACCCTCAAGGCCGCGCGGCCCTCGGCTGCCCGGCGCTTTGCCGATTCGACTCGCGCCCGCGACGCCACCCGGCACGCGACGCCGTGGAGCCAGCCCCCGAGCGATTCGAGCCCACGGACCGATCCGGAACGCCGGACCAGAACCAGGAAGGTGGCCTGGAAGGCGTCCTGCGCGTCGTTCCAATCCGGCAGTACATTGCGGCAGACACGCAACACCATCGGCCCATGGCGCAGGACCAGCACCTCGAAGGCCGCCTCGGCAGTCGCGTCCCGACGCAGCGCGAACTGCTCCAGCAACTGCCGGTCGGTCAAGCCGCTGGCGGTCCCGGCGTCGAAGAGTGTCTGGAGGTCGCGCCACAGCGCGACCGATGAACCCCCGGTCATCCTGGTCTCCCGTGATCTTGATCGAGGTCTCTACAAGGAATGCCTGGAGCCGAGCCAAGCTATCCCTGATTTTGGGAGAACCCGGGGAGGACGGGAAGAACCCAGGATTTGGAAATGGAAGCTTGAGACAGACAAGAGCTTATGCCGCCCCCTGCTGCTCGGCCGCCTCGCTGGGGGCACAGGCGGGGAGGATGAGGGTGAAGGTCGAGCCCTGGCCGAGCCGGCTCTCGGCGCGGAGGCGGCCGTGGTGGGCCTCGACGATATCGCGGCAGACGGCCAGTCCCAGTCCGGTGCCTCCCTGCCCCGCGGCGTCCGCGCCCATCTTGGTCGAGTAGAACGGCTCGAAGATCCGCCGCAGGTCGGCCGGCGCGATCCCCACGCCGGTATCCGTGACGCTCAGCTCGACGCGGCGGCCGGCGGCATCCAGGCCCAGGCGGAGCCGCACCGTACCCCCTTGGGGCATCGCCTGGCGGGCGTTGATCAAGAGGTTGAGCAGGACTTGCTGGATCTGGGCCGGGTTGACCCGTGCCGTCGGTTGCCCGGTCAGCTTCACATCGAGCCGGACCCGATGCTTGGCCAGGTCCTTTTCGACCAGGAGGACCACCTCGCGGACCAGCCGGACCAGGTCGGTCGGCTCGCGGTGGTCGATCCCCCCGCCAGGTCGCGAGAGTCCCAGCATGCCGCGCGTGATGGCCGCCGCGCGCTGAGCAGCCTCGGCGATCTGGGTCAGGGCCCGTTCGCGATAGGCCGGGTCGGGATTGCGCAGCCCCAGCTTGGCGTAGCTCAAGATCGGCGTGAGAGCGTTGTTCAGCTCATGGACGACCCCACCGGCCAGCACCCCCAGGCTGCTGATCCGCTGGAGCGCGATCACCTGCTGCCGCAGCAGCTCGATCGCCGCGGCCTCCGCGACGGGGCCGGCCGGTTCCGGGTCCCCTCCCCGCCGTTTCGAGGTCTCGACCGGAACCGATGCCGTCGCGGCCGTCCCAGCCCGACTCTTCTGCGTGGTCGCCATCGATCCCCCAGCCTTCCCTGGCCGTGCCAGTCGGTCCCGTCGCGCCGCTTCCGGGCCTGATCGTCCATCTCATCGTATCGACCGGTTTGGCGACCGGAATGAGCCCGACGTCCCGGCGCTCACCGGGGCCGGTCGGGGTCCAGGGCGACGCGCGACCGGGACGGGAATGACCAGCGGAACAGCTTCAACCCATTGGTGGGGATCACGCGGGGGATGGTCTCCAGGTCGTTGCCGACGATCAGCGGCGTGACCCGGCGGCCATCGCTCCAGTAGCCCAGGTGCCGGAACCGCTCCTCGTCGCGCACCACCTCATCGAGGCTCTGGCCGGCGAAGGCCGCCTCGAGCGTCACGTCGGCGATCCGCCAGAAGCCGGCGTGATCCAGGGCGTTGACGTCGCCGAAACTCATCTGAAGCGAGCGCAAGATCCCCTCACCGTTGTCGAGCTGATGGTTCAAGCCGGTCGGCGCCGTATGCTCGGCGATCAGGGGCGGGTATCCATGGCGATCCGATCGGAACAAGATGAAACGCTTCCGCGCGGGAGGGACCGCCGTCGCTTCGGCGAAGATCTGCCGGCCGCGGAGGTCGCCGACGACGATGTCCTCGTCGCCGACGGCGACGATCAGGAGGGTCGTGCCGGGGATGCGGGACAGGCTGGGCTGGCGCATGGGTACCACTTCGCCGGGCATCACGCAGATCACGGCGCGGGGCATCGGCAGGTCGGCATGCGGGTCCGAGGCCAGCGCGGCGATCTGGGCCGCCAGGTTCCCCCCCGCCGAATGGCCGATCAGGGCGAACCGTGCGGGATCGGGCCGGACATGCCCAACTCCCGCGTGCAACACCCCCAGGGCGTCGTGCAGTGCCGCCATGGCGTTGGGGAGGAACTCGTAGGGGAGCGTCCCCACGTCGTTCTGGTACCGCGGGAAGATCACGATCCGCCCGTCGCGTACCAGGTGGTCGATCCAGGCCCCGTAAAAGCCGGGGTTAACCGCGAACCAACCATGGAGGAACACCACCACCGGCGCCCGCTCGGGACGGGGCTGGTCCGGCTCGAAGAGCCAATACGACCGCGGCCCCTGCCCGATCTCGTACCGCCGCACCGCACTGTGGGGCGAGTCCACCTCGGCGCGCCCACCATCGGCACCGGCAGATTGCCCGGACCGTTCCTCGCCCGCCTCCAGGCTGCCCCCGGAGGCTAGCCCCACGACCAGACACAGACACCCCACGAGCGACCGCGCGTGACCGCCGGCGCTCCCCGAGACCCCCGAAGTGCACACCATGTCCCGATCCACCCCGACATCCTGTTCCGGCAGTTCCCTCGCTGGAAAAAGGTGATTCAGTTTGCCGTCCCGCCCCGGCCTGTCAAGGCCACCTCCGCGAACGGACTCCGTCCGGTCAAAAGGTTCTTCGCTCAAACTTAGTTTATGATTCCCTGTCAAGGACAAAGTCCTCACAATCCGCTCGGTCTCCGCCGGGCCAGGCAACGAGAGCCGGCGGCAGGGAGATTCCGTTCCCTCGCCCGGCCAGTTCCTTGACAGTTCCCATCACACCTCCTACCATCCATCAGTTCCGCCGGATTAGACATCACGGCTTCGATCAATCGAGCGGAGGCCCCATTGTTAAACCTCGCGGATGCGCACCCGCGGCCACGACCAACTCCGGTGCTGGTCACCGCGTTCCTGGCCCTGGCGACGACCAGCACCAGCTCAGCCCAGGACCGGCCGGTGCCAGCCGTGCGACCGGCCAGCGCCGATGACCGCTGCTCGGCGCTGCTCCCGAAGATCGAACCGGCTGGACCGGCCCCGGCAGCCGGCGGCGTCCGCCGTCGCCGGGCGCTGCTGGTCGGCATCACCCGATACGCGGAGCTGGGCAGCAAGAACGGCATGTGGCCGAGCCTGCGCACCGGCTGCGACGTCCCCTTGATGCGGCGGGCCCTCATGGACCGTTTCGGGTTCCAGGACGGCGACATCCGGACGCTGACCGAGGGCCAGGCGACCAAGCAGGGGATCGACAGAGCCTTCCGCGAGCACCTGATCGAGGGCGCGGGCCCGGGCGACGTCGTCGTCTTCTACTTCAGCGGCCATGGCCAGCTCGTGCCCGATGAGGAGGCGTTTGGCGGCCTGCGCGGCTCCCTGGTCACGGCCAACTACACCGCCGGCACCGGTCCGGCCGGCAGGACGGACAACCTCCGCAGCGACGAGGTCCGTGAGCTCCTGCGCGCGCTGAAGATGCGGATGGCGGGCCCCGACGGCAAGGTCGTCGGCAACATCACCGTCCTGTTCGACTCCTGCCACTCGGGCAACGGCACCAAGGGCGACCTTCAAGAGAAGGGGCGGCCCTGGGACCCGGCCATCGACGGCCCGATCCCGCAGCCCCGGACCGGCCTGGGCTCGAAGGGCGAGATCGGAACCAAGGACCCTTTCAGTGACTTCGACCGCGACGCGGTCATCGCCGAGGGGTACGTTTTCATCTCGGCCTGCCGCAACTACGAGGTCGCCTTCTGTCCCAAGGCGGGGACCGAGGCGAGCATCTTCACCTATCACCTGGCCCAGCACCTGGCGCGCGCCACGCCGCAGACCACCTACAGGGACCTGTTCGAGGATCTGAGCGTCGACATCACCGCGGCGCAGGTCCCACAACTCGAGGGGGACACCACCAAGCTGCTCCTGGCCGGGGCCGCCGTGGCGGGTGAGCGGTACCTCGTGGTGCAGGCCGTCGACGGCAAGCACGTCACCCTGCCGGTCGGCTTCGTTCAGGGGGTGGCAGAGGGCTCGCGGTATGCGCTTTATCGGCCCGACACCAGCGTCCGGGACCCTCGGAATAAGCTGGGTGAGGCCCGGGTCGTCGATGTGGCGACGGCGACCTCCACGGCCCAGCTCGAGGGCCCCGGGGCCGATCAGGTCAAGCCGGAGGAGCTGCGCGAGGCTCGGGCGGTGGAGCTGGAGCGCGGCTTCGGCGATAACCCGCTCTACGTCGTTTTCGACGGGGTCGCGCGGCCGGAGGCGGAATTGAAACCGTACCGGATGCTGACGACGGTGGACGATCAGGGCCGGCCGATCACCCGAGATAACTACCATGTGCGGGTCCGGCTTGCGGGGACGCTCGACCCCGTCAGCGGCAAGGAGGTCCTGGTCGACCCGGCCACCGGCAAGGACGTCGTGGTGCCCGCCAAGGGGGAGGCCAAGCCGCGCACCGATCTGATCTGGGTGCAAGCGCGCAACGGCGACGTGCTCGACGAGCTCCCAGCCGACGACCGGGCCGCCGGGGCGATCGCCGAGGCGCTCTTCGACGAATGGAAAACGCGCTACCTGGCCGAGTACCTGAAGCGGGAGGACGACCCGAACCAGACGATCAACGTCAAGCTGGTCGTCGACGCCGTGACGGTCAAGCGCGACAATAACAGAGGTGGTTTCCACGTCACGGGGGTCCGCACGGACATCAACCCTGCCGGGACCTTACGACTGCGCGATGGCGATTACATCCAGCTCGCCGTGCAGAATACGTCGCTGGCCAGCGTCCCGGTCTTCGTGACTGTCCTGCGGATCGGTCGCGATGGCGTGTTCCCCATCTACCCGATCAAGGGCGCGCCGAACGATAGCCTCGCGGCCAACCGGCTCGAGCCGGCCAAGACCCCCTACCCGCTCCCGTTCCTCGTCCGCGCGACCAAGCCCTATGGGACGGATCTCTACAAGGTCATCGCCACGAAGGAGCCGGCCGACTTCAGCGGTCTGCTCGCCCGACGTCGCCTGCCCCCCGGGGTGGGCGACAAAGGAGAGGAAGCGGCGAAGGCCCAAGCGGAGCTCGCAAAGCTCCCTCCGCCGGTTCATTCCCTGGCCAGGCTGCTGCAGGAGGTCAAGGACGGGCGGAAAGGTGGCGAACCGGTGATCATCGGGACCGAGTGGGCGACCGACGAGAAGTACGTCGAGGTGGTCGCTCCCGGCAAGAACTGATGCCGGACCGAGTACCGGGATGGGGAGCATGGTGTCGCGCGCGGCTCGCCGGCTGTCAAGGTCGGCAGGTCCTCGGTCGCACCCGATCTTTCGACACGCTTGGTTCGCATTCGCTCAGCTCAAGTCAGGAGGGATGATGTACACCGCCCGACTCGCCGCGTTGGCCGCGATGGCCCTGTTGTCTTCGGTTCTGCTCGCACCGGCGCGGGGACGGAATCCGGAACCCGCGGGAAAGCCGCTTACGCCCCCGGCCTCGGCCGGCTGGGATTGCCTGCACCGCCGCCTGCCTCGCGAACTGGCGGAGAAAGCCGCGGCGGCGGCGGTCCGCGAGAACCCGGAGAACGCGATCCACATCCAGAACGGCTCTCCGCGCTCGGCCAAGGGGGACGCACTGGAGCCGATCCCCTTGGGGGCCGTCGACGAGAAGGGCGTGATCTCGACCGGCCGCAAGTGGCTGCCGGGCCGCACCATCCGCATCAAGTTCCTGGGTGGCGACCCCGTCGTCCAACGCCGCGTCCAGGCGACCGCCATGGAGTGGACCCACTATGCCAACATCAAATTCCAGTTCGTCGAGCCGGGCGAGCCGGCGGACGTTCGCATCGCGTTCCAGCCGGGCGGCTCCTATTCGCTGGTGGGCACGGACTGCCTGACGGCGCCCCCGGATCAGCAAACGATGAACTTCGGCTGGTTGACTCCCGGCAGCGACGAGCCGATTTACACGTCGGTGGTGCTGCATGAGTTCGGCCATATGCTTGGCCTGATCCACGAACATATGCACCCGAGCGGACAGATCAAGTGGAACTATCAGACAGCCTACGCCTATTACCAGCGGACCCAGGGTTGGGACCCGGACATGGTCCAGGCCCAGGTCTTGGACGTCTACTACAACAGCGACGCGGACGCGACCAAACTCGTGGATGCGCAGTCGATCATGATGTATCCGATCCCCGAGGGACTGGCCAACATCGTGGTCGGTTGGAACACTCGGCTCTCAGCGACGGACAAGGAATTCATCGGGCGGCACTACTACCCACCGCCTGGCCTCAAGCCGACGGAGCTGGTCGTCGGCGCCGCGCCGGTCTTCGGGGCCGTGCGCGGTGAACAGGTGGCGGCCTACCGGTTCCGGGTGCACGAAGGCGGAGATTACTTGGTTCAGATCAGCGGCCTGGCCGTCGCAGTGCGGCTGCTGGCCGCAGGCCCGAGGAAGATGGCCGAGGGCGAGTCGGTCCAGCCCAAGGGGCGCATGACCGTCGGCGCCAAGCTGGAACCGGGCGAGTATACGCTGCAAGTGCTCCGCAAGGACCGCGGCGGCCAGGACTCGGGCCAGTTTCGCATCGCCGTCCGGCAGGCCCGCTAGCACGCCGAGCCCCTGGCCCCAACGGTTCCTCGGGCCGAGCGAAGCCAAGCAGCCAATCATGCATCCAGTCAAATTAAGGAGTCAGCTTTCGGTCGCCGCACCAGGAGACGGATATTGATCTGAGCCGGCGCTGAGCGACACCGGGGCTCCAGCAGGTTCGCCGGGACGACGGGATCAGGATCCAGCATCTCGACGCGCGGTTGATCCCGGGCGATTGTGGGCCGCGCCAGGATGGGCCGCGTGCCGGTGGAGTGCGCTCCGGCGCGGACTCGGGCCATCGGGGCTGGATCAAGATCGCCAAGGAGGCGAGCATGCCGTGCCATCTTGTCCGACTCGGGTTGGCCTGCTGCGTCGGTGCGTTGTCGGCCGCTCTGGCCTCGGGGCAGCAGCCTGGGGTGGAAAGCTCGAGGAAAGGCGGGGTCGTCGAGTCCAGCTTGATCCCCGCCGAGAGCTACCGGAAGAAATGGGCGGTCATCGTCGGGACGAATTACCGCACGACCGAGCGGGAACCGTTAAAGCGCGGCTCGATCGGCGAGCTCAAGCACGCGGAGAACGACGCCAGGGAGTTTGGCGACGTCCTGCTGAAATACTATGGATATCAGCGAGACGAGGTCATCGCCCTGATCGGCCGCGAGGCCACCTTCGAGGCCCTCTCCCGGGAGTTGGATAACCGAGGGCGGTTCTTCAACAAGGAGAAGGTCGGCCCGGACGACAGTGTTCTGTTCTACTTCTCGGGCCACGGCTTCCTCGAGCAGTCCGGGGACGGCCGGGGGAATCAGGCCTACGTGCTGCCGTGGGACGTCTCGATCGACGGCAACGAGCCCAGGACCTCCACGGCGTTCAACGTGGGCGCACTGGTCCGCGAGTTGATCTACCAGTGCCCCGCCCGGCACAAGTTGCTGATCCTGGACTGCTGCCATTCCGGCTGGGTGTTCCGCATCAACGGGGCCGAGGGGGGCAAGTTCGAGCACAGGCGGGCCGACTCCAGCCTGTTCCGGTTCCCTGCGATCCAGGCGATGACGGCCAGCCGCGAGAGCCAGGTCGCCTGGGAGGGCGGCCCCGGCGAGAACCATTCGCCGTTCACCGCCGCGCTGCTGAGGGCGATGAAGTCCATCCCCCGGAAGATCTCGCGGGAGCAATACCGGTACACCGCGAACGTCCTCTTCGACACGATGAACTCGTATCTCGACAGCAACCTGCCGCCCGACCAGTCGCCCCAGTGCAAGTGGCTGGATGGGAACCAGCAGGGGGAGTTCCACTTCTACCCGGATCCGGCGGTCGAGTTCCCCGAGGAGGTCATGCCCGAGGATTGGGCGCGGAAGCTGCTGGTGGCGATGGTCCCGAGCACCTTCGGCAACTGGTGGGCGGACGAGATGCCCTGGTTCATGCCGAGCCTGCGGTTCAGCGTCCTGGAGGTCGTTCCCGCCCAGAAGTCAGCGCTGCCGGACATCGACAAAGAGCGGCTCCGGCAGGCGGCGCTCCAGACGCTATCGCGGCTGGCCACCGAGAAGAACGACCTGGTCAAGAAGCGGCTGGAGCACCTCCAGATGTGGTTCGCCCCGGATTGCGGCCGCGACCGGGAGGACCTGATCCAGAGGCTGGTCAAGAGCCTGCAGGAGGAGCTCATCCCGAAATCGCCCCATCCCGACGCAATGGACCTCCACTACCTGGCCGTGCTGAAACAGAAGCTCGGGGAGGCGGGGGCCGAGGCGATCTATCAGGAGGCGATCCGGCGCTATGAGGACCAGGCGAAGCGCTCGCGGAACTATCGGCCGCTCCTGGCCCTCTGCCGGGCCGACTTCGGCCTCTATCTGCTCAACCAGACGAATCGCTTCCCCGAGGCGGCCCAGATGATGGCCGCCGCGCGCAAGGAGTTCGGGGCCGAGACGCCCGTCCCCTTCCAGATCTTTACCCTCTGCCGTGAGGCCGACGCCCTGCGCTACGCCAAGAAATGGCGCTTGTCGGACGAGCGCTTCGCCAGGGCGCTGCGCTTCACGACCGTGCCGCGGGTCGGGCCGGGCGAGTCCCACCCGCTCACGGCGGCGGCCTGGAAGCATTTCGCCTGGTCGTGCATGGAGGAGTGCCGGATCAAACGGGCCAAGGCGGCCTTCGAGCGGGCGGAGCAGATCCTCTCCCGGGTCGAGAAGACGGCGCACGACGAGACGATCATCGACCGGCTCCACATCAAGCATGGGCTGGCGATGGTCGAGCGATTCCAGGGCAGGGGCGCGCAGGCACTGGCGGCTTATCGGCGACTGACCCCCGAGATCGTCGCGGAGATCAGCAAGCTGGACGACACCGCTCAGGAGCATGCCAGCTACGCCGAGATCCGCTTCCTGCTCTACGACCGCCTGGTCAACAGTCTGGAGCGGCAGGCCGACTGCAGCCTCTTCGGCGACCGGCCCGATTATGAGGAGGCCGCCGACGACTACCGCCGGGCGATCCGCGAGTGCGCCAACCTGCCCGAGGACTGGCGGGCCTCGACCCAGGTCGACTTGCTCTACCGCCGTTCGATCGCCCTGGCCTTGCCCTCCGAGAGCCAGGACCTCGAGCTGGTCACCCGGCTCTTCCAGCAAGCCGGGGAGATCAAGTTGTCCACACCCTCCCAGAGCACTCGGATTGTCCGCGCCCTGGCCGCGACCCTGATCCGCACCTTCGGAACGGCCAGGAAACTCGACTGCCAGGGCGGCAGCGATTGTATCTTCGCGCTGCTTCAGCAGCTCCAGGGGGTCAACAAATCCCTCGACCGTGATGAGCTGGAACGGTTGATGTTCTCCTACAAGGTCTTGCTCGCCGGGAGCGAACGATTCGGGATCGATCGCCTGGGCCGCTTGCGCCTCGCCGACGACTTGCTGGCCTTGTGCCAGTCGGTCTGCCAGCTCGCCGCTGGCGACCCGGACCTCCTCCGCTACCTCCGCCCCTACTTCGACGTGGTCTTCCTGGAGAAGAAGCTCCTGGAGCCGAAGCACTGCAAAGAGCTGATCGAGGTCGCCTGGCTGGCGTCCCGCGGTGTCCCCTACGTCAAGCCGCCCCAGGCGAGGCCCCTGCTGGTCATGCACGTCGCCGCCGGGAGAGGGTATCTCCTGCTGGATGTCCCCGCCGGCATGAGCCAGTGCTTCCTGGTCGATGAGGAGACCTCCCTGCACGACCTCGTCGTGGCGAGCCAGAGTGGGGCGCTGCTCCCCTTGCCGGTGGCCGTGCGGAGGGCCCTGAGCAATGTCGAAGGTCCCCTGGTCGTTCGCTGGCGCGACCCGGCCATCTCGGCCGGGACCTGTGGGCGAATGCTGCCCTACATGTTGGGCTTCGAGATGAAGCCAAGGCGGCACTACCCGGAGGCGGTCAAGATCGCAACGAGACGGGGCTCCGCTCCGTCGCGTCCCGCCCCGGTTCCGGATGAGCCGACCCTGGATTCCTCCGTACCGCAGGTGCCGGAGGCCCCATTGATCGGGCCCGAGCCGGGCGACCTTCAGCCCAGCTCGAGGTATGTTTTCCCTTTCAATATGACGGCGGCGCTGGCGCGGGGGAGGGTCATGGACGAATCGGACAAATATCCAGCGCCAAGCGGGGACGACATCAGGTCCAGGAAGCGAGAGGATGAGCTGACCGCCAACGAAGAAGTCGCGCGACCGAAACGGTGAAGCGGGAAATCTCGCTGGGAAGATCGACCTGCGCAATCCGGCTGCCGCGAGTCGAGGAAGGGCGATGCTGGTCGTGGGCTGGCTGGCCCGGGCGTGAGATGTGACGGGTTTGCCGGCCGCGGTCGATGAGCCGAGCAATCCGACCCGCTCACCCGGTCTGGTCGCCCAGTTCACCTCTCTGGGGTGTGAGTGCATTGCCATCCGCCCCGACCGCCGCCGGGCCTTGACGGGGTCGTCGGGCCAACCGAGCTGGCTCGCGGACCTGGACCTGGAGACCGGGGAGCTGATCCGCTCGCTCGAGGCGCACAACAGTCCCGTCCTGGCCGTGGCGACCACACCAGACGGCCGCCACGCGATCACGAGCACAGTCGAGCCACTCATGATCTTGGACGAACGGGGCACCTACGACCTGTTCGCCGACCTCGGCCCACCCCGGGGGCTGGGCCGCGTCGTCACCCCCGAGCGGCGCGAGCGCTGCATCTCCTCGGGCGAGCTCTCGTCGTGGCTCCGCCCGGTGGACGCCGGGCAACTGGCGCGGATCGTCGATTGCTGCCACGCCGCGGCCACGGTCGAGCAGCCCGGATTCAAGCCCGGGCCGATGGGCAGCCGCGGCCGGGGCCAACTGGCCTACGACAAGGGGATGTGGGTGCTGGCGGCCAGCGCCGCCGCCGACGTGGCACTGGAGGCCCTGGTTGGCGGCGAAGGCCACGGGTTGCTGACCCATGCCCTGATCCGCGAGGGGCGGGTCGGCCAGCGAGCGGCCGGGGCCGGCGGCGCCCTGACCCTGGGCGGGCTGCTCAAGTACGCCGAGGTAAGGAGGCCGGCCCTGTATTTCGAGATCCGGAAGGCGGCCGAGGGAGGCAAGGGGGCCCGGGCGGGCGAGGCGCGGGTGCTGGTGGCGCGGCGCCGCAGTCGAGCCCCTGGGTGCCGGGGACGTGCCGCCGGAGAGCTCGCTGCACAAGAAGCACAGCTTCCAGCACCCGTCGCTCTTCGACTCGGTCCGCGGGCGGGAGGTCACGCTGGTCGGGAAGCAAGGAGGGAGAACCGGCCCAGACGTGCCTCGTCAGGGATTACAATAGGCAGTGATTCCGTCCCATGAGGTGAATCCGGTTACCAAGCCTCCCATCGCTCGCAGCGCCGGCGTGGTCGGCCTCGACGAGGACTTCGGTTGCAACCCCTGGCGAACCGTCACGAGAGCATCACCATGCGCAATCCATCGTTCGAGAGTCGGGCTTCCCGGGCGCTGATCCTGGCCGGTTGGATTCTCGCGTGGAACGTGCCGGGTTTGCTGGCCGCGGATGGTGTGCCGGGGAGTCCGCGCGGCACACCCCGGCTGGTCCCCCAGATCGGCGGCTCGGGGGCGTGGAGTCTCGCTTACGCCCCGGACGGCCGCCACGCCTTGACGGCAGGCGCGGAGGGGGTGGCCCGGCTCTGGGACCTGGAGACCGGCGCGCTGATCCGGGTCCTCGAAAGGGAGGACTCGGGAATCACTTCCGTGGCGATTGCACCCGATGGCCGCCGCGCCCTCATCGGCAGCCGGGACAAGACGGCGCGGCTCTGGAATCTGGAGACCGGCGCGCTGATCCACTCCCTCGAGGGGCACAGCGGTCCGGTCTCCGCCGTGGCGATCGCGCCCGACGGCCGCCACGCCCTCACCGGCAGCCTCGACACGACAGCGCGACTCTGGAATCTGGCGACGGGCAAGCCGATCCGCTCCCTGATCGGCCACACCGGTGGCGTGACGTCCGCAGTGATCGCGCCCGACGGCCGCCACGCCCTCACCGGCAGCCTCGACACGACGGCGCGGTGGTGGGGCCTGAGGACCGGCGTGACGATCCGGTCCCTGGATGGCCACGGCGATCGGGTCGCGTCCGTGGCGATCGCCCCCGATGGCCGCCGCGCTCTCACCGGCGGCGCGGATCGGACGGCGCGGCTCTGGGACCTGGAGACCGGCACACTGATCCGCTCCCTCCAGGGGCACAGCGGTCCGGTTCTTACCGTGGCGATCGCATCCGGCGGCCGACGCGCCCTCACGGGCAGCCACGACGCGACGGCGCGGCTCTGGGACCTGGAGACCGGCACGTTGATCCGAACCCTCAAGCCCGGCTATCGCGTCCATGCCGTGGCGATCGCCCCGGACGGTCGCCGCGCCCTCACCGGTGGCCTCGGTGCGACAGCACGGCTCTGGGACCTGGAGACCGGCACGCCGATCCGGCCCCTCGAAGGGCATGGCACCACGGTCGATGCCGTGGCGATCGCGCCCGGTGGCCGCTACCTCCTCACCGGCGGCACGGGCAAACACGCGCGGCTCTGGGACCTGTGGACGGGCAAGACCCTGGGATCCTTCTGCGGCCACGCCGCTGGGGTGACGTCCGTGGCGATCGGACGCCGCGGCCTCCACGCCCTCACCGGCAGTCGGGACAAGACGGCGCGGGTCTGGAGCCTGAGGACGCGCCAAGCCCTCAGATCCCTCATCGGCCACACCGGTGAAGTGACGTCCGTGGCGACGGCTCCCCAGGGCCGCCTGGCCCTCACCGGCAGCCTCGACACGACGGCGCGATTGTGGGACCTTCAAACGGGCAAGACGATTCGATCACTCATCGGCCATGCCGCTGGGGTGACCTCCGTGGCGATCGCGCCCGACGGCCGCCACGCCCTCACCGGCAGCCTCGACACGACGGCGCGGCTCTGGGATCTGGAGACCGGCAAGCTGATCCGCACGCTCACGGGGCATCGTGGTCAGGTCTTCACCGTGGCGATCGCGCCCGACGGCCGCCACGCCCTCACCGGCGGCTTCGACACGACAGCGCGACTCTGGGACCTGGAGACGGGCAAGCTGATCCACTCGCTCAACGGGCACGGCGCCGCGGTGCGGGGCGTGGCGATCGCGCCCGACGGCCGGCGCGCCCTCACCGCCTGTTTCGACGATCAGGCCCGGCTGTGGGACCTGGAGACGGGGAAGCTGCTCGTGACTCTCGACCACGGTCATCGAGTCGGCGCCGTGGCGTTCACACACGACGGCCGGCGCGCCCTCACCGGCAGCCGGGATGGGACGACCGCGCTGTGGGACCTGGAGGCCGGGCGCGAGCTCTGCCGGCTGCTCAGCTTCGACGATGGCACCTGGGCCGTCGTCGACCCCGAGGGCCGCTACGACGCGGCCCACGGCGGTGACGTCCCGGACCTGCACTGGGTCGTCGGCGACGAGCCGATCGAGCTGGTCCAGCTCAAGGAGCGCTACTACGACCCTGGCCTGCTGGCCAAGCACCTGGGTCTCAGCAAGGAGCCGCTGCGCTCCGTCGAGGCGCTGGCAGGCGTCCGGCTCTTCCCCAGCATGACGGTCACCGCGCCGCGAGCCGGCGACCCCAAGGGGACCCTGGGCATCACCCTGACCGGCCGCGGCGGCGGGATCGGCCGCGTGGTGGTCAAGGTCAACGGCAAGGAGATCGTCGCCGACGCGCGCGGCTCCAGCCCCGATACCGACCCGCGGCCCAACGTGGCGCGCCTGGCGGTGCCCCTGGCCGGCGACCCGCGGCTGCGGCCGGGCGCCGTCAACCGGGTCGAGGTCCAGGTCTACAATGCCGACGGCAGCCTGTGCAGCCGCGGCGCCGTCGTCGAATACGAGGCCGGGGGCGTCGCCGACGCCGGCCCGGACCTGTGGGCGATCGTCGTCGGCACGGCCGACTACGCTGGGCAGGCCATCGACCTCCACTATGCCGCCAAGGATGCCGAGGCCTTCGCTCGGGCCTTGCGGGTCGCGGCCGCGGGGCTGCTCGGTGCCGACCACGTGCACATCACGACGCTGAGTACGGAGCGGGCCCAGACCGCCGCCCGGCCGACCAAGGCCAACATCGTGGAGGCGCTGCGGGCCCTGGCCCGGTCCGCCCGGTCGACCGACATCCTGGTCATCTACCTCTCGGGCCACGGCGTGGTCCCAGCCAGCAAGCCCGATTACCACTACCTCACCGCCGAGGCCAGCAGCTTCGAGCTGGCTGACGAGCAGGTCCGCCGCCGCGACGCCCTCTCGGCCGCCGAGCTGGCCGAGCTGATCCGCGCCATCCCCGCCGTCGACCGCCAGGTCCTGGTCCTGGACACCTGCGCCGCCGGGCGGGCGCTGGAGACGCTCGGCCAGTCCCGGGGCGTCAGCGGCGATCAGGTGCGGGCACTGGAGCGGATCAAGGACCGCAACGGCTTGCACCTCCTGGCCGGCGCCGCCGCCGACGCGCCCAGCTACGAGGCCAGCCGGTACGGCCAGGGCCTGCTGACCTACAGCCTGCTCCTGGGCCTGACCGGGCCGGGCCTCAAGGGCACCGAGGTCGACGTCTTGACCTGGTTCGGCTATGCCGTGGATGAGGTGCCGGAGCTGGCGCAGGGCATCGGCGGCATCCAGAAGCCGCTGCTGTGCAGCCCGCGCGCCGGCGCGAGCTTCCCGGTCGGCCTGCTGCAACCGGCGGATCGAAGGCAGATCCCGCTGCCCAAGGCCCGACCCCTGGTGCTGCGGGCGGCCTTCCAGGAGGAGACGTCGTTCGACGACCTGCTGGGCCTGGGCGGTCGGGTGGACGAGCTGCTCCGCGAGGCATCGACGCGGGGTGAGGACACCGGACCGATTCTCGTCGAGGAGGCCGAGGACGCGTACCGGCTGGTGGGCCGCTACCGGATCCACGCCGATTCCGTGCTCGTCGAGGTCAAGATCCACCGCGGCACGGAAACGGTCTCTCAGGTCTCGGTGCGCGGCCGGAAGCAGGACACCCACGGCCTGGCGCGGAAGATCGTCGCGGAACTGGACAAGCTGCTCAGGCCCTGAACCGCTCGATTCGGGAAGAGGCGCATCGGCAAGAGGCGCGCCAACTTGACCGGGTCGGTGATCCGGCTCATAATGGATGGAGGTCGGATCATCCTGCCGGCTTGGCCAACCCATGCCTGCATCCGAAACGAGGCTCGATCGTGTCGTCACGGCGGCGGTCAGAGCGGCATCGCCTGCGATCCCTGGGAATCGGCCTGTTGATTCTCAGTGCGATCCACGTGCCGCTGCCGCAGGTCGATTATCACAACATCCGCCACCACGACGCGCCCGGCGAGATCTGCCCCTACCACGATCATCTCCTGCGATGGCATCCCTCGGCCGCCTCGGCCGATGACGTGGCCCTCTTGCATTGGCACTGGTTCCTGCCGCTGGTCCAGCCCGGCGCGGCCCAAGGGGGCTCCGACGACGAGCATCGTGCTCCTGGCAGGGGACCGGCCTTGCACGCTCACCTGGGCGACTGGCCGGAACCGGACTGGAGGAGCGAGCCGTTGATCCGCCCCGACAGCCGCGGGCGGTTCCTCGAGCAGTTGGTCCTGGGACTCTCCGGCGCCAGCTCGGGGGCGATCTCTGCCCCAGTTGCGACCGTGGACCCCGGACCCTCCTCCTTCTCCCCGACCCCCGCGACGGAACCCCTCGGGGTGCGCGCTGCGCGCATCGCCCTGTTCCAGCGCTGGAACTGCTGACACTTCGACCCTGCCGATCGTTCGCCTCGTTCTCCGATGGTTCGCCGGGTTCTCCGCGGCGGACGCCTGTCGGCTCGGCGAGGCCACACCCCCGGATCGCCGTGGCACGCGCTCCCGGTCCTGAAGTGGGGCAGACCTTCCTGTCTGCCAAACCATCTCTGCCAACCGAACCCAACCCAACCCAACCCAACCCTCCACAGGCATCAACTTCGCCGGGTCAGGCGGGAGAATCGCTCATGTCCGTTGTGTTGAGTCAGACTCAGACGAGCCGGGAACGGAGGACGATCCGGCCAATCCTCCCCTGGGCGGGTATGGTCTTGTGCCTGGCCCTGATGGCCGGACATATTGCCTACGACGTGCTGGGGCCCGCCCGGCTCCATGCCGCGTCACGAAGCTCGGAATCCCAGCCCGGATCCCCGTCGGAGCCTCCCTCGAAAAGCCCCGCTTTGGGCGGGGGGTCGTCCGTGACCCTGCCGGAGTCGAAAGTCCGAACGGCCAAGATCGCCAGCGAGCCGGCTCGGATCGACCGCCTGGCGACGGAGGTCGCCGTCCCCGGACTCATCCAGGCCAACGCGGACCGGCAAGTCGAGATCCGGCCCCGCGCCGCCGGCATCGTCCGCGAGGTCCATGCCCGGCTGGGACAAACCATCCACCGCGGCGAGACCCTGCTGGTCCTCGACAGTCCCGACATCGGTACGGCGCGATTGAACCTCCGCCAGAGGCAGCGCGAGCTGGTGACGGCACGGTTCGAGGCCAACTGGAAGTCGGAGATCGCCGGCAACATCGCGCTGTTGATCCCCGAGCTGCGCAAGGGGATCGCGCGGCGCAGCACCGATGTCACCGATGCCCACCACGAGAATCACCTCGGTCACGAGGAACGACCGCGGGACGACATGGCCACGATCGAGCGGCGCTTCACCGACAAGCAGCTCGGGACCTACCGCGGCACGCTCCTCCAGGCTCTGGCCGAATATGATATTGCCGCTCATGAGGAAGAGAAGACTGCCAGCCTCAGGAATCAGAAGATCGTCGGCGTGCACCCGATGCTCGTCGCCCTGCACACCCGTCAGGGGGTTCAGGCGAAGCTCGAGGCCGCCATCGAGCAGGTCCGCTACGACGCCGCCCAGGAGAAACGGCTCGCCGACCAGGCGCTGCGCCAGGCCGAAGCGGCCGTCATCGACGCGGCCCAGCGCCTGCGGATCCTCGGCGTCGCGGAGGATATCCCCAGCCTGCTGGCCCATCCCGAGCAGGCCAACGCGATCGCGATCAATGAAGACGTGACCGTCTACACGATCGTCGCCCCCTTCGACGGCACGATCCTCAAGAAGAACGCCGTCCCCAGCCAGCGGGTTGAGCCGAGCGATGTGCTCTACACCCTGGCCGACCTGCGATCCGTCTGGGTCTCGGCCAGCGTCAACGAGTCGGTCGTCGCCCAGCTGCCCCGGATCCAGGACGGCTCGATCCGCTTCCAGGCCACGGCCTACCCGGACCGCGAATTCCGTGCCCGGCTGCTGTCGCTCGGGGCCGTGTTCGACCCCCTGACCCGGACCGTCCCGCTCCTGGCCCAGACCGAGAACCCCGATGGCCTGCTCAAGGTGGGCATGTTCGTGCGGATCCTGCTCGGGAGCTCGGCCACCGAGCAGGCGCTGACCGTCCCCGCCGCCGCGGTCGAGGAGATCGAGTCCCTCAAGTACGTCTTCGTCCCCGCCGGCCGAGAGGGCGATCAATCCAAGTTCACCCTCAAGCCCGTCGAGGTCGGCCGCCGGGCCGGCGACCGCATCGTCATCAAGGCCGGCCTGAAGGAAGGCGACCAGGTCGTCGCTTCGGGCGCATTCTTCCTCAAGAGCGAGCTGATCCTTCAGAATCAGCCCGAGGACGAATAGAGAAATGGCCCATTCCGGATTCCAGATGCCGGATTCCAGATCCAGATACCGGAGTTCAGATTCCCGATCGATCCTCATGTGGAATCGGGAATCTGAAACCTGGAATTCCCCAGATGCGCGCACGGCGCGGAGATCCTCCGCGGGTTGACTCTAGCCACTGGCCACTAGCCACCAGCCACTATGCTCAACTCCATTATCCAATCTTCGCTGAACAACCGGTTTTTCGTGCTCATGGCGACCGCGCTGGTGGCCGGGCTGGGCATCTACTCGGCGGGACACCTGCCGATCGACGCCGTGCCCGACCTGACCAACGTGCAGGTGCAGGTGATCACGGAGGCGCCGGCGCTGTCGCCGCTGGAGATCGAGCAATTCCTGTCGTTCCCGGTCGAGGGGGCGATGAGCGGACTGCCCAACGTCGAGCAGATCCGGTCGATCTCGAAGTTCGGCGTCTCGGTGGTGACGATCGTGTTCAAGGAAGGGACCGACATCTATCGGGCGCGGCAATTGGTCGGCGAGCGGATTCCCCGGGCGGCCGCGGGGATCCCGCCGGGTTACGGGACCCCGACGCTGGGGCCGATCTCCACGGCGCTGGGCGAGGTGTTCCAGTTCCAGGTCAAGGCGACCCCGGAGTCCGGGATGTCGCCCATGGATCTGCGCACGCTGCTGGATTGGTTCATCGCCTTCCAGTTGCGCCGGGTGGAGGGTGTGACCGAGATCAACCCGCACGGCGGCGAGATGAAGACCTACGAGGTCCAGGCCGATCCCGACAAGCTGGCGACCCTCCGGCTCTCGATGACCCACCTGTTCGACGCGCTGCGGTCCAACAATGCCAACGTCGGCGGCGGCTATCTGGTCCACAGCGGGGAGGCGCGCTACATCCGGGGCGTGAGCCAGGTGCGGAACCTCGAGGACATCGCCGCGATCGTCATCGACGAGCGCAACGGCGTGCCGGTCACCGTCGGGGATGTGGCCCGGGTGGTCCCGGCGCCGATGATCCGGGCGGGGTTGGTGACCCGGGACGGCCAGGGCGAGATCGTCACCGGGCTGGTGATGATGCTGATCGGCCAGAACGGCCGCGAGGTGGTCAACGCCGTGAAGGCCGAGATCGAGCGGCTCCAAAAGAGCTTGCCGGCCGGGGTGACCATCGAGCCGCTGTATGACCGCACCCACCTGATCAACCAGACGCTGAGCACGGTTTTGCACAACCTGACGGCCGGCGGCGTCCTGGTTATCGCCGTGCTCCTGGTGCTCCTGGGGAACCTCCGGGGCGGCCTGATCGTCGCCCTGGCGATCCCCCTGTCGATGCTCTTCGCGGCCAACGTCATGCTGGCCACCGGGATCTCGGCGAGCCTGATGAGCCTGGGCGCGATCGATTTCGGCCTGATCGTCGACTCCTCCGTCATCATGATCGAGAACTGCGTGCGACGGCTGGCGCACGAGGGGGGCACGCGGCCCAAGCTCGAGATCGTCCGCGATGCCGCGGTCGAGGTTCGCAAGCCCACCATGTTCGGCGAGCTGATCATCGCGATCGTGTACCTGCCGATCCTGGCACTCCAGGGGACCGAGGGCAAGCTCTTCCGCCCCATGGCCTTCACGGTGATCTTCGCCCTGATGGGCTCGCTCGTGCTGTCGCTGACCTTGATGCCGGTGCTGGCGGCCATGGGACTCAGCGCCCGGCCCCAGGAGAAGGAGCTCTGGCTGATCCGGGGGATCAAGCACGCCTACCGGCCGATCCTCGATGCGTTTGTCCGCCATCCATTCTGGGCTGTGATCCTGGCCCTGGGTTTGGTCGGGTCCAGCGCGCCGGTCGCGCTGAACCTGGGGGGCGAGTTCATGCCCCGGCTCAACGAAGGGGACCTCTTGATCGAGGCGGTGCGGATCCCCTCCGCCGCGCTCGAGGGTGCCGTGGCGGCCTCGACCCAGATCGAGAACCTGCTCAAGACGATCCCCGAGGTGCGGTTGGTCTACTGCAAGACCGGGCGGCCGGAGATCGCCAACGACGTGATGGGGGTGCACCAGACCGACGTCTGGACGATGCTCAAGCCCCAGGACCAGTGGCGTCCGGGCCTGACCCGCGACGACCTGATCGAGGAGATGGACAAGCTCCTGACCGAGCACGTGCCGGGCGTCAAATTCGGCTTCAGCCAGCCGATCGAGATGCGGGTCAACGAGCTGGTCGCCGGAGTCAAGAGCGACGTGGCCGCGCTGATCTACGGGCCGGACCTCGACGAGCTGCGCCGCATCTCGCTGGAGGTCGAGCGGGTCCTGGCGGGGATCGAGGGTGCGCACGACATCAAGACCCCGACGGCCGGGCGGCTGCCGATGCTGCGGATCAAGGTGCGCCGCGACCAGTTGGCGCGGTACGGGATCCAGGCGTCCGACGTGCTCGACGCGGTCGCCGCGCTGGGCGGCACGACGGTCGGGACCGTGTTCGAGGACCCCAAGCGGGAATCGGCGCGGGTGCAGATCTCCGCACGGCACCCGCTGCGGGTCCGGATCCCCGAATCCTGGCGCGACGACGCCGAGCGGATCCGCTCGATCCGGGTCGTCGACCCGACGGGACGGCCGATCGAGTTGCGGGACCTGGCCGACGTCGACGACGAGGAGGGGCCCAGCGAGGTCGAGCGAGAGGACGTCCAGCGGCGGGCGGTGGTGGGGGTGAACGTCCGGGGCCGCGACATCGCCAGCTTCGTCGCCCAGGCCCAGGCCGCCATTGACGCCCGCGTCAAGCTCCCCCCCGGCTACCTCCTCCGCTGGGGCGGCCAGTTCGAGCACCTCCAGTCCGCCACCGAGCGCCTGATGGTCGTCGTGCCGGTGGCCATGCTCCTGATCTTCCTGCTGTTGTACAGCACGTTCCACTCGATGCGGCTGGCGCTGTTGATCTACACGGCCGTGCCGATGGCGGCGACCGGCGGCGTCTTCGCCCTGGCGCTGCGCGGCTTGCCATTCTCGGTCTCGGCAGGCGTCGGGTTCATCGCGCTCTTCGGCGTGGCCGTACTTAACGGCCTGGTCTGGGTCAGCGCCGTCGAGCACCTGCGCCAGGAAGGAATCGAAGCCCACGCGGCGGCGCGCGAGGCGGCCGTTGTCCGCTTGCGACCGATCCTCATGACGGCCCTGGTCGCCGGGTTGGGCTTCATCCCCATGGCCATCGCCCACACCCCCGGGGCCGAGATCCAGCGCCCGCTGGCCACGGTCGTCATCGGCGGGATCATCACCTCGACCCTGCTCAACACCCTGGTCTTGCCGGCGATCTATCCCTGGTTCGTCCCCAGGTCCAAGCCGGACGGATTGGCCCTCAACGGCGCATTCGGGCCTCCGCCGCATGCCTGAGAGCGTGCACAACAAATCCAAGCGGCGCGGCCTGGACCTCTACCCGGTGTCGCCGATCGGCTCCGTGGGACCGTTCGGGCCGTTCGGGTTCGGTTGGGCTTCCGCGAGCGGCTCACGGGGCGGCAGGATCTCCCGCACCGGGCAACGGAAGCCGGGGATGATGTTCTCCCCTGAGAGTTCGTCGTCTTCATGCAAGGTGATGACCGGGTCGTCGCCGCGATAGATCCTCACCGTGCGCGAGTTGGGATTGATCACCCAAACCAGGGGCACGCCGGCTCTGCGGTAGTCGTCGAGCTTCTCATCCAGCTCATACGCGGTGTCCTTGGGCAAGATGACTTCCACCGCCAAGTCGGGGCGGATTTTGGCCCATCCCTTGGGCAGGACGCCGCCAGGGAAGCGGCGTACCGGACGAATGAGACATCGGGCTTGTGAACCAGGCCGGGCTCGTGGGGGAAGCACTGATAGCCGCTGTCGGCTGGCAAAGCCCATCCGAGTCCGTGCTCCTTGCCATGTTGTAGCAGGCGGGCGTATAACTCCCCTCCCACGCTACTGGATTCGAGTCCCAGGTTCCGCTCCACGAGTTGGCCGTCGACCAGCTCGTAGCTCTTGCCGTCGGGCATGGCCAGCAGGTCTTCGGGCGTGTACCGGCCCTTGGTCGCGACGACCATGCTCATGATCGGGCTCTCGATCGTTGGGAGTGGATGGATCCCCGGATTGCCGGTATTGTACAACTGATCCGGCCGAGCCGGTAGGCGGAGAGGAATCTCTTTGGACCGATCGCGAATTCGTCGAGTTCGCGGCGCGAATTGCCGATGACGATTCTACCGAAAACTTCGACGCGGCCGGTCGCGCCGCGCGCGGGGAGGCGTTGGAACCGAGGGGATTGTCTCGGGCAGGCTCGACGTTCCGCCCGCTTGGCCGCGGGCGAGGTGAGAAGCGCAAAGTCATGTCACAATTAGCCGAACTCACCCGGCGCGCCGGTAGCCGCCGTCGCGCGGGGGCCTTACCACGGCAAGACGGCAGCGACTCCTATGGAAGGTGGACGCTCGCGGCGATCCTGGCGGTGATGACCTGCCAGGTGCTGTTCTTGCTGGTCGGCTGCGATTGGGACTTCTCCGGGGATGAGGCGGAATTCTGGGCGTGGTCGCGGCGGCTGGATTGGAGCTATTTCGCGCGCGGACCGCTGATCGCCTGGCTGATCCGGCTGGCTACCGAACTGTTCGGCGGATTGAGCCAGCACCTCACGGGTTCCTTGATGTTCGCGGCCCGGCTGCCGGCTGTAGTCCTCGGGGGCCTGACGGCCTGGGGGATCTTCCGGCTAGGCTCGGAGGCGCTGGGCTCGCGGCGCGCGGGGATGTTCGCGGCCCTGGTCTTGCCCGCCATCCCGCTCTTTGCCATCGGCGGCGTGCTGATCACCTGCGACACGCCGCTGGTCTGCTGCTGGACCTGGGCCGCCGTGTGGGCGTTGCGCGCGGTGCGGACCGATGAGCTCCGCGCCTGGATCGCGGCCGGCCTGGTGGGAGCTCTGGGCGTGCTGGCGAAGTACTCGGTCCTGGCCTTACCTGCATCGGTGGGATTGTTTCTGATGCTGAGCCCGCAGGACCGCCGCCACCTGGCACGGCCGGGCTTCTGGATCATGTCGCTGCTCTGCGTTGGCCTGAGCATGGCCCCGATCCTCGTCTGGAATATCCAGCACGATTGGGTCGGAATGGGGCAACTGGCCGATCGCGTGGGTCTCTCGCGACGGGCGACCTGGGGGAGCCTCTGGCCGGTGCTCAGCTTCCTGGGCGCCGAGGCCGCCGTGCTGGGCGGGATCTGGTGGGTCGTCGGGATCACGGCCATCGTCGCGGCCGTGCGTGCGGTCCTACCCCTGTCGGTCGGTTCGACGACGCCGGAAGAGTCCCGTGGCGGGGGTCCCCGGGGTTGGGATCGCTCCGGGACGCTCTACTTGCTTTGCCTCTGGGGTGTGATCTGGAGTGCCTGCCTGGCGGCGAGCCTCTTGGGCGAGACCGAAGCGAACTGGATGGCGCCGGGCTATGTGGCCGTCGTCGCCCTGATCGGCGGGCGGGTCGAAGGCGTGCTGGCCCGCGGTGGGCTGCGCGCCCGGGCGTATGTGGCGGGATGGTGCTTCTCGATGGCGGCCGTGGTCGCGATCCATCACACGGAGTGGTTCTATCCAGCCTTCGCCCGCTGGGTCCCCGCCCCCACCAAGCGATATGCGGCCCCTCTGCGACTCATCGACGTGACCGCGCGGATGCGCGGGCACCAGGAGCTGGCGCGGGCGGTCCAACGCCGCGTCGAGGCCCTGCGCGCCGAGGGGGACTCGCCCTTCGTCTTGACGCCGACTTACGCCTTAGCTTCGACCCTCGAGTTCTACCTTCCCGGCAACCCAGAGACCTATTGCCTGAGCTGGAACTACGGCATGAGCGCCCAGCCGGTCAACCAACACGACCTCTGGCATCCCAACCCGCGGCACGACGCCGAGGTGTTCCGGGGCCGGCCGGCCGTCGTGGTCGAGGATGCCAATATGCCGCCCAGTTATTCCATGCACCTGACCCACAAGGGCGTTGTCGACCGGATGGACCCAATCGAGCGGATCGTGGTGCGGGAGCACGGGGTGATCGTCGGGGCGTGGGACATCACCGTCTGCCGCGACTACCGCGGCGTCGCCGGCTATGTCCAGAACCCGCCGTTCCGTCCGGGCAGCCGCCCGGCTCGTCAGGTCGCCGGAGTGCGCCCGGCACAGCGGTCGTAGGGCCCGCCTGACCCGTTGAATACGACCTGGATCTCGGCGATCCAGGTCGTTGGTTTGTGCCCGCAAGGCCAGGCTCGGATCTTGGTCCGCGGCGGCGGGAAGCCACACCGCGCTAGACCGCCCCTTACGGGTTGCTGCCGGCACTCGCGCCGGGGGCCACCGGCGTGGGCGGTGGCGGCGGCGTGAGTTCGGGCTGCTGAGACGGCAAGGCCTCCGGGGCCACCCCGCTCCCCTCAGCGGCCGGGGCGGAGTCCCGGAAGGGGGACGGCGCCGCGGCGGCCGGCGGCGATGGCGACGGCGAGGACGCGGCGGCCGGTGGCGGTGCAGCGGCGGTCGCCTTCGCCTTGGCGTTCAACCGATTGAGGGCGGCCGTCGCTGCCTTCCGCACATCCTCCCGATGGTCATAGATCGAGGCGCGCTCGAGTGCGACCGCGGCATCCGAGCCGCCAACCTCGCCCAGCGCGATCGCCGCGGCCACCCGCACGTCCTTGAAATTGTCGTATTTCAGTAGATGAACGAGCGATGGTACGGCGCGCGGGTCGCCCAGCCGGCCCAGAGTATAGGCCGCATCCTTGCGCGCGCTGGGGGAAAAGCTCTGACAGCGCTGGCACTGGAGCGCGACCTGGTCCGGAGGCGGAGGGGCCTGGGCACCGCCGCCCGGGCCGGGTCCGCCCGGGCCGGGTCCGCCCGGGCCTCCTCCAAACCCGCCTCCACCCCCGCCACCGAAGGAGAAATTCAGGAACGGGGCGGCCATGAGCCCGAGCCCGAACGCCGGGGCCGGTTGCGCGATCACCAGGGGCCGGGGACCCCACCACGGCGGCCGCGGCCAGGGGCCGGGGATGAAGCCGCGGCCCGGGACCGGTGTCCGCTGGAGCTGCACTTGACGGTCGAAGGTTCCACCCGGGCGCGTGATCTGGATGTCCCGCTGGATGGTCCCTGGCCCGCGCTTGATTTCGACCTGACGCTGGATCGTCCGGCCGCGCGGACCCGTGATGGTGGTATCCCGCTCGAAGGTCTGGCCGCGGGCCACCCCGCCAGAACCTCCCCAGCTCCCGGCGAAGACCGCAATCGCCAAAAGAGGCTTCCAGTTCCTCACGGCACTTCCTCCCTTCCCTGCGAGTCGTTTATCCGGCGATTACGCTGGCAAGAACGTAGGTCAGGCTGTCCAGCCTGACGTGCCTGAAGAGTCAGGCTGGACAGCCTGACGTGCCTGAAGAGTCAGGCTGGACAGCCGGACCTACGTGAGTTTCTTCCTTGCCGGTGTAATCAGTCCTGGCTCCCTCCACGATGATGTCTGCGCCTCGGGGGATTTCCGAGGCCGGAGATTCTTGCCGGACTCGTCCGGGCTGTGAAGAGCAAAATCCGAGAGTCGTCGCCCTAGACCATTATGCCGCTTGAGGTTTCTTGATTTTGCCTCTCCCTCGGAGGCGGGGTATGGCCCGGACCTTGCCGCGAATTCACCCCTCGGTCGGCGGCCGGGACTGGCGCCGCTTTCCAATTATTTCCTGGTTGGGGGTTGCAATCCGTCCTGGCCAGCCTATGATGGCGACGTGACTGCATGGCTGGAGCCAGAGAACGGTGCGGTTCTCGCGAGTGCGGCGCCGGGTGCTCCAACTGTGTCTTGACGCTGAGGTCCCCCAAGGAGATCGTCGTGCCATCCTCCAGGCCCGCGCTGTCGGGGCCGATTCCCCTCCCTGTCGGATTTGTGACGCGAATCATCAGCAGGGGCCAGGGGACACGGTCGCTGTGCTGTCCGGATTGCTCGGTCTCGCTCAATCTGTTCCAGCCCGACGAGGATGAGCCGGCCCGGCTGCTGGGCCTGTGCGAGACCTGTTCGAAGTGGGTCTTCCTGGTGGAGATCGAGCCCGACTGGAGCAAAGTGCTGCTGGTCGAGCTGCCGAGCTCCGACTCGGTCCGGCAAGGCTTGGAAGCGACGCCGGCACCCCGCCGCGGCCGGCGCGCCCCCTGACAGCCAGCGGCCTTGCGGGGTGCGGGTCAGCCGGGCCGCTTCTTGCGCCCTTTCTTCACCTTGGCCTTCGGCTTGGGTTTGCTTTGGACCTTGGACTTGGCCGTCCTGGACTTGCCCGGGGCGGTTCGACCGGAACCGGGGCGTGGAGCCTCCTCGGGCGGCCGGGTGGGGCTGGGGCTCGACCGGGTGCGTCCGCGCGGTGGTCGGGCCGGTCCCGCCTGGGGCGCGGGCAGGGACGCGGTGGCGGGACGTGCCGAGTCGTCCGGGCGCCTTCGGCCCCGGGAAAGCGGGGATTGGTCCAGGACCAGGTCGAGCTCGCGGCGGTCCACGTCGACATGGGCGATCCGAACGACCGCGCGGTCGCCCAGCCGGTGCCGGCGACCGGACCGGCGCCCCACCAGGGTATGAGTCCCGGACTCCAGGTAGTAGTAGTCGTCGGCCAGCGAAGTCACGTGGATCAACCCCTCGATGGGCAGCTCGGTGAGACGGCAGAACAGACCGAAGTCCTGGACTGCCACGATGATGGCGTGGAACGACGCGCCGATGTGGTCCTCCAGGTAGGTGAGGAGCTTGACCCGGATCAGCTCGCGCTCGGCGGCCTCGGCGCGACGCTCGGTCCGGGTGCAGTGCTCGGCCAGCACGACCCACTCGTCGTGGCGGCTGGCCGGCTTGTTCCCTTCCAGCCAGGCGATCAACTGCCGATGCACCAGCAAGTCGGGATAGCGGCGGATCGGCGAGGTGAAGTGGCAATAATCCGAGCTGGCCAGCGCGTAGTGGCCCTCGGCTTCGGGCGTGTAGTTGGCTTGCTTGAGGCTGCGCAAGAGTCCGTAGTGCACCGCGTATTCTTCCGGCTGGCCGACCGTCTCCCTGAGGACCCGCTGGAGCTCGAACCGGCTCTGAGGCTGCTCCAGGGCGAGACCAAGGCTGTGAGCGAACTCGGCGAACTCGTCCAGCTTGAACGGCTCGGGATCGGGATGGGCGCGGCGGAGGAAGAGGATGTTCTCGGCGCTCAAGGTGGTGGCGACCGCCTCGTTGGCCGCCAGCATGAACTCCTCGATGACCTGGTGGCTCTCGTCGTGAACGGCCAGGTGCGCGCCGCTGACCTCGCCCTGGTCCCCGAGCTCGATTTCGACCTCGGGGAGGTTGAGTTCCAGTGCGCCGCGGGCGAACCGGCGGCAGCGGAGGATCATCGCCAGCTCGAGCATCTGACCCATCATCCGGGCGACCTCGGCCGAGACTCCGCGATGATGCGCCTGGGGTCGCTTCATGACCTCGAGGGCCTGCTCGTAGGTGAAGCGATGATCGACCCGAATGGCCGAGCGCGCGAACCGCTTCGAGACCAGCACGCCCTCGGGGTTGAACTCCAGGAAGACACTGACGGTGTACCGCGTGCGGCCGGCCTGGAGGCTGGCCAGGCTGTTGGAGAGGATCTCGGGGAACATGGGGATCACGCGATCGGGGAGATAGACGCTCGTCCCACGGTGTCGGGCGGCGCGGTCCAGGGCCGAACCGGACCGCACGAAATGCGCGACGTCGGCGATGTGGACGGCCAGGTTCCAGTAACCCTGTTCGTCGCGCGTCAGCGTGATGGCGTCGTCGAAGTCGCGCGCCGTGGCCGGGTCGATCGTCACGGTCGTCGCGTCGCGGAGGTCGACCCGATCGCCGAGCTGGGCCTCGTCGAAGAACCGGGCCTGGTCGCGCGCTTCTTCGAGCACGGCCGCGTCGAACGTGTCGGGGATGTTGAACGCCCGGATGATCGCCAGGGTGTCGACCCCCGGCTGCCCGCGCTGGCCGAGGATCTCGGTGAGGACCCCCTCGCCCTCCAGGTAGGGGGTCGGGTAGCGGACGATCTCGACGGCGACCTTGTCGCCCGGCTTGGCCCCCTTGGCCCCGGGGTCGCCCACGTCGATGGGGTCGTGGAACGTGGTGCCGTCGATCCGGACATACCCGGAGCCGGCCTCCTCGAAGTAGGTGCCGACGAAGACCCCCGAGGCCCGCGCCACGATCCGGACGATCCGGCCCTCGAGATTCTTCCCCCGCCGTCGCGACGTCTTGGTCACCTTGACCGCGACCTCGTCGCCGTTGGAGGCATCCCCGGTGGCCGCAACCGGGATGAAGATCTGGTCGTCCGGGTTGGGGGAATGGTGCGGGCGGACAAACCCGAAGCCCTTGGCCGAACGCCGGAACAGTCCGATGACCAGCCCCGCCTGGTCGGGCCGGTGTAGCCGCTTGTCCTTGGCCAGGTCGAGCTTCCCCTCCTTGACCAACTGCTTGACCGCGGCGCGAAACTCGGCAGAGTCGTCGGGATCGATCTGGAACCGCCGTGACATCGCCTTGAGCGTGATCGGTTTGTACTCGGGCTCGGAGACGAGCTTCAGGACGCGTGCGGCGAAGTCGGCCATCGCGGGGACCCTCTCTCCGGGCGGATCATCTCTC
The DNA here is from genome assembly GCA_021324445.1 of Isosphaeraceae bacterium. Lineage (GTDB taxonomy): Bacteria > Planctomycetota > Planctomycetia > Isosphaerales > Isosphaeraceae > JAJPJC01. Next base: position 33,249 of record JAJPJC010000131.1, read on the forward strand.
CGCTGGCCCCTATCGTAGGGCGGCGCCCATCCGCTTGCCTACCCGACCTTGGCGATCGGGTTCGCTGCGGCCGTGCGGGAGGACCGAGAAACCGGTCCTACGGTTGCAGCTCCCAGCGCAGGCCCAGGGTCTGCCGGGTCTGCTCCGTCACCTGGACGCGATCGGCGATGCGGTGGCCGACGACCCAGACGATGCCGAGCTGGTCACAGACCAAGGGCGTGCGCTGGCGGCGATCGCGTGGCACCTGACGGCCGCGGAAGAAATCCGCCAGCGGCGTGCTCCGGCCACCCATCCCCAGCGGCTGGAACCGGTCGCCCGGCAATGGCGGGCGAATGGACATGGGGAAGGCCAATCGGTCGCGGTCGATCGACTCGTCCGACGGTTCCGCGGGGTCGATCGTGGCGAGAACCCGCCCTCCGGCCCAGGGAACGGCCGCCGCGCCGGGAACCTTCAGCTCGATCGGGCCGCGGGACTCGACGGCGGGAGCGGCAGCCGCCGGCACGGGCGAGCGACGCAGGACCAGGAAGAACTGCTGAGTCGACACTGCGACACCGGCACCGATCTCGAATCGCGGCACCTCCTGCTGTTGCACGAGGGCCGACAGCCGCCGCCAGCGCCGCGCCGACATCTCCCCCTCCGGCCAGCCGGCCCGACGCCAGAGCCGGCGCAAGACCTCGATCCGGAGATGACCTGGAAGCGAGCTGAGAAACGCGTGCTTGAGCACGAGGCAGTCCGGCGCGACCGTGATGGTCGCGGCCTTGGCCATCGCGCGCACCTCCGCCGCGATCGCGCGGTCCGACGCGGCGGCCAGCCGTCCCAGCCGGACCAGCGCCTCGACGACTCTCGGGTTATATTCGGCCTCGAGCTTGGGCAGCAGGTCGAGCCGGATCCGGCTCCGGGTGCGTGTGAGGTCGGCGTTGGTCTCGTCCTCGCGGAACGGCTGTCCCAGCGCCGCCAGATGATCTCGAAGCGCGCGCCGGGGGACGTCCAGCAGTGGTCGCACCAGCGTGATTCGCGGGTCACCGCCCAGGACGCGGACGCGCGGCATGCCCGCCAGGCCGTGCAGGCCCGTCCCGCGGACGATCCGGTGCACGATCGTCTCGGCCTGATCGTCGCGGGTATGTCCGACCGCCACGACCGCGGCGGCGCGCGCCCGCGCGGTCTCGACCAGCCAGCCGTATCGGGCGCGGCGCGCGTCGGCCTCGAAGTGGCCGGCGCGGGACGGCTGCCATCGACCCAGATCGAAAGGCAAGCCGAGCGACGCGGCCAGCTCGGCGACGAACGCGGCATCGGCCCGCGCCGCCTCGCCCCGGGCGCCGTGGTCCAGGTGAGCCACCGACAGCCGCAGGCCCACCGCCGGGGCGAGTTGATGCAAGACGCGCAACAGCCCCACGCTGTCCCCACCCCCCGAGACAGCCACAACCCATGTGCCGTCCAGGCCGCCGCTCCGCCATCGTCCGATCCGCCGCTCGAGCCGGTCGATCCAGGACATGCCCACCCTCACTCGTCGCTGGTTGCCAGTTGCCGATTGCCGGTCGATTCTGGAACGTAGGACGTAGGGACCGGAACGGCCGACCCTGTGCTTTGCATCGAGGATTCAGCGCTGCTCCCGCCGGCACAGCCGGCCCTACTGTCATGAGTCGAGAATTGCTTTCACTCGTGCGATGTCCTCGCTGCCGCGGGGACCTGATCCTCGAAGGCGACCCTCCGCAGGCGTTGGCCTGCCGGTCCTGTGGGACAGTCGTCGCGATCCGGGGGGGGATTCCGCGCCTGGCGGGCGACTCCTATGCCGCGAGCTTCGGCCGGCAGTGGAACCGCTACGACGTGCTGCGCCCCGAGGAAGACGAGGCGACGTTCCGGGTCAAGACCGGGATAGCGGCGACCGAGCTGGCCGGCCGCCTGGTGCTCGACGCCGGCTGTGGCGGCGGCCGATACACCCGCCTGGTCGGCGCGCACGGCGCCCACGTCGTTGCCGTGGACCTCAGTACCGCCGTCGAGAAGGCCGCCGCCCTCTGCGCCGGGCTGCCCAAGGTCCTGATCGCCCAGGCGGACCTCCTGGACCTGCCCCTCGCCGAGGGGGCTTTCGACCTGGTTTACTCGATCGGCGTCTTGCATCATACGCCCGATCCCCGCCGCGCCTTCGCCCAGATCGCCCGGCGGGTCAAGCCGGGCGGCCGTCTGGCCGTCTGGCTCTACCGCCGCAACACGGTCCCGCAGGAGTGGATCAATACCGGGATCCGTGCCCTGACGACCCGCCTGCCCACGCGCCTGCTCGAGCCCCTCTGCGCCGGCCTGGGAGCGCTCGGGAGTATCCCTCTACTCAACCGCACCCTCAGCAAGGTCGTCAACTTTTCCAGCCACCCCGACTGGACCCTCCGCGTCTGCGACAACTTCGACTGGTACGCCCCCCGCTACCAGTCGCATCACACCCTCGATGAACTCAAGCACTGGTTCGCCGCGGAGGGGTTCGCGGACATCCTCGAACTGCCGCCGGCCAAGCGCGGAAGGCTCTACGACTGGGCCTACGACCATGACCTGATCGTCGGCAGCGGCGTCAATGTGGTGGGCAGGAGGCCGTCCTTGGAAGCACGCAGTCCGCGGTAGGCAGTACGCAGCAAGCGAAAAGCCGGCCTTGTCTTCACTGGGCACTGGCTACTGCGCGCCCAACCGCGGCGCGGGCGGCCAGAGGTGGAAGCCGGTCATGGTGGTCTTGATGCGGTAGAGGCTCTTGCCGGCGCAGATGTAGAGGGTCTTGCGGTCATCGCCGCCGAACTCGACGTTGGCGGGATCTTCGGGGGTCGGGATGACCTCCAGGATTTTCCCCTCGGGAGAGAAGATGTACACACCGGCCTTGGAGCCGGAGCCGGCGGCGGCGACGATCCGGCCGTCGGTGGTGACGGTCATACCGTCGATGCCGCGATCGTTGCCGAAATCGTGGAGGACGCGCGCGCCGCTGACTTTGCCGCGGGCGCCGATATCGGCGGCCACCAGCGCCCGCCGCTGCCGTCCGTTGTCCGAGACGTAGAGGGTCCGTCCGTCGGGGCTGATCGCCAGCCCGTTGGGCTTGGTGACCGGCAGGTCCAGCGGGATGACGAAGCCTTCCGGCTCGATGAGGAAGACCCCCTCGAAATCGAGGTCGCGGGGCTCATTGCCGACATAGCGGGGATCGGAGACGTACACCCGCCCCTGGCGATCGATGGCGACGTCGTTGGGGCTGTTGAACCGCTTCGCATCGACGCTATCGGCCAGCGTGCGGACGGTGCCGTCCGGGTCGGTGATCGAGACCCGGCGGCCGCCCCCGCTATTGGCCCCCTCGGCGACGATCAACTGACCCCGCGGGTTGAAGGCCATGCCGTTGGCTCGACCGCTCGGCTCGCGGAAAACTGTCGTCCGGCCGGTCTTCGGATCGAAGCGGAGGATCCGGTTGCCGATGTCCGAGAAGAGGATCGAGCCGTCGGCCGAGAGGGCCCCTCCTTCGGTGAATTCCCCTTCTTCGAAGACTTTCTCCAGCTTGGCCCCGGGCGCGACGACGCTGGTCGATCCCGATTCGGGCGGGGGAAAGCCGATCACAGCCGTCACGACCAGCCACGAAATGGACATGCGCAAGTCTCCCCACGATGCGGTGCACACCCATCCTCGAAACCTACCGTGAGAGCCGCGCACCGGTCAAGAAGGCTGTGACGTCGCCGACGATCCGCCGGGGCCATCACCCGCGCGGAGCCCACGAGGGAGCGGACAGGGTCTGGTCCTCCTCTCAATGCGGTTGGGGTTGAGGGACGACCGACGGCGGTGGGGTCCAGGTCTGCGGCGGCGGCTCGGCCGGGGCCGGATGCGGAACCGCCGGCGGCGCGACGGGAACGCCGGCGCGCGCCGGAGCGGACCCCGACGATCCGCGGCGGCCGGTCTCCGGATTGAAGACCATCTCCGCGTCGAGATCCGGGTCGGCCCGCACCACCATCTTGGGATCGATCGCCGCCGGGGCGACGATGACGAACCGATCGCGCGGCGGACGGACCGGGGTCCGAAGGCGGCCGATCGGTCCGGGTATCACGGCCTGCTGGCCCGGTACCTTCTGGAACCTGAGCGCGCTCCGCACGGGGCCCTGCCCTCGGGACGGTATGGCGGAGAACAGCAGCCCGCTCAGGACGATCACGACCACCAACTGCCCAATCGCGCGGATCCGCCAGTACCACGGCCGCACGTTCGACGGAAGCTCCGGGTCGTAATCGGACTTGGGTTTCATGGCCGTCTCCTATCTTGTGGCTCGGTTTCGACGAGTCCCTCCGTGGGGGACGTTCCTCACCAGAACGATCACGTGCCAGCCTGCGGTTTCTTAGGCCAGGACTTCCCGGATCACGTGGCCGTGGACATCGGTGAGCCGGCGCGAGGTGCCGTTGTGGTTGTACGTGAGTCGTTGGTGGTCCAGGCCGAGCAGGTGGAGGATCGTCGCGTGGAAGTCATGGACGTCGACGACCTTCTCGACCGCCTGGTAGCCGAACTCGTCGGTGGCCCCGAAGCTGAACCCGTGCTTGACGCCGGCGCCGGCCAGCCAGGCGGTGAACCCCTTGGGATTGTGGTCGCGCCCCTGGGTCCCTTTCTGGAACGTCGGCATGCGGCCGAACTCGGTGGTCCAGACCACCAGCGTCTCGTCGAGGAGTCCCCGCGATTTCAGGTCGAGCAGCAGAGCGGCGGCCGGCTGGTCCAGGATCGGTCCGTGCCGGAGATAGTCGGACCGAATGCGGCGATGCCCGTCCCAGTTCAGGGCACCCTCGCCCATGGCGAAGGCTCCGTTGAAGAGGGTCACGAACCGGACGCCCCGCTCCAGCAGCCGGCGGGCCAGCAAGCAGTTGCGGCCGAAGGCGGCCAGCAGCGAGTTGTCATGATCCAGGCCATAGAGGGCCCGGGTCGCCGGACCTTCCCGCGACAGGTCCCCAACTTCGGGGGCACTTGTTTGCATTCGTGCGGCCAGCTCGTAGGCGGCGATCCGCGCGGCGAGGTCCGTATCGCCGGGGTGGCGGCGGAGGTGCTCGTCGTTGAGCAGGCGGAGGAAGTCCCGCGCCGCCCGGTCGTCGCCGGCACCGATGGCAGGCGGCCGTGCCAGGTGGTTGATCGGCTTCTCCGCGTTGAATGAGGTCCCCTGGTAGGCCGCCGGCAAGAAACCGTTGGTCCAGTTCGCCGGCCCTTGCTGCGGATCGCCCCGCGGGTCGGGGATCGCCACGTAGGCGGGCAGGTCCTGGTTTTCCGTCCCCAGCGCGTAACTGACCCAGGCGCCGATGCTCGGGAACCCCTCCAGCGTGAACCCGGTGCTCAGGAACATCTCGCCGGGTCCGTGGGTATTGGTCTTCGAGGTCAGCGAGTGGATGAAACACAACTCGTCCGCGCAGGCGGCCAGGTGAGGCAGCAGGTCCGAGAGGAACTTCCCAGACTGCCCACGCGGCCGGAACGCCCAGGGGCTCCGCGCCAGGTTGCCGTTCTCACCTTGAAAGGTGATCAGCTTCTCGACGCCCGGCATCGGCTGGCCATCACGCTTGATCAGTTCGGGCTTGTAGTCCCAGGTGTCGAGGTGGCTGACCGCGCCGGTGCAGAAGATGTGCAGGACCCGCTTCGCCTTGCCGGCGAAATGCGGCGGCCGGGCCGCGACCGGGCTGACCGGACGGGGGTGACCCGGGCTCGGGACCGGGGTTGCCGCCTCGTCCGCCAGCAATCCTTCCTCGGCCAGCATCGCCGACAGCGCGATCCCGCCGATGCCCGTGGCCATATGTGCCAGGAAGCCGCGGCGGTCGAGCAGGTGGCGACCCACGGGCACCGTTGAGTGTTGGCGCATCCTCGATCCCCCTTGGCTGTGGCGTCTCGCGCGAGTTTCGACCGCATGGGCCGGCAAATCGACCCATCCTCACGGCGGGTCATCCCAGCATACCGATTCTATACCCTGTGGAGCCCCGGGTTGAGATCCAGCCTCCCGGAGGCTGGCCGGGTCAGCCAGACCACCGACGGCGGTGATCGCCGTCTCGATGACCAACCAGGCTCAGAGACTCGCCTGGAACCATCGCGACTTCCTGGTACAATCCAGGTAGATCCGCAACCGGCCGCCTGGGCGTAAGTCCCTATGAGCCAGCAGTCGAAGCGATGATGCAACCGGCGGCTTCCCTGCGGCCCTTCGAGGTGCCAGCGCACGAACAGTGGCTCACCACGGACAGGAGGCGCTGTGAGCTCAGTCACGACGGTCGCTTCGGTCATGCCTTCCCCGCCGGCCGATGTTCCGCCGCGCTCGATTCCTTCCCTGGATGAACTCTTCGCGATGACAACCGAGCCGGACGAGCGGGTTCTGATCCACGACGTGGACTGGGCGTTCTACGAGCAGCTCGTCGACTCGATCCCCGAGGGGGCCAATCTCCACGTCGATTATGACGGGAAGGATCTCGAGATCATGACCCTCAGCCCGCTTCACGATGGAGAGAAGAAATTGTTCGGCCAGTTCGTCGAGGCCGTCGCCCAGGAGTTAGCGATTCCCTACAAGAGCGCCGGTCAAACGACCTGGAAACGGCCTGAGGTCGCTCGGGGGCTGGAGTCCGACGAGAGCCATTTCTTCCGCGTGGAGAAGTTGGCGGCAGTGGCCGCGGCGAAGGGACGCCGATCGAAGAAGATCGCCGACTATCCCAATCCCGACCTGGGCATCGAAGTGGACATCTCACCGTCGAAGATCGACCGGCCGGGGATTTATGCTGCGCTGAGGGTCGCCGAGGTCTGGCGGTTCGACGGCGAGAGCCAGCAGGTTGTCATCGAGCATCTGGGGGAGGATGGGACCTACCGTCCCATCGAGGTCAGCACGCTCGTGCCGGTGCGGGCGGAGGAGATCCGGCGGTGCGTGGTGGAGGAAGACTCCCGCGATGAGTCGGCCTGGGGCCGGCGGCTCCGAGCCTGGGCCCGGGCTGAGCTGGCCCCCCGGCTCGCGCGGTGAACCGAGGCCGCCATCCTCGCGCGGTCCCTGGACCGGCTCCCCGACCTTGTGATCTTGATGTAACATCGCAAATCCCATAATAATTCATTCTGTCATCGGGCGTGGCGCGCGGCGTTGACGCAACGCTGGTCCGGTGGGGGAGCCAAACAGGGCAGGATCGCGGAACTCGGCCCGTCCAGGAGGTGTCAGGCCCACGATGTACGTACCCACGAAATTGTTCTTTACCAAGGGTCACGGGATCCATCGCGAGAAGCTGACGAGCTTCGAGCTGGCCCTGCGTGACGCCCGGATCGCCTGCTACAACCTGGTGCGCGTCTCGAGCATCTTCCCGCCCAACTGCAAGGAAATCTCGATCGACGAGGGGTTGAAGCAGCTCCAGCCCGGTCAGATCGTCCACGTCGTGATGAGTGAGAGCGCCACGGCCGAGCCCAATCGGCTGGTCGCGGCCAGTGTCGGGGTCGCCATCCCGCGCGATCGGAGCCTCTTCGGCTACCTGTCCGAGCATCATGCCTACGGCCAGACGGCCAAGACCGCCGCGGATTACGCCGAGGATCTCGCCGCCGAGATGCTCGCCACCGTCCTGGGCGTCGAATTCAATCCCGACAGCTCGTGGGACGAGAAGCGCGAGATCTGGAAGATCGCCGACGTGTTTTACAAGACGAAAGAAGTGACCCAGACCGCCGTCGGCCACAAGGACGGTCTCTGGACCACGGTCGTGGCCGCGGCCATCCTCCTGGCGTGAGGTTGGTCAGCCCGCCTCGTCCCGTCCCGTCACCGGACCCGAGTCATCAACCATGGGCTTCCTGGAATCGATCAGCCTCCATCGCATCGCGCCCCCACGCGTCACCGGGACCGAGACGGTCGCCGAGCTGATCGACGGCGCCTTCTCCAGTTACAACGCCGGTCGGCTGCGTGAGGTGTGTCGCGTCTTCACCGACAAGCTCCTCCAGCCGGATTGCACGGTCGGGCTGACGCTCTCCGGGGCCCTGACCCCGGCGGGGCTGGGGATGAGCTGCCTGATCCCCCTGATTCAGGCCGGCTTCGTCGACTGGATCGTCTCGACCGGCGCCAACCTGTATCACGACACTCATTATGCGCTGGACCTGCCGCTGCATCAGAGCCGTCCCAACCTCGATGACTTCGCGCTGCGCGAACACGACGTCATCCGGATCTATGACATCGTGTTCGACTACCGGACCTTGCTCGACACCGATGCCTTTTATCGAGAGCTGATCCAGGACCAGACGTTCGCGCGGCCGATGGGGACCGCCGAATTTCACCACGAGGTGGGTCGCTACCTCCACGGCCGGGCCCGGGCCCTGGGGCGGCCCACCCCAAGCTTGCTCGCCGCGGCCTTCGAGTTCGACGTGCCGATCTACACGTCGAGTCCGGGCGATAGCTCGATCGGAATGAACCTGGCGGCCCTGAGCCTGCAAGGGGGCCGGCTCCAGGTCGACACGCTCCGCGATGTGAACGAAACCGCGGCGATCGTGTACGCAGCCAAGCGCGACGGCGGCAAGTCCGGGGTCTTGATCCTGGGAGGGGGGAGCCCCAAGAACTTCATCCTCCAGACCGAGCCGCAGATCCAGGAAGTGCTGGGGCTTAGCGAGAGCGGCCATGACTACTTCCTCCAGATCACCGACGCCCGTCCCGACACCGGGGGACTCTCGGGCGCGACGGCCAGCGAGGCGATGACCTGGGGCAAGGTCGACCCCGACAGGCTGCCCGACTCGGTGACCTGCTATACCGACTCCACCATCGCACTGCCGCTGTTGACGGCCTATGCCCTCGCCCGGCGGTCACCGCGGCCCCCGCGCCGGCTCTATCGCCGCCGCGGCCAGGACTACGAGGCGCTCCGCACGGCCTATGAAGCGCGGCTTCGCAGCGATTCCGCAGAGCCGGCCCCCCGGAAGCGCCCTGGCTGATCGGACTTCGGCAAGGTAGGCGCGCACGTGGGTCAGGCTTTAACCTGACAGGAAACCGATCGAGTCTTATCAGGCTAAAGCCTGACCTACGTGCCTGCCTGGCTCCTATGTCGCACCGATCGAGGACCCGCGTCTTGACTGTGGACCCGGAGCAACCGGACCCGTCCGCGCTGGCGGAGGCCGCCCGGGTCTTGCGGGGCGGTGGGCTCGTCGCCTTCGCCACCGAGACGGTTTATGGCCTGGGGGCTGTGGCCACCGACGAGCGCGCGGTCGCCCAGATCTTCGCAGCCAAGGGCCGGCCCGCCAGCAATCCGGTGATCGTCCACGTGGCGGACATTGGCCAGGCCAGGTCGTGCGTCGTCGCTTGGCCCGAGGTGGCGGAGGAGCTGGCTCGCCGGTTCTGGCCGGGACCCTTGACACTCGTACTGAACCGCGCCGGGCGCATCCCGGACATCGTCTCGGCCGGCCAGCCGACCGTCGCGGTGCGGGCGCCCGCGGGGAACGTGGCGCGCGGCTTGATCGAGCGAACGGGCGAACCGATCGCGGCGCCCAGCGCGAATCGGTCGAACCGGCTCTCGCCGACCCGTTGCGCCCATGTGCTGGCCGATCTCGAGGGTCAGATCGACCTCGTGCTCGACAGCGGACCGACCGCCGTGGGCCTGGAGTCCACCGTGCTGGACCTGACCGGCGAGCCCTTGCGATTGCTTCGCCCGGGACCGATCTCCAGCCGGGAACTCGAGTCGGCGCTGCCGGGCCGCGGGCTCGTCCTTCCGGCGGCCGGCGAATCCGTCGAGCGGCCAACGAGTCCCGGGCGGATGGCGGTCCACTACGCGCCGCGGACTCCGTCGTTCCGCGTCGATTCCTCCGAGGAGCTGGCGCGGATCTCCGACCGTCAGGGAATGGCCGTGATCGCCATCGGTGCGGGCTCCGTGCCGCTGGCCCCTCCCCTCACGCCGGTCTTCCGACTGGAAACCCCCGACGAAGCGTCCCGGCACCTCTACGAGACGCTCCATCACTGCGACGCGCTGGGCCTGCGATCGATCCTCGTGGTCATGCCCCCGGACCGCCCCGAGTGGCACGCCGTCCGGGACCGTCTCCTGCGCGCCACCCGGCCGGTGGCTTCGTCGGAATAGTGGCTGGTGGCCAAATCGGTCCAGGCCCTGGGGAACGCGCTCGCAGAGTCGCCGGACGGAACCGGCTCCTACCAAGGTCCCCAATCCGGTGACTTGTGGGAGGAGGCGGCTCCGTTCGCCGATCCCCACTTATTCGGGGAAGAGCCGGCGCTGCGGGTCGAACAAGGAGAACTCGGGCTCCAGCGGCGGGGGTTCCGGGAATCCCAGGTGGACATACGCGGCGGAGGTGGCCACGCGCCCGCGCGGCGAGCGGATCAAGAATTCGCGGCGGAGCAAGTAGGGCTCGACCTCGTCCTTCAAGGTGTCGACGGCCACGTTCATGGTGGCCGACAGGGCATCGACGCCCGTCGGACCGCCGCGGAAGACGCGGATCAGCGTCTCGAGGTAGCGCCGGTCCTGCTTGTCCAGTCCCTCCGCGTCCACTTCCTGCATGGCCAGCGCATCGCGAGCCACGGACAGGCTGATGTGCCCGTCGGCCCGGGCCAGGGAGTAGTCACGGACCCATCGCAGCCGCGCGTTGGCGATGCGGGGCGTCCCCCGGCTGCGCCCGGCCAGCTCCCAGGCGGCCTCGGGCGCGATCGTCGAGCGGAGCTTGGCGGCATTGACCGTGATGATCCGGGCCAGGTCCTCCACCTCGTAGAACTCGAGATGCTCATGGATGCCGAACCGCTCGCGCAGCGGTCCGGAGAGCATGCCGCTGCGCGTCGTCGCCCCGATGATCGTGAACTTCTTGAGCGGCAAGTTGATCGTGCGCGCCGACATCCCCTCACCCAGCACCACATCGACCCGGAAATCCTCCATCACCGGGTAGATGAATTCCTCGACGGTGCTGGGCAGGCGGTGGATCTCATCGATGAAGAGGATCGAGCCTTCGGTGGCGTTGGTCAGGTAGGGCATGACGTCCATCTTCTTGTCCAGGGCCGCCCCGCTGGTGAGATTCAGCTCGACCCCCAGCTCATTGTGCAAGACGGTGGCGAAGGTGGTCTTGCCCAACCCGGGCGGTCCGTCGAAGAGGATGTGCGGCAGCGGTTCGCCGCGCTTCTTGGCCGCGGCCAGGCTGATCGTCAGCCGCTCGGCGACGGCCCGCTGGCCGATGATCTCCGCGAGCCGTTGCGGTCGGAGCTTCTCCTCGACCGGGTCCGGCGCCCGGCTCTCGGCCGTCGGATGGGAGGCCGCGCCCCGGCGACGGTTGCCGTCCGCGCCGCTGTCCGCAGTCCCCTTGATGATCGGCTCGCGCATCGCTTGGTCCTCGTCGCTGGGAACCTCCAGGTCGACAAAAGTCTCGACCCCCGGCGGCCTTATCGACTCTGGAGATAGATCGCTTCAATCATATCGGCGACCGACTTGAACTTCTTCTTGCCGGCCAGAACACGGTCGATTGCCTGGCGCGCCTGGCTTTCCGTGTGTCCGACGGAGAGCAGCGCCGCATAGGTGTCCCGGATAACGTCCGGCTCGGCGTTCTCCACGGCCCCATTCGATTCGGCCGCCGCGGCCCCGAGTGCCGGCTCGGTCCCGACGATCAAGGCGTACTTGCCGACCTTGCGCCGCAGCTTGGCCACGATCCGCTCGGCGGTCGCCTCGCCGATTCCCGGGAAGGTTGAGAGGAGCTTGACGTCCTGGTCCTGAATCAACCGGGCCAGCTCGCGGACCGGCCGGACCATGGCCCGCAATGCCTTGCGGACCCCGACCCCATCCACCGAGCAGAAGACGTCGAAAAACTCGCGGTCGATCGCCGACAGGAAGCCGATCAGCCGGGGCACCAGCCGCCCAACCATCGGCCCCCCTTCCAGATAAAAAATGGTGTGCAGCTCGATCGGCTCCCCCACCTTGGACTGGACCATCCGACGCGTGTGTTCGGGGATCAGGACCTCGATGGCGAACGGATCGACCCGCACGGTCAACGACTCGTCGGCCACCGCTTCGACGATGCCTCGCACTTTCGTCAGCACGGCAACGACCATCCTTTCCTGCCGGGCCACGCCGGACTCTGACATTTTGTTCAGATATTGTGCCCGAACGCGCGCGGATTTGCAAGTCGAGCTGCGCCGGGACGGCCGCGCTGCCTCCCGAAGTGTAGGCCAGCCGCCCTCGGCTGCTTCCGGCCAGCCGCGGGTGGCTGGCCCACCTCCCCACCGGGATGATGACGTCTGCCGGAGGATTGTCAACCGGCCAGTCGCACAGGGCCCGGGGTCGGATCGGTCCAGGGCCACTTGGTCGAATTCCTCCAGCCGGCCGCCCGGGTGCGCCACCGCCTCATCAGGGTCGGTCCTGGGAGCCGGATCGGGTCGCCAAGGCTCCGATCGGGCCCCTCCAGACTCCTATGATTCATACAACTGCTCGCAATTCACTCTCATCCTCATGGAATTCCCTCATTTCTGGTGAAGCTCCCCTTCCATAAGTTGAAAGATTTGGTATCAATTAACTTAGGGACCGGTCGACTCATGCCGGTCGGACTCAGGCGAGTATGTCTTGGAGCGAGGTCAGACCCATGGCGGTGAAGAAAGCTGGGACGAAGACGGGCGGCACGTCGAAACCCGCGGGCAGCCCCAAGGCCGCGCCGAAGAAGGCGGCCCCCAAGAAGGCCCCCAAGGCCACGCCGAAGGCCCCCAAGAAGGGCACGGTGAAGAAGGCCATGGCGGTCAAGTTGAGCGACGCGCAAAGTCGCCTTCTCTCGACGGTCCAGCAGGCCAAGGACGCGGGGTACCTGGGGAACAAGGCTCAGGCCAAGACCCTGGATGCCCTGGTTCAAAGGAAGTTGATCAAGCGGGGGAAGAAGGAGGGCGGATTCTTCCGGTACCAGTTGACCAAGGCCGGCGAGAAGCATCTGGCGACGCCCAGCACCCCGGCCCCCAGCGCCAGCGCTCCGGCCCCGAGCGCGCCGGCGGCCAGCTCCGAGGCCGGCGCATCGCCGTCGCCGGCGCCCCCGGCCTGATCGTCGACCCACGCGCGTGACCCCGGGCTTCCTGGGCCGAGGTCACGCGGGAAGCTCGGAGCTCCCGAGCGCCGACCGACCACGACCTGAAGAGCTGCCCTTGGCGGATCAAGGCGTTCTCGCTAAGATCCTGCCGATCCCCTGGGCTGATTCCGTCAGGCCCCGGCCCAGGGTGGTTCTCTCGGCATGGCGAGGAGCTCGCCGGCGGCTGGCATCCCAGCCACAACCCCCGGGCGGGAATGAGCGGGTTGTGGGCCTTCGGCGCGGAGGGGTGAGACGGGCATGGATGGCGCGTCACTCCGACAAGCGCGACGGATTGGCCTGCCTGCGGGGTTGGCTCTGGCGGCGTGTGCCGTCCTGGCCGGCTGTTCCACGTACATCGGAACCACCCCCAAGAGTTTCCTGCGACAGGTCCGCACCAATCCCGACCCGAATATCCGCTACCGGGCCTACGCCAAGCTGGGTGCGCCTGACCTGTACGATGACCCGGCCGAGAAGGCCGAAGTGGTCCAGACGTTGATCGCCAAGCTCCAGGAGGGGCGTGAGCCGGTTGCCATCCGCGCCGTGATGATCCGCAGCCTGGGCGATCTGGGCAACCACCGTGCCCGGGACAGCATCGTGCGGGTCCTGAATGATCCGAATACCGAGCCGATCCTCAAGGTGGAAGCCTGCCGCGCCCTGGGCAAGGTCGGCCGCACCGAGGACGCGACGATCCTCGCCCGCATCATGACTGTGGACCGATTGGAGGATTGCCGGATCGCGGCGATCGAGGGCATCGGCTTGCTGAAACCCGCGGATCCCCGCATCGCCCAGATGCTCATCGAGGGGATGGACCACGACGACCCGGCGATCCGGCTGGCCTGCTATCGCGCGCTGCGGAAGATCACCGGCAAGGACCTGGGGAGCAACTCGGCGGACTGGCGCCGCGCCGCCCAGTCCCAGCCCGGGTTGTCGGGTCAACCGGGTGCGGCACCACCAACTCAGCCATCGACGGCCCGGACACGCCCGGCTCCATGACGACTCCGGAGCGATCGATTCGCCCCATCAGGTCCTACGGCTCCTCCGTGGTGTGGCGCCATAGCCTCGTCGGCATGGGGCTTGCGATAATTGGGATCACCCCCGCATGAACCGGGCACGGCCTGATCGTGTCCGGTCAGGGGCACGAGCTTGGGCCGGAGCGGTCCTCTCCGGCTGTGGGTCCCGAGGGTCGCGGGCTGCGCGCCGCCATGGACAAGCACACGCTGGACATCCTGGAGTTCGACAAAGTTCGAGCCCTGGTCGCCGCCCGGGCGGCCTGTTCGCTGGGTAAAGCCGCGGCCCATCGTCTGGAGCCGAGCGTCCAGCCGGGCGAAATCCACCACCAGCAAGCGCTGACGACGGAGATGACCGAAGCTCTCCGCGCGGGGTTGAGGCCCGCGTTCGGCGGGTTGCACGACATCCGCCACCTGGTGCGTCGGGCGCAGGTCGGCGGGGTGCTCGAGGCCGCGGAACTGGCCGAAACGGTCGAGACCCTCCGCGCCCTCGGCGAGCTGGACCGCTGGCTGGCCCGCATCGGCGACCAGTTCCCGCGCCTGGGCGGGCTCCGCCAGGGCGTCGGCGAGTTTGCCGGCATCGTTGTGGCCATCGAGGGGTGCCTGGACAACCGCGGCACGATCCTGGATACCGCCAGCCGCCGGCTCTCCACCATCCGTCGGGAGATCGGCCAGGTGGAGGAGCGCATCCAGGAGACGCTCCGCCAGATGCTCCGCTCGCCCGAGATCCGCCGGGTCCTCCGCTTCCCCAATTTCACGATGGTCGGCCACCATTATGTCTTGCCGGTGTCCAAGGACCATCGTGGGGAGGTCTCCGGCTCGGTCCTCCGCACCAGCGCCAGCAATGAGACGGTCTACATCGAGCCCACCGCCATCGGTGAGCGGTCGGCCCAGCTCTCGTTCCTGCGGGCGCGCGAAGCCAAGGAAGTCCGGCGGATCCTCCGATGGCTCAGCGCCCAGGTCGGCATGGTCGCGGAGAGCCTGCTCGGCACCCTGGAGACCATGGCCGAACTGGACCTGATCCACGCGCGGGCGCGGCTGGCCGTCGATTACCAGATGACCGCCCCGCATTTCAACCAGGAGGCACGGCTGGTGCTGCGCAGCGCGCGGCATCCCCTGCTCGAGGCCCTCTTCCGCGGCGATCCGGCGCTGGCCCGGCCACCCGAGGCCAAGGATCCGTCCCCAGCACGCCCGGAGGCTCCCACCGCCCCGAGCGCCGAGTCATCCCCCTCACCGGCCGTCGAGCCAGATCTTCCCGCATCGACTCCACCGGTCGTGCCCCCACCAGCCCAACCCAGGACGGTGGTCCCGATCGACGTCAACCTGGGAGTCCGCTTCCACATCCTGGTCGTGACCGGTCCCAACACAGGCGGCAAGACCGTGGCGCTCAAGACCGTCGGCCTGCTGGCGATCATGGCCCAGTCCGGCTTGCACGTCCCGGTGGCCGAGGGTTCGGACTTTCCGGTCTTCGACGATGTCCTGGCCGATATCGGCGACGAGCAGAGCCTGGAGCAGTCGCTCTCGACGTTCTCCTCCCACGTGCGGCGGATCACGGAGATCCTCGGCAAGGCCACGCCGCGCTCCCTGGTCTTGCTCGACGAGCTGGGCGCCGGGACGGATCCGGCCGACGGCGCAGCCCTGGGCCGGGCAATCCTCGACGAGCTGGACCGCATCGGCAGCCGCTCGATCGTCACGACCCATATCGGCGACCTGAAGACCTATGCGCTCTCCTCGCCCGGGGCCGAGAACGCCGCGGTCGAGTTCGACGACGAGACCCTCCAGCCCCGTTACCGGCTTCACATTGGCGACATCGGCCAGTCGAACGCACTGAAGATCGCCCGGCACTTGCACCTGCCCGAGCCGGTGATCGCTCGGGCCGAGTCCTACCTCGCCCAGCGCCGCAGCGGGGGAATCCCGGAGTGGGAGGTCCTCCAGAAGCTCCGCAAGGAGGCCGAGGACGCCCGGCAGGCCGCCCTCCAGGCCCAGGCCGAGGCCGATCGGACGCGCGAGGCCCTGGCACGGCGCCTGGCCGAGCTCCAGGACGAGACCCGCCAGGCCGATGCCGTCGCCGAGGCCCGGGCCCGGCTCCAGCCCGGCGACCGCGTGGTCGTCCCCCGCCTCGGCTACGATCGACCGGGCCGGATCGTCAAGCTCGACCCGCGCAAGAAAACCGCCGTCGTCGCCATCGGACACGTCACCTGGAACGTCGCCATCGACGAGCTGATCCCCCAGACCGTCCGCACGCCGGCGGCGTCCGCCCCGGCCTCCAAAGCTCCCTCCGCCCGCCCCGCCATCTCCCTGGATGAATTCGACCAGGAGTGAGGGAACCACGAGACGGCACCGCCGCTCAATCTGAAATCAAAGTTTGATCCGTTCCTTGCGTGCAGCGAGTCGTTCTTCGATGGCGTGCAGGAGCGGGTTTCCCTCGAGTCCGGCGTCGCGGACGGCATTGCTGAGGGCCTGGGGGAGCCTGGGATCATCGAGGCCGACGAGTGTCTCCAGGGCGGCTTCGCGGACAGGTTGGGTGGCGTGGACGTCGGCAAGCAGGGCGGCCAGCTCGTCGCGGACGTCGTCGCCGCGGGCGCCGGCCTGGGCCAGGAGCTTGCGCGCGGCCCGGGCCGAGGCGATGACGACCTCGTCGCTGCGCGAAGCGAGCCCGGCGCGGACCAACGGCAGAGCGCGAGGTTCGTGGAGATCGCCCAGCGCGAGCAAGGCCGGAGCGGTGAGCGGGTCCTTCAGCTCTCGGGCCAGGTCCAGCAGCCGCGAGGCGATGTCCGACTGCCCCAGGCGTCCCAGCGCCCGGATCGCGGCCCCGTTCCAGGCCAGGTCATTGCTCCGCTGCCAGATGGCGCGCAGCTCCGAGATCGCCCTGGGCTCGCAACCCGAAGAACCAGGCGGACATGGCCAAACCCGGCAGGCGGTTTCTCGCTTGCCAGCCGAAGGATCCCGTCGTGTTACGTTCACGATGCTGTCCGAACATGGTCCCAGCTCCTGGAGGGCTCAGTCGCGCGATCTTGTTCCCTGAAAAGGACTTTGGGAATTCGGCGTCCCCGATCCCAAGGGCAAGGAAGCCTCAGAGTCCGAGGACGGTTCGTGAGTCGTGCCTCGAGAGAGAGGCGTAAGCGCGGGGTGGAGCGCGCGCTTGGACCGGGATCGCAGTCGTTGCAAGACCGCCTCGGCCGGCTCGATGAGCAAGACTCGGGGACGCCCCCGTTCGGGGGAACTGTCCGGTCCCTGGGGGGTGTGAACCGACGTGATTGGGGGCGGGAGCTGGAACGCCAAGGGCTTACATCAGATCAACAACCCCCGCTCGCTCCTCCCGGAGGAGGGGATCTTCGCCTTCGTCAAGCAAGGCTTGATTGATCCTCGCAGCAGCTCCCGCGCGCTGCATTCGTCGTTGCTAAATCCCCCGCGCCATTTCGACCACCGGGCCTTCTCCCTTGGCGGCGTCCTCGGGGGCAAACCCGCGGCGCATGGTGTTCTCGGTCACGCACCGCGTCAGGAGGAATTCGAGCAGGTAGTCCGGTCCGCCGGCCTTGGTGCCGATGCCGGAGAGCTTGAAGCCGCCGAACGGCTGGCTCCACCAGGGCGCCGGTGATCCCGCGGTTGATGTAGAGGTTGCCCACGCGGAACTCGCGGCGGACGCGCTCGATGTGGGCCGGGCTGCGGGAATACAGCCCGCCGGTGAGGGCATACGGGGTGCCGTTGGCGATCCGCAGGGCGTCGTCCAGGTCCCTGGCCTTGAGGACGGCCAGCACGGGGCCGAAGATCTCCTCCTGGGCGATGCGCGCCTCCGGCGCCACGTCGGCAACGATCATCGGGCCGACGTAATATCCTTGATCGGCGATCGGACCTGGGTCCGCCTGGAAGACGATCCGGCCCTCGGTCGCGGCGACCCGATGGTAGTCGAGGATCCGCCGCCGCGCCTCGGCGTCGATCACCGGGCCGACCAGGGTCTCGGGATCGTCGGCCGGGCCGACCTTGACCGCCTTGGCGGCCTCGACCAAGCGGGCGACAAATGCGTGGTAGATCCCCTCCAGCGCGATCACCCGCGAGCACGCCGAGCACTTCTGCCCCGCGTAGCCGAAGGCACTCTGGATGACCCCGACGACCGCCTCGTCGAGGTCGGCGTCGTCGTCGAGGATGATCGCGTTCTTGCCCCCCATCTCGGCGATCACTCGCTTGACGTGGTCCTGCCCCGGCTTGGTGTCGGCGGCCTGGCGGTTGATCAGCAAGCCGACATCGCGCGAGCCGGTGAAAGCCACGACGGCGACATCGGGATGATTGACCAGCGCCTGGCCGGCCTCCTCGCCCAGGCCGGGCAGGTAATTCAGCACGCCCGGCGGCAAGCCGGCGCGATGGAGGATCTCGCTCAAGTGCCAGGCGATCACGGGGGACTGCTCGGCCGGCTTGAGGATCACCGGGTTGCCCGCGACCAGCGCGGCGACGGTCATCCCCGTGGGGATGGCCAGCGGGAAGTTCCAGGGAGGGATGACGACCGCCACGCCGCGGGGCAGGTGCTCGGAGACGTTCGTCTCACCGGGGACGTCCCGGTGCCGGGGCTCGGCCAGCCGGATCATCTCCCGCGCGTAGAACTCGCAGAAGTCGATCGCCTCGGCCACGTCGGCGTCGGCCTCGGCCCAGGGCTTGCCGCACTCGTAGACCTCCCACGCGGCCAGCTCGAACCGGCGCGTTCGCAGGATCGCGGCGGCGCGGACCAGGACGGCGGCGCGGGCGCGCGCCGGCGTGGCCGCCCAGGCGGGGAACGCCGCCCGGGCCGCGGCGACGGCCCGCCCGGCATGCTCGACACCGGCCAGGGCCAGCTCGCCGACCGCGCGCGAGCTGTGGCCCGGGTTGAGCGAGACCAGCCGTCGATCACCGGTGCGGACCTCCACGCCGCCGATGAGCAGCGGGTAGTGCCGGCCAAGCTGGGAGCGGACCTCCCCAAGCGCCCGGCACATCGCTTCCCGGTTCTCCCTCCGCGCGAAGTCGGTCGGCGGCTCGTTGCGGAACGGTGGTAGCTCGCCGGCAGCCGGCTGAGCCTGTGCCGTGGTCCGTCGCGTCCGGATCAGCATGGCTCCAATCTCCTCGGGGTCGCGCAGGAACTCGTCTACTGCCGCGCCCGCGGTGGAACTCCTCTTGAGGAACGACTCGTTCGAGGTGTTTTCCAGCAGCCGGCGCACCAGGTAGGCCATCCCCGGCAAGAGGGCCCCATACGGCGTGTAGACCCGCACGCGATGGCCCCGATCGACCAGGGCGCGCTGGATGGCATCGCCCATGCCAAAGAGGGTCTGGAGCTCGTAGGCTGTCGGAGGGAGTTCCCGCGCCTCGGCCGTCGCGATGGCGTGGGCGAGGCTCCGGACGTTGTGGCTGCCGAAGGCCGGCCGCAGCCGGTCGTGATGCGCCAGCAGGAACCGGGTGCAGCGCTCGAAGCACGCGTCGCTCTGCCATTTCTCGAGATAGACCGGCTCCGGCCAGCCCAGCCGCCGGGCGCTCAGGACCTCGTAATCCCAGTAAGCCCCCTTGACCAGCCGGACCGTGATCGGCGTTCCCCGGCGCTCGACCCAGTCCCGGAGCATCCGCAGTTCGGGCTCGGCCTGGTCATGGTAGGTCTGGACCACGATCCCAACGTCCGGCCAGTCGCGGAACTCCGGCTCGTCGAGGACCCGCCGGAACAGCTCGTAGGTCAGCTCGCGGTAGGCGTACTGTTCCATGTCGACGTGGACGTGGGCACCCCGCCTGCGGGCCTCGCGCAGAATGGGCCGCAGCCGGCCGGCAGCGCGGTCGATCGACGCCTCGGCGTGGATCGGCTCGAAGTGGGCCGTCAGGCTGGACAATTTGAGCGAGAGGTTGACCCGAGGGATCGGGCCGTGTTCGTCCCGATCGATGAGCGGGACCTCCGGGGCGGCCTGGAGCGGGGCAGCCAGGCCACTGATCAGGTCCAGGCACGACTGCTGGTACCAGTCGGCCTCGGCCTCACTGATCACGGCTTCACCCAGCAGGTCGGCCGTAAATGCCAGTTGGCGACGCCGCAGCGCCAGGACCGTGTGCAGCGCCTCATCGGGCGTGGCGCCGGCGATGAATTTGCGGGCCATCACCCCGGCCGCGGCGCGCGCCGTCCTGGCCAGCCCGGCCGCGCGCGTCGAGCCGGCGGGCGCCCACCGCAGCGCCGCGGTGAGCCACCAGGGAACGGCCGCGCCCGCCTCGGCCAGATACTCGGCCAGGTGCCGGCGGACCGATTCGGCGTCCTTCAGCGCCGGCAAGGCATCGATGAACCGGAAGAGCTGCACCCGAACCAGGGGGTGATCCAGCGTGGCCGCCATGAACCGGTCATCCCACCAGGCCCGCTGCCAGGGCTTCGGCCCGCGACCGATCCGCTGGAACAGCTCACGGCCCACCTGCTGAGTCCGCCGTTCCAGGGCCGGCGCGGAGACCGGGTCGGCCCCGACGAGGGCGGTCCGGTCGTCCCGGGAGGTCTGGGACACCGCCCCGGCCGTGCTCGGACTTGTCTCGGTCTTCGATGCCGTCACCATCGCCGCAGACCCCCTTCCATCCCCCTCGTCCGAGGCGCGATGCCACCCTTCCCTCTATTCTACGCCAGGGCAGGACCACGGCATCACGCGCGGCGGAAGCATTTTCGGGAGAAGTTGCGGGACGGTTTCACGTCGTGTCGCTCGCTCACGCGAGGAGGGGCTTGATGGCTCGGGGCTGGACGGGGCGGAAGTGATTGTGAGACTTGACTTTCCGGCGCTTCCTGCCGCTCGGTGCCGCGTCCTCTCGTCAATGCCCCGAAGGTCTCGAACCTTCAACCCGCGGTGGTGTCCTCAGCGCCTTGAACCGATGGCATCGTGACCCACTCACGCATCGTCCAGACGTGGTCGGCGAGCCTGGCCGCCATTGCGGGCGACCGGTGCCGGACCTGCCCCTCCTCGGCTCGAGACTCCAACGTCCGAACAGGCCAGTAGAATTTATAAATGTACATCCTAAAATTGGTCATCGACTCCTGCACCCGCCAATCCTTCGGTCGGCCCCCCGTGCGGTCCTTGACCTCGGTGACCGCGGCCTCAGCCTCCTCGACGCCCCGCGCCCCGGGGATGACGCCGAGGACCAGCTTGTGCTCGGGGTCGTGGGCGGTATGGTCCCACCAATCCCCACACTGATCATCGGCCGGGTCCTCCGGGTCGCGGTGCTCCTGCTTCTTGAACACGAACGACCACTTCTCATCGAGCTGGACCTCTTCGGTCCGAGGGGGAAACAGCCACGAGCTCGTCGTGGAGTTGGCGGGCGTGCTCGCCCACGCGCCGGCTGGAGCGGACCACCGTGTCGCGGTGGACGCCCACCCGCCGAGCGGTGGCCCGGACCCCGGTGCGATCGGCCAAGTGTTTCAGCAAGTCGATGGCTTTCTCCTCGGGCGGAGACACGCCGAACAGCGGCGTGCCCTTGCGTTCGGCGAAGCGGTCCTTGCAGGTGCGACAGTCGAACAACCGATGCGGCTGGGTCTTGCCGGAGCGGCCGCAGACGGTCAGATTGCCGGTTCCCGCTGGCCATAATCGGGGCAATCCGGGTTCTGGCAGCAGAAGCGCGACAGGTCCCCCACGGCGGTACCTCCCTGATCGAGGAATGAGTGCAACTCGGTCCACGGTCAGGAACCTGTTGTCATGGAAGCTTTTACGGCGTTCAACGCGCAAAGGACACGACCCGACAGCAGCGCAGCTCGTCGTGTCCGCACGAACCGGCGATTCATCCCACCAGGGCAGACCTCGTCTCAGGAATCCCAAGGATCTACATGGCACTGTCCAACCGCGTTTCCAGCTCCACCAGTTCGATCTTCTTCTGGTTCAGTTCCGTGGTGAGGCGGAGAAACTCCGCTTTCCTGCGTTGGAGGATCGTCGGCATCTCGCGCGATTGCTCGATCCAGTTCTCGATCGCGGTCAGGTTCTCTTTGATCAGCTTGTCGAACTCAGCGGCCTTGCCGACCACCTCGGCCCCCATTCGCGCGTAATGCGCGCCCACCTCCTCGCCACCGGCCTGATCGAGCAACTCGGCATTCACCTTGGATAGTCCCTTCCAGAGGTCGCACAGCTCGGCTTTGTGTGCGTCATGCTCGAGCTGGAGCAACTCGACCTCGGCCCGGAGCCTGGCCACTCGGGCATGCAGCTTCGCCTTGTCCATCGGGCCGCCGTCCCGAGTCGGTTCCGCCGCCGGACCCACTCGGGACGGAGGGACCTTCGCCGGCTGAACCCCCGACTGGGCCAGCGCGAACGTCACGGCGATCCCACCCAGCAACACCACTCCTGCCACCAGGCGTCTGCCCATGATCTCCTCCTTGATTGGATGGGCCTTGGTTTGCTCCCTGACTTTGGGTCTGGGTCGCGACGATACAAGGCGGCTGCCGCCGCGTGAATGCCAAAGTGGGGGCGGGACTCGGGCGCTGTCCGGCCCAATCAGGATTGACGGATACGGATGCCCATCCCGAAGAGGAACTCATCCATCTCGCGCCGGCGCCGCTCCGATTCGGCGAGTTGGTATCTCAGGTCCTCGATTTCGGCGCGTGCGGACCGGAGCTCTTCGTCGCAAGCGGCTACTGCCGCGGTCGTGAGTTCGGGCTGGGGTTGCGGCGGCCTGGCGACTTCGGCCAGGCCGGCGAGGGCCTCGAGAGGCACCTCAGCGCTTTCTCTCTCGGATATCCACTTCTGGGCAGTCGTTGATGTCGGTAGTGCCGATTGGAGCCGATCGAGGTCCGCCAGGAGCTGCTCGTTGCGTTGCTGGTACTCCTTCCTGGAGAGTTCGGCCGTCGCGTGCTGGTCCTGGAGCTGGCGGTGTGTCTCGGCGAGCGCGGCGAGCTGTTCGTCGCGGCGGGCCAGCTCCTCGCGGCCGGCCTGCTCGGCCTGGTCGAGTTCCCGGCGGAGTTCGTCGACCTCCGAGCGGAGGCGCTGGGCCTCACCCCGGAGCTGCTCGCCTTCGGTCCGGAGTCGATCGGCCTCGCCGCGGAAGTCCTCCGCATCGCGCGCCTGCTGCCGTGCGGCCGTGAGCTGTTCGTCGCGGCGGGTCAGCTCCTGGCGATAGGTCTGCTCGGCCCTCTCGAGCGCTTGGCGGAGTTCGTCGACCTCCGAGCGGAGGCGCTGGGTCTCACCCCGGAGCTGCTCGCCTTCGGCACGGAGCTGCTCGCCTTCGGCGCGGAGTCGCTCGGCTTCCGCCCGGAGCCGATCGCCTTCCTGTTGACTCGTCTGCTCGCGCTCGGCGAGCGTGGCGCGAAGGCGCTCGGCCGCGGCCGCGGTTTCCTGATGGTCGGCGGCCCGCTGCTCGTGCTGGGCGCGGGCCTCGTTGAGTTCGTCGTCGCGATGCTGGAGGAGTTCCCTGAGGCGATCGATCTCGCTCCGCGCCGCGTTGAGGTCGGCATCGTGCTGCTGCGCCTGCTCCTTTGCCGCGCGCGCCAGCGCGGACTGCTCCTCACGGAACGAATCGAGCTGGCGCCGGAGCTGGTCGAGCTCGGCGCCCATCGCCGCCCGATCCTCCGCCAGGTTCCGAACCGCGTCCGGCGCGAATCCTCCCAGCCCGGCGCGGACCGACTCCAGCTCGGTCGTGACCTGAACCAGCCGCTGGTTGATTCGATCATGCTCGGACTGGAGCCGGTCGTGCTCGGCCTCGAGCTGACTGTGCTCGTCGAGCAGCTTCTGGCTCTCGGCTGCGAGCAGGCCGTCGCGGTCCCGAAGCTGCTGGTACTCGGACGCCAGGCGCTGGTGCTGGGCTTGGAGCTGGTCCCAGGCCGCTTGGAGCCGCTGATTCTCCGCGAGGAGCTGCTGGTGCTCGGCGGCCGTCGCCGCGTGTCCGGTCTCCGCGGCCGTCGCGGCTGCCTCCGGCTGCGGCTGCGCCTCCCCCGGGGCTGTGACGACGAACTTGTAATCGCAGCGTTTGCAGCGGACCGCCTGGCCGATATACCCGCGCGGGACGCGCAAGCTGTCCTGGCAGCTCGGGCAGGTTACGACAATCTTATCCTTCTGGGGCCAGGACTGGATCGCCGGGCCGGCGCCCCCCACCTGGGAGTCCGAGGAATCCGAGACCGCCGCGGGCTCATCCGCCCGGAACGCGTGGTTGCACTGCTTGCAACGGACCGTGTGGCCGAGGTAAACCTGCCGAATCTTCAACTGAGCCGCACAGTGGGGGCAGACGGCGACGAAATGGGTCTGGACGTCGCTCATGGGATCAGCTTCCGGTACCAAAGGGCCGACCCGACCGACCGCCGATCAGCCCGTGATCGATTGGCATTCCCGAGTGAAGACTTGCGCCTTTTCTCAATTTTCCAGGATCAGACGCGGTTTTCAAGCGGAGGGGCGCCCCCTGCGCGGACGAGTGGCAAGTGGCAAGTGGCGGGTGGCAAGAAAGGACCGGTCCGGGTCTTCACTTGCCACCTGCCACTTGCCACTGACGGTTGAGGAGCCTCATGATGGTTTGGCCAGCCCGGTTTTTGGCGCGAGAGTTGCCGACCGGCGGCGGGCGCGGCGCGTTTTCCGTTGAGAGTCGAGAGCGAGCGACGACGATGGCCGATCCGGGTGGCGGCTGGTGCTGGGGTGTCGATCGCCAGTTGGAGATCTACAAGGCGGGCCTGGCGGGCCAGACGCCTGTGCAGCCGGTCTCCGTGGACGCGCTGGAGGAGACGGCTCGATCGGTCCTGAGTCCGGAAGCGTTTGATTACGTGGCCGGAGGAGCGGGGGCGGAAGAGACGATGCGCGCCAATCGGGAGGCGTTTCGTCGCCGCCGGCTGGTCCCGCGGTTCCTCCGCGACGTCGCGCGCCGGGACCTGGGCGTCGAGTTGCTTGGGCGGAAGCTCCCCGTGCCGGTGCTGCTGGCGCCGCTTGGCGTGCTGTCGATCGTGCACAAGGAGGCCGAGCTGGCCGTGGCGCGGGCGGCCGCGCCGCTGGGCATTCCGTTGATCCTGAGCACAGTGTCCTCCCTGCCAATGGAGCAAGTGGCCGCGGCGATGGGCGAGGCGCCGCGATGGTTCCAACTCTACTGGCCTCGGAGTGACGAGCTGGCCGCCAGCTTGCTCGGCCGCGCCGAGCGCGCCGGGTTTGACGCCATCGTCGTGACCCTGGATACTTACCTGCTCTCCTGGCGTGAGCGCGACATCCAGAACGCCTACCTGCCGTTCGTCCGCGGCGAGGGGCTGGCCAACTACGTCACCGACCCGGTGTTCCAGGCCGCCCTCGGCGGCGATCCCCGGCTGAACCCGGTGCGGACCATCGAGCTCTTCGCCCGGATCTTCTCCGATCCGTCGCGCACCTGGGACGACCTGGGCCGGCTGCGGCAGGCGACCCGGCTGCCGATCCTCGTCAAGGGCGTGCTCCACCCCGACGACGCGCGGAAGGCCCTGGACCAAGGCGCATCCGGGGTGATCGTCTCCAATCATGGGGGTCGCCAGCTCGACGGGGCGATCGCAGCGCTGGATGCGCTGCCGCGGATCGTGGACGCTGTCGGCGACCGGACCACAGTCCTCTTCGACAGCGGCATCCGCCGGGGGGCCGACGTCCTCAAGGCCATGGCGCTGGGGGCCCGCTCCGTCTTGCTGGGCCGGCCCTATGCCTACGGCCTGGCCGCCGGCGGCGCCGACGGCGTCCGCGAGGTGCTCCTGAACCTGATCTCCGACATCGACCTGACCCTCGGCCTCGCGGGCCACGCCTCCTTCGCCGACCTGGATCGGTCGTGCCTCATGGAAGCGTCCGGCTAGTCCACGAAGCTCCTGGCAGACCGCACAGTCGCTGGCCTCGGATCGATTCTTCGGTCTTCAGATCAGTTCGCGGATCGGCTCGGCGGTGGGGGGTAGGATGGAGACGGGCCGGTCGGCCTTGTCGCGGATGAAGGCGTGGGGATCGATGCCCAGGTTGTGGTAGACCGTGGCCAGGACGTCCTGATAGTGCACCGGCCGGTTGGCCGCCGATCCCCCCAGCTTGTCGGTCGAGCCGATCACCTGGCCCAGGTTCATCCCGCCGCCGAAAAGCAGGGCCGCGCTGACGCGCGACCAGTGGTCGCGGCCGGCCGTCTTGTTGATCTTGGGCGTGCGGCCGAACTCGCCCCAGGCCACCACGGTGACATCGCGGTCCAACCCGCGGTTGTGGATGTCCTCGACCAAGGCCGAGACCCCCTGGTCGAACAGGGGCAGTTGCGTGCGGAGCCGGTCGAAGTTGCCGCCGTGCGTGTCCCAGGAGCCAAAGGCGATCGTGACGCACCGCGCACCAGCCTCGACCAGGCGGCGGGCGATGAGGAACTGGTCGTTGCA
>JAJPJC010000186.1 GCA_021324445.1 Isosphaeraceae bacterium
CCCCGCCGCAACTGGGACTCGCACGAGGACATCGCCCGCGACCACGGGGAGATGGGCCGGAGCATGGACCGCCCCGCGGCCGCGTTGATCCAGGACTGCAAGGCGCGCGGCCTGCTCGACGACACCCTGATCATCTGGACGACCGAGTTCGGCCGGATGCCGTGCAGCCAGGGAGGCAAGGGCCGCGACCACAACCCCTCGACCTTCACTTCCTGGCTGGCCGGCGGCGGCATCGCCGGCGGCGTCACCTACGGCGCCAGCGATGAATGGTCGTACAAGGCCGTCGAGAATCCGACCTACGGCTACGACCTTCACGCCACCGCGCTGCACCTGCTGGGCATCGACCACACCCGGCTGACCTTCCGCCACAACGGCATCGACCGCCGCTTGACCGACGTCCACGGCCGCGTCCTCCACGCCATCATCGCCTGAGCGGGCGAGCCACCGAACGAGAACGTAGGTCAGGCTTTCCGGCCTGACATCCCCGGAGCGGGTGTGACTTCGGATTAATGGGTGATCTGATCGAGGCACCTGGCCGCGGAGAAATGGCGCTGAAATGGATCCCGCCGCTGGGCTGGCCCGCGATCGTACCCGGGGTTAGGATCGAGCAGTGAGCCAATGGATTCGAGCCCGACCCGCCGAGAATTCGGGGATGGGACATGAACCGAAATCAAGCGGCACCCGTCTTCTCAGTCGTCGGCCGGCGCACGCGACGTATCGAGATCGCCGTCGCCCTGCTCGTGCTGCTGGTCGGCTGCGCCGGCTTCTCGATCGTCCAGTACCGGAGGGCGACAGCGGCCCGGCTCCGCGAGGCTGGGGCGGTCGCGGCGCTCCGCTCGCTCGGGGGCGAGATCGTGAATCGGCTCATCGAGCTCGTGCCCCTCGGCAGCCTGGTTCCCGGAAGTGGCGCAGCTCCCTTCCGCCTCGCCATCAAGTTGCGAGCCCCCGGCGTCACGGATGACCATCTCGCCGTGCTCGACGATCTCGCCGCCGACCGCGTCTCCGAGCTCGACTTCCTCAACTGCGCGGCCGGCGACGCGACCCTGGCGCGCGCCGGGAGGTTCCGGGGCCTCACCCTGCTCGCCCTCGGCCAGGCGCGCAACAGCAAGGACGAGCCCTGGCCGACCGGCCCCACCGGGCTCCTGACCGAGGCCGGGTTCGTCCACCTCGACCGCCTACCCGACCTGGAGATCGTTGGCCTCCACGGGCCGGACGTGACCGACCGGGCACTCGCTCATCTCCGGGGCGCGCGGAATCTCCGCATCCTGATCTTGTACGGCTCACGGGTTACGGGGGCCGGGCTTGCCGCGCTCGGGCCCAAGCCCGAGCTGTCGACACTCAAGCTCGGCGGCACGCGTTTCGGGGACGATGACCTGCCCGCCCTCGCACAGTTCTCATCGCTCGAAACGCTCGACCTGCGCGAGACAGCCGTCACCGATGCCGGTCTCCGCTGGCTCAAGTCTCTCCCCCGCCTGAAGCGTCTGTCACTCGAAGGCTGCGCGGTCAGCGATGCGGCCGTCGGCGCGCTCATCCAGGCGCGGCCGGGGCTAGCAGTCGGCCACGCGGAGAGCTTGCCCTCTCCCCGAGGGGCTGACCGATGAGGGCTTCTCTGCGGGCGTGATGATCTTGCCCAGGCGGAGACGGCCGCGACCTCAGTCTTGCGATTCTGAATCGCCGGCCGGTTGATCATAGCCAATCGGGGTTCCATCAATCCGAGGCCGCACTCCCCGGAGCGTCAGGCTGGACAGCCTGGCCTACGTTCGTGCCGGCGTAATATCAGGAGCGTGCCTTCTTTTTCTGCGGAGCAGGGGAGGCTCCCGGAGGCGTCGGGCGCATGAGCCCCTCCAGGCCGTGCTCACGGAGCAGCCGGCGGATGCTCTCCACCGAGGCGAAGAGGCCCACCTTGGGCTGGCCCTTGTGCAGGTTGAGCTGCCCGACGCAGACGCCGACCACGGCCCCGTCACCGCGGTAAAGCCCGCCGCCCGAACGGCCATGCTCGGGGTAACGAGTCGTCACGATGAAGCGCCTGGGTCCACCCCCTCGTTTGATGTCGACCAGCGCCGTGCCCTCGACCGTCGTCCGCCACCGGGTCAGGAAGAGCGTGCGGTCGATGCCGACGGAGGACAGGACCTCGCCCGGCGCCGGCTCGTCGGCGCCGAGATCGAAGCGGGCGACGTAAGGCAAGGCGACCATGCCGGTAATCCGGACGACGGCCACGTCGGCGGCGGGGTCCGCGGCCACGACCGTGGCGGGGACCAGGCGGGGCCAGCCGCCCCCCTCGCTCAAGCTGGTCTTCGATGGGCCGAGGTTGAAGCGGTGAATTTCGACCTGGAGCGCAGACGCGTTGTGGATCACATGGGCGGCGGTCAAGATCAGCGTCTCGTCGGGGACGGAGGCCAGGATCGTGCCGCTGCCGCGATTGGTGCCGTTGCGGAGCTGGACGGTCGGGCGGATCACGTCGGCGGCGGTCGCCTTTTCGTCGGGGCAAGCGGCCCTCGGGCCGAGGAGCACAATGCCGAAGGCCAGCACCAGGAACCGACGCCGGAAGGGAAGAATTCCGGACCGGATCACTACCGCGACGGCCCAGGGGCCGCTCACGTCCGTGATCGGTTCGTGGCCGAACTGGCTGTTGAGATCGATGGTCGGCATGAGTACCTCAGTCGGTCGTCCCCAGGAACTCCTCCAACCCGTCCAGGATAAGTCAGCAGGGTGATGTGCAGAAAGTAGGCTCCAGTGGCTTGTGAGGTCTTGGGACAACACGGTCCCGTCCCACCGATCGCCGCGACAACCAACCTACGGCGCCGGTAAACTGAGCTCGAGCTGGGCTTCCTCCAGGAGCGCGCGGATCTCGACCTGGGACTGCCAATCCGGGGACACCTCCTTGGCCAGCTCGTTAGCCCGGTGCAAGGCCGTTCGAGCCTCGGTGGGCTGCTTGAGGCGGTGATAGGCCATCGCCAAGAAGGCCCAGTCGGCCACCGAGCCTCGTCCTTTCTGGGCCTCGACCGACTTCTTGAGGTAACGCACGGCCCCGGCGTACTGTCCGTCCCGGTAGAGGAGTGATCCAAACGTGTTGATTTTGCTGAAGCCGGACCGCCTGTCGTCCATGAGCCGCTTGCCGATCCGAACCGCCCGATTGGAGTCGGGCTGCGAGAGGGCCTCGGGCGCCAGGGCGGCAATCCAGATCGCGTTATTGACTGTCGCCAGGTCCTTGCTCTCCCCGAAGCGGTCCAGGACTTCCTTGCAGATGCGCCGAAAGGACGTCCGGTTCCCTCGGGTTGGTCGCGGCCAGTTCGGCTCGCGCCAGCGCGGACCATCGTTCCAGGTTGCCCGGGTCCGGCTCGATGGCGCGCTCGAATGCCTGCGTGGCCTCCTTCCACCGACCGAGCCTGGCCAACGCCGTCCCGCCGTGGGTGTGAAGATTCGCGTCGCGGCTGCTGGGATCGCGGGCCAGGGCGCGCTGGTAGTCCTTGGCCGCGTCATCCCACCGCCTCACCTTGTCGTTCACGTGCGCGCGGGCCAGGTGGGCGGGTGCGTCGCTGATCCGCAGGTGCAGGGTGTGCGGTCCCTTCTGATTGACGACCTTGGCCAGGATCGTGTTCAGGCCCGGGCGCAGGGTGCCCAGGCTGAACCAACCGTAAGGGCGGGCGAAGCCGCTGGCATGGAGGCCACGCTGCCCGTTGACCCAGAATTGCGCCGAGTCATCGGTCCCGATCAGAAGGACGACCTCGCGCTTCGAGCCCGAATAGACCACAGCCAGTGCATAGGCCGCGACGTCATCGCGGTGGGAAATCGTCCCCAGGTCGACCAGCCCCTGCATGCCGGTCGCGACGCGTTGCCAGCGGCGGGGCTCGCCCGCGCTGGCCGGAGGCAGCTTCGTCGGGTCGGGCGCGGCGACCGACTCGAGCGGCGCCGGGGTCTGGACATCGGGGGGATACGGGCCGGCTGCCCACCAGCCGGCGGTGTCCAGGAAGAGCTGCGGGTCGTCCGGCGCGAGGCGGGCCGCTCTGGGGTGTCTCGTGGAAGACCTTCCGCTGGGGCGAAGACCTGGGCGGGGCGCCGGGCGGCACCGGCCCAGGGGATTCGACGGTCGCGTTCTGGCTCGCTTCCAGAAGCGATCACCGCGGTCATTGACGCCGGACGATCCGCTGGCCGCTTGGCCATCATCTTCTGGTAGGCTTGCTCCAGCGGCGTGGGGACGTCCGGCCGCGCGGCACGCAGCGACGGCGCCGGCCGCTCCAGGTGCGCCATCAGCCGCTTCAGCACCGTCTCGGCCACGAACGGCTCCCGACCCGTCAGCAGGTAGAACAGCGTGCATCCCAGGCTGTAGATGTCGGCCCGGTGGTCGGCCCGCTTCGAGTCCTTCGCCTGCTCCGGCGCCATGTAGTCGACCGTCCCCATGTACATCCCGCTGGCCGTCAGCCGCGTCGCCGCTGTCTGACCGAAGGGATTGGACGAGTCGGCGATCAAGGCCAGGCCCAGGTCGAGCACCCGGACGGTCCCCGCCGCGTCGAGCATCAGGTTCGATGGCTTGACGTCACGGTGCACGATCCTCTGCGCATGCGCAGCCGCCAGGCCCCGCGCCGCCTGGATCAGGCAATCCACGGCCTCGCCGACCCGCATCGGGCCGCGCTCGCGGACGACGCGATCCAGGTCATGTCCCTGGACGTACTCCATCACCAGGAAGTCCACGCCGCGATCCTCGGCGGCATCGAGCGCCGCGACGATGTTGGGATGGTCCAGCCTGCTGGCGGCCTCGACCTCGCGCTGGAAGCGTAAGACGGCCTGGCGGTCGCGGGCAAAGGAAGGGGGCAGGATCTTCAAGGCGACGACGGTGCCCAGCCGGCGGTGCTTGGCCTTGAAGACCATGCCCATTCCGCCGGCGCCCAGCTTGTCGAGGATCAGGTAGTGGCCGATCACGAGGCTGCGGCCCTTGCGCTGGTACAAGGCTGCGGACTGGTAGGCGGTGAGCTTGCCGGCGGTGACCAGGGTGCGGGCCAGTTCCAGCACACCTTCACCCGGGGGCGTGGCGGCGGTGAAGTGCGCCAGCTCCTCGTCGGTCACCAGGCCGAGCTCGACCAGGGCGCGGCGGAACTCCTCGAGATCCGCCACGGTTGCCGCGGCGGCACCGGTAGGCGGGGTTCCGGCGAGATCGGCCTCGGTCTCGGGCCGTTCTGGGAACGGCGAGCCTCCCTGAGACGGGTTGCCGCTCGGCATGCCGCAATCTCCCGCTGATCGATCCTTCCCTGATGCGAAACCGCCATGACGACCGCCGGACCGAGCGCGAATCGGCCGTCGATTATAAATCAAGCGGGGCGGCAAGAGTACGAAACCCTTCTCCCGGTGAGGCGGAACCCGGTCGCACCCGATGACCCGGGCAGAGGCACGGATTGCTCGTGACAGACACGAGCCTTGGGGGTAACCTGGGGTCATGGAACGAACGTGGTTCACTCGCGACGGGAGACGGCATGAGCTCGGTAACGACCCATCCTCCGGTAGGCCCTCCCCCGCTTCCACCGGATTCCCCTCGATCGATCCCTACCCTGGATGAGCTGTACCAGTGGACATCCGAGCCCGATCATCGCGTCGTGATCCGGGACGTGGACTGGGCGTTTTACGAGCGGCTGGTAGACTCGATCCCGGAGGGAGCCAACATCCATGTCGATTACGACGGGAAGGATCTCGAGATCATGTCCCTCAGTTTGCTCCACGACGACAGGAAGGGATTGTTGGGTCGAGTCGTGGAGTTAGTGGCCGAGGAATGTGAGATCCCGTTCAAGAGCGCGGGTCAAACGACCTGGAAACGGCCCGAGGTCGCTCGCGGCCTCGAGTCCGACGAATGCTTTTTTTCTAGGATGGCAAAGTTAACTGGAGGCACTGTTGCTCCAATTTCGCGAGATAAGCGGCCGGGTCATGGCGGAATCGTCGCTGCTTCCGCCGCGCCTCGC
>JAJPJC010000273.1 GCA_021324445.1 Isosphaeraceae bacterium
CGATCCTCCCGGGATCGCGTGCACGCCCAGACGCCCAGGCCGGCGCGCTTCTGATGGCATGGGATCAGGCGGCCGGGCGGCTCGCGGAGCCGGCGCGCGCGGCCGGGAAACCCGGCGGGCTCCTCACTGACGAGTTTCGCCGGGGCCGGCTCAGTCGCGATCGTCATGGGCCGGAATCGGCCGTGGTCGTCGCGGTCGTCTGGGTTCATGCGTCCTTCCTTCGAAATCGGTGGAGGACAGGTGAGGTCACTCCGTTTTCCCGCCGTCGTCCCGCCGGTCCGCCAGGTCGCGGGCGATTTCCCCGGCGACGTCGCGGCGTTGGTCGTCGTACTTCAGGACCATTTCGAGTGATCGGTGGCGCGTGAACCGCCGGACGGCGCGGGTGTCCCTCCCGGCATCGAGGGCGCTCGTCGCGGCGGCGTGTCGCAGCCCATGGGGACGCAGGGGCCGGGCCAGCCCGGCGGCGTCCCCCAGCCTGGCGACGATCCGCCGGACCGACTCGCCGCTCAGCCTGGTGAGAGTTTCCTCGGTGTTCGCACCGATCGGCCGGTCCAGGCGGTGAACCAGCGGGCCGGGCCGGTCCCCCCGGGCCTGGAGCCAGTCGGCCACCGCGGCGGCCGTCGGTCCGGGCATGGTCAACCGCTCCTTCTCGCTCCGGCCCTTGCCGCGGATCCACACCGCGGCCGGTCCGGAGGGTCCGACTTCGACGTCGGCCAGGTCGATCCCGCACAACTCGGCGCGGCGCAATCCCAGGTCGAACAGCAGGGACAGCACGCAGCGGGCCCGTCGCTCCTTCGGACCATCGCCGGCGGCCACGACGCGCCGCCAGGCCAGCCGGACGTCGACCAGGTCGGGGCCGCGCATGTCGCGCCGGGGCTCGATCCGGGGGCCTTCGACATCGAGGGACCAGTTGACCCGGCCGATCAGCCGGGCCACCTTGACCATGCTCCTCAGCGCGGCCAGCCGACGGGCCACGGTCGCCGAGGCCAGCCCGCGCTCGATGAGGCTCGACCGCCAGGCCAGGGCGATCCGGTTGGCGTGGGCCTGACCGGAGTTCAAGAACATCTCGACCGCGGACTCGGCCGAAGGCGCGCCCAGCCACTCGGCGAAGCTCGCCAGGTCGCGGCGGTATCCCCGGAGCGTGTGGGGATTCCGGGCACTGAGCCAGGACTCGAGGACGTCGTCGGTCCGGGGGCGGGGCGGGTGCGGGCCGGCGGGGTCGTGCGGGACGGGAACCAGTTCGGTCGTCGGCATCGGGCGTCCCTCGACATCGAGGGCCTTTTCGCGGGGAAGGGAGAGACGGGAAACGCGGGCGGTTGCGGAAATCGGAATTGTCGCAACCGGATTATAGGGCGCCCGGGGGGCTCACGGCCGATCCGCCGCTGGGCGATCCCGGTCCCGCCGGCGTAAGATGGTTTTGCCGATGGTGATGGGGAGTCTCGCCCTCATCTCCCGTGCGCAGGACCAGTAGCGCGAGACGCGGAACGTTGGCATGGGGAGAGCCCGGGGGTCCTTCCGGCGGAGGTCGGGTCCTGCCCCCTCGATGCTGAGGAGCCAATCACACCGAGGGGACTCACCGCCGATCGGGGAGTTTTCTCACCAAGGTATCCCTGAGTCGACCGGCACATCTCGAGGACCCACAGACTTTCTTGGGGTCGATGAGCGCTAGGAGTGTGAAGCCATCTTGGACCTTGTGATATCCCTGCTTCTTGGCCCCCCGAGCCTTGTGAAACCTTTTGGCGGCCTTCCCGAGGGCATCCCGGATCTTCTCCCTGGGAATACTTTCAACGTCGTTGTTGACCGGGGCCGGTAGGTGGCCAATCTTCAGACCCTCACCGAAATACTTGACCACGGTTTCCCTGTCCGCCATGAACCAAGCTTCCATGCATTGGACCATCAGATGAACTTGATCGTCCTCGGCATGCTCGGGCTTCTCCCAATTGTCATTGCGTTGCAGGTAATCCCACGGTGAAACGGCACCCCATTCGACCGGCCCCTCGGAATCGACTAAGAGCATGATATGTTCACCGGGCTTTCTGGACCGGTGGGCTAGCTCGAAGTCTTTCCAGGCATCGTTTCGGCCTCCGCAGGGCATCACTTTGACATGGTACTTCCCCGGAAGGAGTCGCTCGAAGAATTTCACGAATCCCATCCGGCACTTGGTGAGGGAGGGGTCCCCGACCCCTCCACCTTCGACGTAGATGATGACGCTCACCAGCGGTTCCCTCCAACTTGACCGCGCCGCCAGAGTTGGCCCAACGAGTAGCGTTGCAACCACTCCCCCAGGTCGCCTGAGTTGAGCCTGCGCAGCCTCGTGGAGCCTTGGTCCTTTTCGCAGACGATGACATCTTCCGGAGTGTCGGTCAGGCCATCGACCAAGGTCCTACTATGGGTCGTTACGATGAGTTGCATCCTTTTTGAGGCTTCACGGAGGAGGTCGGTCAGCTCGACCACAATGTCGGGGTGCAACCCCGTTTCAGGCTCCTCGATGCAGACAAGTGGGGGAGGATCGGGGTGGAGGAGGATGGCCAACAGGCACAACCACCGAAACGTACCATCGGATAAGCGGCTCGCGGGGATCGGAGTGAATAGATCGCGCTCCTGGAAGTAAATCTGCTGGGTTCCGGCTTCGGTGATTACGGAGACATCCTCGAATTCTGGATAAAAGCCTTCCAAGTTATACATAAGTGATTTTCGAAATCCCCTGCGCAGCATCAGACGGCTCAACACAGCGCTCAAGTTCGTTCCGGACTCGTTCAAATAATCACTAGGTAAAGCGGGTCGCTGAGGTTGCTTCGCAGGCTCGATATGGCTCATCCGGTAGACCCCAAATGAGCGGTAGAGACGAGACAAGTCACTCAAGCGATAGGCGATTTCAGGCGGTTGGTCTTGCCAGAGGATCGACTGAGTGAAGTTGATTTGCTCGCGAGTGAGGCGTGTCGGTCTCCTACCTAGCCTGATGACCGGAACGCCCTTGTCATAACCGAACAGAGGTAGCTTTGGTTGACCTCTCCCTCGAGGCCAGATCCAAACGGACTCATCTTTGACCTCGATCGATTGCTCGACACGGGTAAAAGCGATGTGGTGCTTGAAGTTCCCCTTATCTGAGAATTCCCCCGAGACATCGAGTGTTGCGATGGGGTCTTCTTCCGACCCCTTCCAGAGCCAATGAAGGATCCCTGCGCCTCCGCCAATGTAACCGGACATTCCGCGCGGCTTGTTCATGCTGGCAAGCAGGGCGATGGTCTCGATCAGGTTCGACTTGCCTGAACCATTGATACCGATCAGGACGTTCAGTGGGCGCAGTTTCAGTGGTTCGGTCGACTCGCCGAAGGACAGGAGATTGCATACCGAGATCTGCTCAATCGGTATGGGCATCAGGACTCGAACCTTGCTCTTGGGCGGCGGAGAGCGCAATGTCACGGGATCTACATCGGCGGGGCCAGCATACCAGATCAGAGCGGTTGGCGATGCAGGCGCGGATCGGAAACGGTTGTGCCGAGCGGTGGGATGGGCCGGTCGCCCGGCATACTTGCTGCCGGAGGGCATGGCGTAGGTGCCGTACTTCGGGAGAGCGGGCGGGGGTCGGTGAGCCATAGTGGGATCCCCATGCAGCGGGCCAACTCC
>JAJPJC010000206.1 GCA_021324445.1 Isosphaeraceae bacterium
CGCACAGGGAGTTTGCGCGCCACGCCCGCTTCAGTCCCAGCGCACCGCGCGCCACCTTCGGAGCAACTGGCCATCGCTCCCAGGCAAATTTTCAGAGGAACCCAGGCTCCCGGCATTGCCAGGGCACGCGCGACCAAAACCGCGCGAACCAACCCAGCGAGCGGCGCTCTGGGCAAGCTCTGCGGGCGACGTGCCGCGAGCGTGCAGGTTCAACCAGGCCGGTGGGTAAACCCGCGCGAACGAACCCAGTGTGGATCGAGCGAAAGGTGTTAAAGTATGACTTTGATGGCGGTCAAGAAGACTCGAGCGATTCTGTCCCACGAGTGGCAACGAGGGATCGTGGTTCACTCCGAATCGCGCGGCCGTGGCGGTCGCGATCCGAAAACGGTAGATTATTCAGCGACTGTTTAACATCCGGAATCGAGCAGCCGGTCCTGTCGAGATGGGAAGGAAGGATCAGCGATGCGCATGACCTGGTGCGGCAGGGTGGGTGCGGTGGTCTGGATCGGTGGCCTGGCGATGGCGGTCGCGACGTCGGCGCGCGATCAGCCCGAGGGCCGGCCAGGCGCGCCGATGGTCCTGCATGCCCGGTCGCGCGTGCCCGGCGCGACCGGGTTTGTCATAAAGGAGGAGACGCTGCGGTGGGACCCGGCCCGGACGGCGATCATCCTCTGCGACATGTGGGACAAGCACTGGTGCCAGGGGGCAAGTCGTCGGGTCGCCGAACTGGCCCCCGCGATGAACCGGACCGTCGCCGCGGCGCGGGCCCGGGGCGTCTTGATCGTCCATGCACCGAGTAGTTGCATGGATGCCTACAAGGACCACCCCGCGCGGAAACGCGCCCAGTCGGCGCCCAGGGCCGCCAACCTGCCCAGCGATATCGCCGGCTGGTGCCGGAGCATCCCGGCCGAGGAGAAGGGGGTCTATCCGATCGACCAGAACGACGGCGGCTGCGACGACGGCCCGCAGTGTCCCCAGGGCTCGCCCTGGAAGTCCCAGGTCGCCGCCATCGCGATCCGTGACGAAGATGCCATCAGCGATTCGGGCGTCGAGATCTGGAACCTGCTGGAGGCGCGCGGGATCACCAACGTCATGCTGATGGGCGTCCATACCAATATGTGCGTGCTCGGACGTCCCTTCGGCCTGCGGCAGATGGCGCGCCACGGCAAGAACGTCGTGCTGGTCCGCGATCTGACCGACACCATGTACAACTCGCGAATGTGGCCGTATGTCAGCCACCTCGAGGGGACCAACCGCATCGTCGAGCACATCGAGAAGTACGTGGCCCCGACGATCACCTCGACCGACCTGACCGGCCAGCCGGCGTTCCGGTTCCAGCCCGATGACCGCCCCCGCGCCGTCTTCGTCATCGGCGAGGACGAGTACAAGACCGAGAAGACTCTGCCGGCCTTCGCCGCCAAGGAGCTGGAGCCGCTGGGCATCCGCTGCACGTTCGCGATCGCCGATCCCAAGACACCCCACGACTTCCCCGGGGTGGCGGCGCTCGACGACGCCGACCTGCTCGTCCTGAGCGTCCGCCGCCGCGCGCCCAAGGCCGCGGAGCTGGCGGCCATCCGCAAGTACCTCGAGGCCGGCAAGCCGATCGTGGGCATCCGCACCGCCTGCCACGCCTTCGACACCCGCGGCAAGGCCCCGGCCGGGCACGCCGAATGGACCACGTTCGACCCGGATATCCTGGGCGGGCATTACACCGGCCACTACGGCAATGACCTCAAGCCGCAGATCGACCTGCCCCCCAATCACGACAAGCTCCATGGGATCCTCGCCGGTGTCGAGACGCCGTTCACCGGCCAGGGCTCACTCTACAAGGTAAGCCCGCTGGCCGCCTCGGCGTTCCCCCTCTTGCTGGGCCGGATCCCCGGCCACCCGGCGGAGCCGGTCGCGTGGGTCAACCACAAGACGGATCCGTCGCGGGCGCGACCGCGGGTCTTCTACACGTCGCTGGGCCATCCCGGCGACTTCGAGATCCCTGCGTTCCGCCGCCTGCTCCGCAACGCCATCTTCTGGGCGCTCGACCGCCAGCCGACCCAGGCGGCACGCGACGCCAGGCCGGCCGGGGCGACTCCCCGGGGCGTTGCCGCCGCCAGCCCCCCTGTCCTGATCGCACCGGCGCGTGCGACCGCCAAGGGGTCGCGCCCCCCTTTTGACCGGGGCCAGGGTCCGCTCTCGCCCCGCGCGGCCCTGGCCTCGTTCCAAGTCCCCGACGAGCTCCAGCTCGACCTGGTCCTGGCCGAGCCGGTGGTCCGGCAACCGGTCTCGCTCAGCTTCGACGAGCGCGGGCGGCTCTGGGTGGTCCAGTACCTCCAGTATCCCAACCCGGCCGGCTTGCGGATGGTCAGCCGCGACGGCGTCTGGCGCGCCGTCTATGACAAGGTCCCGCCTCCGCCGCCGCACCACTTCCGCGGCAAGGACAAGATCACCATTCACGAGGACAGCGACGGCGACGGCGTCTACGACCGGCACAAGACCTTCGTGGACGGCCTGAACATCGCCACCGCGGTGGCGCTGGGCCGGGGCGGCGCCTGGGTGTTGAACCCGCCGTATCTCCTGTTCTACCCCGACCGCGATCGCGATGACGTGCCCGACGGCGACCCCGAGGTCCATCTCCAGGGCTTCGGCCTGGAGGATACGCACTCGGTGGTCAACAGCCTGCGATGGGGACCCGACGGCTGGCTCTACGCCGCCCAGGGCTCGACGGTCACCGGCCACGTCAGGCGCCCGGGTCTTGATGACGGCAAGGAGCCGGTGCACTCGATGGGCCAACTGATCTGGCGATACCACCCCGAGACCCGCCGCTACGAGGTCTTCGCCGAGGGGGGCGGCAATGCCTTCGGCGTCGAGATCGACGCCAAGGGCCGCATTTACTCGGGTCACAACGGGGGCGATACCCGCGGGTTCCACTACGTCCAGGGCGGCTACTACCAGAAAGGCTTCAACAAGCACGGGCCGCTGTCCAACCCCTACGCCTTCGGGTACTTCCCCGCCATGAAGCACAACCGCGTGCCGAGGTTCACCCATACGTTCGTCTTCTACGAGGCCGCGGCCTTCCCGGATCGGTACCGCGGCCTGCTCTTCGGCGTGGCGCCCTTGCTCAACCACGTCGTGATGAGCCGGGTGAGCCCCGATGGCTCCTCGTTCCAGACCCGCGATGTCGGCCTGGCGGTCTCGTCCTCCGACCCGTGGTTCCGGCCGGTGGACATCAAGCTCGGACCCGACGGCGCGCTCTACATCGCCGACTGGTACGATCGCCAGGTCAACCACTACCGCAACCACCAGGGACAGATCGACCCGGCCAGCGGGCGCATCTACCGCCTGCGGGCCAAGGGGCTCCGGCCATCGGGCAAGTTCCCCGACCTGGCCGGGCTGAGCACCCCCGACCTGGTCAAGCTCCTGACCGATTCCAACAAATGGACGCGCCAGACGGCGATGCGCTTGATCGGCGACCGGAAGGATCCGACGCTCGCGCCCTTGCTGAAGGGCCTCGTCACGACGACGGCCGGACAGCCCGCGCTGGAAGCGCTCTGGGCCTTGAATCTCTCGGGCGGACTGGACGAGGCGACGGCGCTCCAGACCCTCGAGCATCCGGATCCGTACGTGCGGCAGTGGACGGTCCGGCTCCTGGGTGATGCCCGGCGAGTGTCGCCGTCGCTGGCCGCGACGCTGGCCCGGCGCGCGGCGGTCGAGCCGGAGGTCGAGGTCCGCAGCCAGCTCGCCTGCTCGGCACGGCGGCTGCCCGCCGGCGATGGCCTGCCGATCGTCCGCGCGCTGTTGTCGCGACAAGAGGATACCCGCGACATCCACTTGCCGTTGTTGCTCTGGTGGGCCATCGAGGCGAAAGTCGCGACCGACCCCGACGCCGTGCTGGCGCTCTTTGAAGACCGCGCAACCTGGGACCTGCCGGTGGTGCGGTCGATGGTCGCCGAGCGCGTGATGCGACGATTCGCCGCGGCCGGAACGCGTCCCGACCTGGCCCGTTGCACGCGGCTGCTGACCTTGGCACCGGGACCCGATCACGCCAGGCGCTTGATGGCCGGTTTCGAGGCGGCCTACGTGGGCCGGTCACTGGCCGGGCTCCCGCCGGAGCTGGCCGGTGCCCTGGCCCGTTACGGCGGTCAGTCGCTCACCCTCGGCCTGCGGCAGGGGAAGCCCGAGGCCGTCGCGGCGGCCCTGCGCCTCCTGGCCGACGAGCGTGCCGACCGTTCCCAGCGGCTCCAGCTCCTCCAGGTCCTCGGCGAGGTGCGCCGCCCGGCCTGCGTCCCGGCCGTGCTCCGGCTGG
This sequence comes from Isosphaeraceae bacterium, assembly GCA_021324445.1. Lineage (GTDB taxonomy): Bacteria > Planctomycetota > Planctomycetia > Isosphaerales > Isosphaeraceae > JAJPJC01. Next base: position 4,298 of record JAJPJC010000206.1, read on the forward strand.
CCACGCACTCGTCCGATAATGCGCTGCGAAGCGCCGCCCTGTCCGCCCTGTCCGCCTATGACGAGCCGGCCATCGCCACCGAGGTGCTCGCGGCCTATCCCAACATGTCCGACGACGTGCTGGCCGCGGCCCAGGGCCTGCTGGCAACCCGCCGCGGCTGGGCGGCCCGGTTCCTCGCGGCGATCGAGCAGCGGAAGATCGACGCGCAGAGCGTCCCGCGCGAGGTCGTCGAGAGGCTGCTGCTCCTCGGCGATCCGCCGATCGCGGACCGCGCGACGAAGCTGTTCGGACCGATCCAGCCCGCCACCTCGGCCGAGCTCCGCGCCCAGGTCGACCGGCTGGCCGCGGTGGTCCGCGCGGGGTCCGGCGTCCCCAAGCCGGGCAAGGCGATCTTCGACCGCCAGTGTGCCCGCTGCCATACCCTCTTCGGCAAGGGTGGCAAGGTCGGCCCCGATCTGACCACCTACCGCCGCGACGACCTGGAGACCATGCTGCTGAACATCGTCAACCCCAGCGCCGAGATCCGCGAGGGCTATCCGACCTCCATCCTCGCCACCACCGACGGCCGCATCCTCAACGGCGTGGTGGTCGAGCAGGACCACAACGTCGTGATCCTCCGCGGCGACGACGGCAAGGACCTGGCCATCGCCCGCGGCGAGATCGAGGCGATCAAGGCCAGCCCGAAATCGATCATGCCCGAGGGCCTGCTCACCGGCCTGGCCAACCAGGAAGTCCGCGACCTCTTCGCCTACCTGCGGAGCACGCAGCCGCTCATCGACTAATGGGACAACGGATTTCACCACGAAAGATACGAAAGACACGAAACAAGGAAAAGTCTGAATCTCTCCGCAATCTTCGTGTCATTCGTGTATTTCGTGGTGAAATCTTACTGTATAATAATTCTCTGAGGGGTCATGCGTGTTCCATCACGAACCACTCAGCGCCTGGACCTGGGCGACGATCGCCGCGACCTGCCGGGCGTCGGTCCGGGTCCAGCCGGTCTCGGAGCCGTCGGGAGCCGGGGCCGGACCGGCGACTGTCCGCGTCACGGTCGATCCCAGGTGGATCTCGCCGACGCTCCCTCGGTGGATGACGGTTCCGATGTCGTCCGCGCTCAACCGGCCGCCGGCCATGACCGCGAGCCGATTGCCGGCGCGGTCGACCAGGCTCTTGAGCGTATCGACTCCATCCATCGCCGACGGCCGGCCGCCCGAGGTCAGCACGCGGTTGACACCGATCGCGATCAAGGCGTCGAGGGATTCCAGGAGGTCCCGAGTGTGGTCGATCGCCTTGTGAAACGTGACCGAGAGCGGCCGGGCCATCGCGATCAGCGCGGCGGTCCGATCGCGGTCGATCGTCCGCTCGCCGGTCAGGACACCCAGGACGACCCCGGCGGCTCCGAGCGCCTTGGCCGCCTCGAGATCGTGGCGCATGACGGCCAGCTCGCGATCCGAATAGACAAAGTCACCCCCCCGGGGGCGGATCAGGACTTGCACCGGGATGCTCAACCATCGACACGCCTCCGCAATCGTGCCGGCGCTGGGCGTCGTCCCGCCAACGGCCAGGTTGTCGCACAGCTCGACTCGATCGGCGCCGCCGACCTCCGCGGCAATCGCCGACTCGACATCGCTCACGCAGATCTCGATCGTCACGGGCACGCCCACGCTGCCACCTCCTTCCGCGCCGGCCCAGTGCGTCGCAGGCTCGGCCCGATCCCGATTGAACCACCGAATCCCTGAGGGTTGGTCAGAGCAGGGAGCAACTCATGGACTCTCTTCCTTCCTGGCGGTCGAGTCAAGTGCCCCAGCATCCGCGGTTCCGTCGCCGCGAGGCGATCCAGGCCGGCGCGATTGGCCTCCTGGGCCTGGGGATGAATCACCTGGAACCGCTCCGCGCGCTGGGCGCAGCCAAGTCCGGGCAGGCCCGGTCGGTCATCTACATCTTCCTCTCCGGGGGATTGTCGCAACTGGAGAGCTTCGACCTCAAGCCCGAGGCACCGGAGGGGATCCGCGGCGAGTTTCGCCCGATCGCCACGGCGACCCCGGGCCTGGCGATCTGCGAGCATCTGCCGCGGCTGGCCCAGCGGAGCCACCTCTGGGCGCTGGTGCGGTCCTTGACGCACGGCTCCAACGACCACTCGGCCGGCCACCACATCATGCTGACGGGCCGGTCGGATCTTCCCCCCGGCTTCGATCCCAACCGGCCGCGGCCCGGCGACTGGCCGTCGATGGCGGCGATCGCCGGGGCCCTGACCGTGCCGCGGCACAACCTGCCCCCGGCGGTGGTCCTGCCCGAGAAGTTGATCCACAACACCGGGCGGATCATCCCCGGGCAGTTCGCCGGGGAGATGGGGCCGCGGCGCGACCCCTGGTTTATCGAAGCGTCCCCCTTCGACCCGGCCGCCTACGGCGCCTATCCGGCCTACGAGTTCGACCACCAGCAGCGCCCGCAGGCCGCCACCAAAACGAGACGCTTCCAGGCCCCGAGCCTGGGCCTCCCCGAGGGATTCACCCGAACGCGGCTCTCCGGGCGGCTGTCCCTGCTGGGAGACCTCGATCGCCAGCGGAAGGCGCTGGACCGCCTGGCGGCGAGCCAGCCGTTCGACCGGCACCGCCAGGCCGCGGTGTCGCTCCTGACCGACGCCAAGGTCCGGGCGGCCTTCGACGTGCTCGACGCCGAGCCGAAGCTGCTGGACCGCTACGGCCGCCATTCCTTCGGCTGGTCGCTGCTGATGGCCCGGCGACTTGTCGAGGTCGGGGTCAACCTCGTGCAGGTCAACCTGGGCAACAACGAGACCTGGGACACCCACGGCAACATGTTTCCGCACCTCAAGGAGAAGCTCTTCCCGCCGGCCGACCAGGCGCTTTCGGCGATGCTGGACGACCTGGAATCCAGCGGCCTGCTCGACTCGACGCTGATCGTGATGGCCGGCGAGTTCGGCCGCACGCCGCGGATCTCGACCCTGCCGCAGTATTACAAGCTCCCGGGCCGCGACCACTGGGGCAAGGTCCAGACCGTCTTCCTCGCCGGCGGCGGCGTCCGCGGCGGCCGGGTCGTCGGCTCCTCGGACCGGACCGGCGGATTCCCCCGCTCCGACCCGCAAACCCCCGAGAACCTCGCCGCCACCATCTACCAGGCGCTGGGCTTGCCCGCGACCGTCGCCTGGCACGACGCCCAGGACCGGCCCCATTACGTCTACCGCGGCGACCCGATCGCGGGACTGTCCTGAAATCCAGGAGGACCCGCCGCAGCAGCGGACTGGCCAGTTCCGGCTGAGATCGAGTACAATGTCGGGGTCGAGCAGCAAACCGACACACAATCGGGGATTTGCCAGATGAGCAAGGCGAAGAGCACAGAGCTGACCTATTCTCAACTGAGACAACTGGTCTTCGAGACAGCCAAGGAGCTTTACAGGCGTGGACCCGGTTGGGCCCAAGAAGCGGTCGTGCTTGACGAGGCCTTCAAGCAGGCCGGGGGCCAATATAGAACCGACCGATATGATGACCTTCAGCAGCGCATTCTAACGTGCTGGCATGACCTATTTCTGACCGGTGACCTCTCCTGGGGTCTCAACTTGGACAATACCAATGCCCCGTTCTATCACATCCCGCCCAAGGACGAGGAACGGAAGCGGGCTCTGAATCGAGTGGAGAAGGGCTGAGGCAGGGAGTCGTGACATGCCCAGATCCACCAGACCCGGCAAGTTGGAGGACGACCCTCATCTGGATGTTGGCGGAGCGGTGGAGTCCTGGACCGATAACATCTATCGCATCATCAGGTTACTCGGCCGGGGAGGCAGCTCGAACACGTATCTGGCAATCTGTTCGACCGGGAAATGCAAGGGGCTGAACTTCGCGGTGAAGGCATTCCGAAGGATCTCGAAGCCCGAACGTCTCATGAGTTTCATGCGGGAGATCAACTTCCTGAGAGGCTGCGACCATCCGGCGGTCATGAGGGTCTTCGACGAGGGGATCTACCTGGAGCGGTACCCGTTCGTGGTGGTCGAATACCTGCCGGACACCTTGCACGAGGTGGCTCGAAAGCGCACCGTTTTCTTGAAGAAGCTTTCCTACTCCTTGCACTTACTTTCGGCGCTCGATTATCTTCAACGACTCGATCCTCCGGTGATCCATCGTGATATCAAGCCACGGAATGCCTTTGTCAGAGGGGAAGCCTGCATCCTCGGCGACTTCGGCTTGATGAAGCACGGGCCGGCACGTGACGACCAGGACAGGGAGATTGACGATGAAGACAGGGAGGTCATCAGACAAAGCTACGGGCCAGGGATGCCTCAGCTTTATCGAACCCCGGACCTCGTGGAATACATGAAGGGCGGCCCTCCGCCCACGACCTCCAGCGACGAGTTCCAGCTTGGTCTGGTCCTGGCAGAACTCTTTACCGGTATGAATCCCGAGAAACCCATGGGGCGCGGAGGTTTTCTCAGCGAGATCGAATTGCAACCTCTTGGAGACCTTGATCACCGTTTGTGGCCCCCAGTAAAGAGAGCTATTGAGGAAATGTTGGAATTTAAACCCGCTGCGCGACCGCCACTCAAAGTTCTCACGAGGCGCTTTCTCGCGTTGTATCTCGACGAGGTCAAGAAGCCGAAGGATCGGGGAGATAGAAGGCGTCGTCCCCGATAAGTCGCACTCATCACTGCCCCTCAACCATTTGATCCGGAGATCCCACCGTGACTGACCGACCCCCGCTGACCGACGCCTCCCCAACCCCGCCCGCCTCCCGCCGCGACTTCCTCAAGGGCTCGGCGGCGGCGGCCACCGTCGCGACGCTCTCGACCGGATTGACCGTCCCCCTGGTCCATGCCGCCGGCAGCGGCACGATCAAGGTCGGGCTGGTCGGCTGCGGCGGCCGGGGCAGCGGCGCGGCCGAGCAGGCGTTGACGGCCGACTCCAACACCCGGCTCGTCGCCATGGCCGACGCCTTCCAGGATCGGCTCGAGGAGCACCTCGCCACCATCAAGCGCTCGGAGGTCGGCTCGCGCATCGACGTCCCCAGGGATCGCCAGTACGCCGGCTTCGACGCCTACAAACACGTCATCGACCAGGTCGACGTCGTCCTCCTGACCACACCTCCGCACTTCCGCCCGATCCACCTCGCCTACGCCGTGGCGAAGGGCGTCCACGCCTTCGTCGAGAAGCCGATGGCCGTCGATGGGCCCGGCCTGCGCACCTTCATCCAGGCCTGCAAGGACGCGAAGACCAAGAACCTCTCGGTGGTCAACGGCTTCTGCTGGCGCTACTTCGAACCCCGCCGCGAGACCATGCACCGGGTCCTCGACGGCCAGATCGGCGACATCGTCGCCATCGAGACGACCTACAATTCCCAGGGGGTCTGGGATCCGCGCAAGTCGCGCGAGGAATGCAGCTCCGACATGGAATACCAGATGCGCAACTGGTACTACTACTGCTGGCTCTCGGGCGACCACATCGTCGAGCAGGCGGTGCACGGCATCGACACCATGGGCTGGGCCACCGGCGACAAGCCGCCGATCCGATGCTGGGGCGTCGGCGGCCGCCAGTCGCGCACCGATGCGAAATACGGAAACATCTGGGATCATTTCTCGATTGTGTATGAGTATCCCAACAATGTCCGCGGCTACCACCATTGCCGCCACTGGGTCCACACGGCCAACCAGACCAAGGACTACATCCTGGGCTCCAAGGGGATGGCCGATGTCTTCGGCAACGCCATCACCGGCCCCAACAAGTGGCGCTACCGTAGCGAGAAGAAGCGGCCCGACATGTACCAGGTCGAGCACGACGAGATGTTCGCCGCGATCCGCGCCGGCAAGCCGATCAACAACGGCGAGCAGGCCGCCCACAGCACCTTGCTGGCCCTCATGGGCCGCACCGCCGCCTACACCGGCCAGGTCATCACCCCGGACATGATCCTCCACTCCAAGGAAGACCTGAGCCCGCCCAGGTACGAGTGGGGCCCGCTGGTCGCCCCCGCCGTCCCCGTGCCGGGCGTCACCCGCTTCGCCTGAGTCCGCAAAGCCCGCGGAGCGGGCGGCATTGCAGTAGCCTGGGGCGTCAGCCCCAGGATAAAGACAGAAGATATATTGAATCTTTTCTTCTCCCCGCGCGCCGCCCCAAGCCCTGGCATCGCCAGGGCTTGGGGCGGCGCGCGGGGAGATCCTCGGCGCGATTGGTTGTCGTGATCGGGTCCTGGAGCTGACGCCCCAGGCTACTGCAATGCCGCCCCCTTCGGGGGCTCAGAACGGCTTCCTTGAGACTCTGTCAGAGCTTGGCCACCGCGTTCTTCCGCTGGAGCTGCAAGACCTTGGCATCCGGGTCGACGATGATCCGATCGGGCTCGAAGGGGCAGGCGATGACCAGGTCGCGCGCCTCCCCCTTGCCGAGCACGACCGTCGTGCGCGCCTCGCGGTAGTCGGGCGCGGGCGAGCCGTCCTTGGCAAATCGCTCGCCCCGCGTGGCGGCGACCTCGACGGCGATTGTGCCGGTCCCGGCGTTCTCCAGCCGAGTGGTTGCCTCCCAGGATGCTCCCTTCGCGGTCTTCCTGGATTCCCAGCCGTCCCCAGATCCGCTCGGGGCGCTCGAGCATCGACTCCCCATCGAGCGTCGCGGTGCCCGAGGTCGGCTCGAGCAAGCCGGCCAGGATCCGCATCAGCGTCGTCTTGCCCGCCCCGTTGGGGCCCAGCAGGCCGAACATCCCGTTGGGGACATCCAGGTCGACCCCCAGGAGCGCCGTCACCGGGCCCGGATAGATCTTCACCAGGTCGCGAATCGACAGCATCGCTTTCCTCGCTCGTCTGCGAAACCCACGAGCCGGACGCCCGGCGGTTACTCACTCGACATTTCGTCGGAGTCCGACCAAGATTTGAAGCACGGTATCGAAAACACGATCAAGATGCGACCCCAGGGATGCGCGCCGGCACCCACGCCGTTGCCGCAACCCGGGTCTTCTGCCAAGATGGACGCCTTGCATCCAGCCAGCCCCCGGCGGGGGTGCCGATCGCGAGCGTCGAGTCTCGAGGTGAATCGAGTCGTTCATGGCGACCAGTGATCAAGAGTTCTATGAGTCCCCCAGGTTTACCCCGGAGCCCTACGAGCCGCCGCGGCAGCGCGGCTGCTTCTTCTACGGCTGCATCATCGCCAGCGTTATGCTGCTGCTTCTGGTCCTGTCCGTGGGCGTTGGCTTCTACATGCTCTACCGCGCGCTGGGCCGGTTCGTCGAGCAGTACACGGCCACCGCACCGCGCGAGCTGCCCAAGGTCGAGATGCCGCCGGAGAAGCGCCAGAGCGTGAAGGAGCGCTTCGATGCGTTTCGCAAGGCCCTCAAGGCAGGGACCGCGACCGAGCCGCTCGTCTTGACCGGTGACGACGTCAACGCCCTCATTGAGGAGGATCCCAACTGGAAGGGTAAGATCTTCGTGTCGATCGAGGGAGAGAAGGTCAAGGGAAAGGTGAGCATCCCGCTCGAGACGCTCAGCGCGGCCCTCGAGAAGATTGGCATCGGCTTCCTCCACGGCCGCTACCTCAACGGCGAGGCCGAGTTGAAGGCGTCGCTCAGCGATGGGTTGCTTCTGGTGACGCTCGAGTCGATCGAGATCAACGGCCAGCGCCTGCCCGAGGAAGTCATGACCAACCTGCGACAGCAGAACCTGGCTCAGGACGTCTACAAGAACCCCGAGAACGCCCAGCAAATCCGCAACCTGGAGAGCATCGAGATCAAGGACGGGAAGCTCATCATCAAGCCGCGGCCCAAGGCTGCCGGTACCGCGCCTGAGACCGCGCCCCTGGAGGATCTGCCGGAGGACGTCCTGGCCCCGCCCGACTCGGGACAGCCCAAGGCCGAGCCGGCCAAAGGCAGCACCCCGAAAGGACTCGAAGGCGCTGGAGCCGGCCCCGAAGCCGTGACGAGAAGCACCCCATAGGGACGGTGGGGCAGTCGCCCCCGGCTGCCCTCTGCCAGCAGGAAGGAGTGGGCCGTGGACGGGATGGCAGTGCTCAAGGCGGCGATGGCGGAGGTCGACGCGTACTACCGCCAGCGCGGGATCTTCCAGGGCCGGTTCGGCTTCGGCACGAGCCCGGCCCTGATCGTCATCGACATGGCCTACGGCTGGACCGATCCGGCCTATGCCGGCGGCTCGTCGCGCCTGGATTCGGCGATTGCGGCGATCAACCAGCTCGCGCTGCGGGCGCGATCGAAGCAGGTCCCAATCCTCTTCACGACGTCGCCTTACCCCGACCGGCCCCGGCTCAAGACCGCCGCCGATCTCTCCCCGGGCTTCCGCCCCTGGGATGCCCGCGCCTGTCGGATCGACGAGCGGATCGCCCGCCAGCCGGACGACGACCTGATCCTCAAGGAACACGCCAGCGCCTTCGTGGGGACTCCGCTGCTGGGCCGTCTGATCGCCGCGCGGATCGACACCCTGATCATCACGGGATGCTCCACCAGCGCCTGCGTGCGGGCGACCGCCACCGACGCCAAGAGCTACGAGCTCCGCCCGATCATCGTCCGCGAGGCCGTCCAGGACCGCTCCGAGATCGCCCACGAGTGGACGCTCTTCGACATCCAGGCCCGATTCGCCGACGTGGTCAGCCTGGAAGAAGCCATGACCTACTTCTCAGGGCTGCCCTGATCCGGTATACCGGGCTTGTCCAGGGACGCCGCTTTCGTTCTGATGGGAGGGTATGATGTCGATCGACCAGATCCGCCACGCGATGCACCAGCAGCCGTTTCTGCCCTTCACCGTCCACACGGCCGGGGGACAGTCCTTCCTCGTCAAGCACCCGGACTTCATCGCCACGTCGCCGACCGGGCGCATGATTACGGTCTGGGATGATGCTGGTCATCACATCCTCGACGTCGGCCTGGTCACCCAGATCTCCGGCCTGCACGCCCCGGCCGGAGCCCAGTGAGACGTGCTGCGCGGCCCGGGCCGCGGCGATTCCACACCTTGAAGACAGCGAAAGGATTTTCATGAGCGTGCCATTTCGGATTCCTGGATCGGGCCGGCTCGGGGTCGCGGTCCTGGGCCTGCTCATTGTCGCGGCCGGCGCGCGGGCCGCCGCGCCAAAGAAGATCACGACGGTCGAGGGGATCACCGAGTACCGGCTGGACAACGGCCTGCGCGTGCTGCTGTTCCCCGACCAGACGCGCCCCAAGGTGACCGTGAACCTGACCGTCCTGGTGGGCTCCCGGCATGAGGGCTACGGCGAGACGGGCATGGCCCACCTCCTGGAGCACATGCTCTTCAAGGGCACGCCGTCCAACCCCGACATCCCCGGGGCGATGAAGGAGCGCGGGGCCCAGTTCAACGGGTCGACCTGGCTCGACCGGACCAACTACTTCGAGACCTTGCCCGCGACCGACCAGAACCTCGAGTTCGCCATCCGGCTCGAGGCCGATCGCATGACCAACAGCCCGATCAAGGCCGAGGACCTGGCGACCGAGTTCTCGGTCGTCCGCAACGAGTTCGAGGCCGGTGAGAACTCGCCCGAGCGGATCCTCTCGCAACGGATGATGGCCGTCGCCTACGAGTGGCACAACTACGGCAAGTCGACCATCGGCAACCGGTCCGACATCGAACGCGTGCCGGCCGACCGCCTGCGGGACTTCTACAAGAAGTACTACCAGCCGGACAACGCCGTGCTCGTGGTCGCCGGCAAGTTCGACGAGAACAAGGCGCTGGACTACATCTCCCGATACTTCGGGGCACTGCCCAGGCCGGCCCGCAAGCTCCAGGAGACCTACACCGAGGAGCCGGCGCAGGACGGCGAGCGGGTCGTCACCTTGAGGCGCGTCGGGGATGTCGGGCTGGTCGGGCTGCTCTATCACGTCCCGGCGGGTCCGCATGCCGAGTTCCCCGCGGTGGAGGTCCTCGCCGACATCCTCGGCGACGAGCCCTCCGGCCGGCTCTACAAGGCCCTGGTCGAGACCCGGATGGCCGCCGATGTGTCGGTCAATGCCCAACCCTACCACGACCCCGGCGTCCTCGAGATCAACGCCGAGGTCAACACCAAGGATCGGGCCACGCTGGAGAAGGTCCGCGATCGGATCCTCTCGGTCATCGAGGAAGTTGTCCGAACCGGGGTCACGAAGGAGGAAGTCAACCGGGCGCGGCAGTCGATCCTCAAGGAGTATGAGCTGGACGCCCACGACCCCAACCGCATCGCCATCGAGCTGAGCGAATGGGCCGCGCAGGGCGACTGGCGGCTCTATTTCCTCAACCGCGACCGGAGCGAGCAGGTGACTCCCGCGCAGGTCCAGGAGGTCGCCGCCAAGTACCTCAAGACCAGCAACCTCACGGTCGGCTTCTTCGTGCCGACCACCAAGTCCGAGCGGACCCCGATCCCGGAAGTGCCCGACATCGCCAAGCTCGTGGGCGGTTACACCGGGCGGCAGACCAAGGAGACCACGCGCGAGACGTTCGCGATCTCCCCGATGGCGATCGAGGCCCAGATCCAGCGTCCCGAGCCGATCGCCGGCGTCAAGCTGGCCCTGCTCCCCAGGAAGACGCGGGGTGAGGCGGTCCAGCTCCGGCTCACGCTCCGCTATGGCAATGCCGAGAACCTCAAGGGGTTCAACGAGGCGTCCGGAATCCTCCCCGAGCTGATGACTCGCGGCACCCAGTCGATGACCCGCGAGCAGATCAAGGACGCGCTGGACAAGAACCTCGCCCGCCTGGGGACCGGCATGGGCGGGCGGATGATCCGCGCGTTCACCGGCGGACTCGGCATCGGCAGCGTCACGTTCACGGTCGAGACCAAGCGCGCCAAGCTCCCCGCCGTGCTGGAGATCCTCCGCCAGATCCTCCGCGAGCCCACCCTGCCGGGCGGCGAGTTCGAGGTGCTCAAGAACGAGGAGATCGCCGGCATCGAGCAGGGCTTGTCCGATCCCATGCGGCAGGGGCTCAACCGGGTGCTCCGCCTGTTCTCGCGCCAATACCCCAGCGACGACGTCCGCTACGTCCCGACCCTGAGCGAGCGACTCGAGCGGACCAGGAAGCTCTCTCTGGACCAGGTCCGCGCGCTCTATCACGGGTACCTGGGTGCCGATCACGGCGAGCTGGTGATGATCGGCGACTTCGAGCCGTCCGAGGTCCTGCCGATCCTGGGCAAGACCTTCGAGGGCTGGAAGGCCGAGAAGCCCTATGCCCGGATCGAGCGGCCGCTCCCGCCCGATCTCAAGCCCGAGCGGGACACGATCCAGACCCCCGACAAGGCCAACGCCATCTACGTGGCCGGCCTCCAGATGCCGCTGAAGGACAGCGATCCGGACTATCCCGCCCTGCTGGCCGGCAACTACATCCTCGGGGGCGGAGGACTCTCCTCGCGGCTCGCCGATCGGCTCCGCCAGAAGGGCGGGCTCTCCTACACCGCCATGTCGATGCTCAGCGCCGACCCGTTCGATGCCCATGCCATGCTGATGATCCTGGCCATCTACAACCCGAGCAACGTCGACAAGGTCGCCACCGGCGTCGACGAGGAGGTGCACCGCCTGCTCCGCGACGGCGTCAAGCCCGACGAGCTCGAGCGGGCCAAGAAGGGCTATCTCCAGCAGCAGCAAGTGTTGCGCACCAACGACACGATGCTCGCGGTCCTTCTGACCGAGGACCTCTACGTCGGCCGGACCCTGCGGTTCCAGGCCGACCTGGAGGAGAAGATCCAGGCGCTGACCCCCGCGGCCGTGGATGCCGCGCTCCGCAAACACATCAACCCCAAGCAGCTCTCGGTCGTCACGGCCGGAGATTTCCCGAAGACGAAGTAGGGCCGGCTTTGCCGGCCGAACAGCCATGAGAACGCGGCGCGGTGACCGTCCGCTGAAGGCGACGGCGGACGTCACGCTTCAGGCGTGTCTCGACAAGCCGAGCGTGGCATGGTCGAATGGACAGGATTGGATCGCGCCGCCCACGCCTGGTCCGAGCCGGCGCGGGGCGTCCCGCGTGAGGGGTCACCCGGCGCAATCAATCGCCGGTGATCCCTCGACTCCACTGGTCCGGCACTGACCGATCATGGACTCACTCCAGGGCCACCTGCTGATCGCATCCCCTGCCTTGCTCGACCCCAACTTCGCGCGGACGGTCGTGCTGATCGCCGTCCATGGGGAGGACGGAGCGCTGGGACTGATCCTCAATCGCGAGATGACCGTTCCGCTCGAACAGGTCTGGGGACAGGTGAGCCAGACCCAGTGCCTCCGCGAAGGGAACGTCCGGCACGGGGGCCCGGTCGGCGGGACGCTCATGGCCGTACACGACCAGCGGCCGATGGCCAACCTCGTCGTGACCGAAGACCTGTACGTCGCCACCGAGTTAAACGCCATGGAACTGCTGGCCGCCTCCGACGAGGGCCAGGCCAACTTCTACGTCGGCCACTCGGGGTGGGGGCCGGGCCAGATCGAGACCGAGCTGGCCGACGGCTCGTGGCTGGTGCTGCCCGCCACCGTCGAGCATGTCTTCAACGACCTCGATGCCCTGGCCTTCTGGAAATCGGCCATGATCGAGGTCGGGCGCCGCCAGATCCGGGCGGTGATCCCGATCAAGCACGTCCCCGAGAACCCGCGGCTGAACTAAAGAGAGGGATGTGGGGCAGCCACCCCCGGCTGCAATCTGGGTGGGCCATCAGAGCGCGGCCTGGATGCGAAAGGCCGAGTGCACGTGTTGGCGGATGCGGCCCATCACCGGCGAGAGGTCCTCCCGAGCGGTGATCGCCTCGATGAGATAGGCGCCGGGCGCGTCGTCGGCCCGGTGGAGAGCCGCGCGCAGGTCCGCCGCGCTGGCGACCCGCTCGGCCGCGGCGCCGAGCGATCGCGCCAGGGCCGGATAGTCCCAGTTCCGCCGCTCATAGTAACCTCGAGGACGATCCACGGCCTCGAGCATGCCATAGCCCCCATTATTCAACAGGAGCACGATCGGGCGCAGGCCCTGGTCGACATGCGTCGCCAGCTCGACCCCGGTCATCTGGAACGCCCCATCGCCGACGATCACGAACGGCCGCCGCGCTGGCTCGGCGAGCCCGGCCCCCAGCGCCGCCGGGACCGCGAAGCCCATCGACGAGTAATAGCCGGCCGCCACGAAGACGTCGGCGCGCAGCTCCAGGCCGATGAACCAGCTATCCCCCACATCGGTCACAAAGCTGTAACGCGACTGGTCCAGGTCCCGCAGCGCGGCGATGACCTCGGCGACTCGGATGAGGCCCGGTCCGGCCGAGCCCGCGTCGACCGCCGGCGCGGCCGGCACGCGCGGGGCGGTCGTACCGTCTTTGATCCGGGGAGGCGTGCGGTCGCTCGGCGGCAGCCGATCGACCAGGGCCCCGACGACCTCGGTCATCCGGAGGCCGTCGTAGCGATGGAACCGGACATGAACGGCCTCCGGGTCGATCATGACCCGGGCCGTCGGGCGGATGCGTTGGGTCCAGAAGCCGGTGCCGAGGTCGGTCGCCAGGACGCCGATCCCCAGGACGCAGTCGGAGTCGTCCAGCAGCTCGCGGATGGCCGGGTCGCCCAGGGCCCCGAGGTAGACACCCGCATAGAGCGGGTGGCTCTCGGGAAATGCGGCCTTGCCGAGCAGGTCGGTGACCACCGGCAGGCCGAGCCGCTCGGCCAGGCGGACGACCGTATCCGTCAGCCTGTGGCGGCGGACCCCGACCCCGACATAAAGGGCCGGCCGCTGGGCGGCCGCGACCATCGCTCCGATCTCGGCCACCGCCTCGTCGAGCGCGCCGGGACTCGCCGGGCGCGCCTCGGCGGCCGATTGTTCCCGCAGGGGACCGGACGGTCCGTCGACCGCCGCGGCCACCCGGTCGCGCGGGATCTCCAGATAGCCGGGCCGCTTCGCCTCGATCACGCGCCGCAAGACCCGGTCGATTGTCTCGGGGGCCGTGGCCGGATCGTCGAGGATCGCCGCGTCGACGGTCACCTCGCGGTAGATCTGCAACTGGCTCTCGAACGTCTTGATGACGTGGTGGAGGTGCAGCTCTGGCCGCCGCAGGGCCATCTCCGGACCCCCGCTGACCACCAGGAGCGGCGACTGCTCCGCGTAGGCACAGGCGACCGGATTGAGCGTATTCAGGGCCCCGGGGCCGTAGGTCACCAGCGCCACGCCCAACCCGCGGAACCGCGCGTAGGCATCCGCCGCGAACCCGACTCCCGGCTCGTGCGCGCAGACGACCGTCGGCATCCCGACTTGCTCCTGCACCGCGTAAACCGGCAGCACGAAATCGCCCGGGATGCCGAACGTGTGCCCCACGCCCAGCTCCCGCAGCCGTTGGAAGAGATACTCGGTCAGATTCATGAGAACGCCCCCGGATCGAGGCTCAGGCAAGTCTGCGAAATCGAGCGGCCTGGATCGATCGAGCAGCGCCATGATAACGCGATAGGACCGCGGTGGAAACTGGCGTCGCCGGCGCTGGTCCGGCACAATGGGGTGAAAACCGGGTTGTCTCCCGGTTCGGGATCCGAAGGACCCTGGGGATCGGCGTCATGTCTGTGCGAGACGGTTCCTGTTGGCGACGGCTGGCAACCACGATCCTGGGCCTGGCACTGGCGTTGTGCCCCACCGCAGGATCGGCCGCCGAGCCGCCCAAGACCAGGACGGCGCCATCAGCCTCCGAGCTCCTCCCGGGTGCTCAGGAGGGGTTCATCAACACGGGCGGGGTGAAGATCCACTACGTCAGCCTGGGCCGGAGCCAGGACCCCTTGATCGTCATGATTCACGGGTTCCCCGACTTCTGGTACACCTGGCGGGCCCAGATGCCCGCGCTGGCGCAGCGGTTCCACGTCGTGGCCATCGATCAGCGCGGCTACAACCTCAGCGGGCAGCCGGGCGGCGTCGCGAACTACACGACCGCCAAACTGGTCGCCGATCTGGTCGCGGTCGTCCAGCACTTCGGCGGCCGGAAGGCGGTGATCGTGGGACACGACTGGGGCGGGCTGGTGGCCTGGACCTTCGCCATGGCCCACCCCGATCTGACCGACCGGCTGATCGTCCTGAACTTGCCGCACCCGCGCGGGATCCTCCGCGAGCTGGCGACGAATCCCAACCAGCAGAAGAACAGCCAGTACGCCCGCGACTTCCAGAAGCCCGACGCCGCCAAGCGGATCCCGGTCGACGCCCTGGCCGCGTGGGTCAAGGACCCGGCGGCGCGCCAGGTGTACCGCGAGGCATTCCGGCGTTCGTCGCTCGAAGGCATGCTCAACTATTACAAGGCCAACTACCCGCGCGACGCTGACGACGCCAAGGCCCGCGCCGAGGCGGCGCAGTCGAGTCCGTCCTTACCAGCCGTCAAGTGCCCCGTGCTCCTGATCCACGGCCTGAAGGATCAGGCGCTGCTGCCTGGCGCCCTCAACGATACCTGGAACTGGATCGATGCGGACCTGACGCTTGTGACGATCCCCACCGCCGGCCATTTCGTGCAGCAGGATGCCGCGGATCTCGTCACGCGCACCCTGGTCGCCTGGCTGGCCCGATAGCGTCCTGGTCGATGGTGGAAAACCGAGCCTCCAGCGGGGATAATCAAGCGCGCGAGCTGGCTTCGGGCGTCCGTGGAAGGCGGCTCGAGCCGCCATCGACTACCCGCCTTGGGACATGTCTTTCTGCCACGAGGCGCGTGACGACTTCCCCCTGATCGATTATCTTGTCGAGACGTTCGAGCTCCAGGCCGAGCTCGATTGCGTGCTGTTCATGGAGAAGACCAAACAGACCTGGGGCACGTCGTGGCTGTACTCATGATCGACCCAACCGCCTTCATCGCCCCCGGGGCCTTCGTTCTGGGCGACGTCCACCTCGGCAAGGAGTCGAGCGTCTGGTACAACGCCGTCCTGCGCGGGGATACCGACCGGATCACGATCGGGGACCAGACCAACATCCAGGACCTCACCACGATCCACGCCGACGAGGGTGTGCCGTGCTCCGTCGGCAACCGGGTCACGGTCGGCCACCGGGTGATCTTGCACGGCTGCACGATCGAGGACGACTGCTTGATCGGCATGGGGTCGATCGTGCTCAACCGCGTGAGGGTCGGCCGTGGTTCGGTCATCGGGGCTGGGGCCGTGCTGCTGGAGGGGATGGACGTCCCGCCCGGCTCGCTGGTCGTCGGCCTGCCGGCGAAGATCGTGCGCCCGGTGGACGCGGCCACACCGGAGCACATCGAGCACGCCTGGCGGCATTACGTCGACCAGGCTCGACGCCATCGCGACGGAATGTTCCCGATCCGGCCGCCAACTCTCTCCACGTAGGTCAGGCTTGAGCCTGACACGAGCCCAGAACGCGTCGGGCTAAAGCCTGACGTACATTCTCTCCGGGGTGATCGGAAGCGATCCGGACGGTCTTGGATGAGGGCGGATCAGGGCGCGGATCCCACTGGCCTGGAGCGCTCGAGCATGGTGCTGGCCTCGCGGTCGCCGGGGGAACCGAAAAGGGGACATCGGGAACCCGAAAAAGGGACATCGCAAATATTCTTGGATCTAGGAGCTCTTTGCTGTGAGCAGATTATTTGCTATGTCCGTATTGTGCCAGCTGGCACGGAGCGGCAAAAACCACTCCCTGAAAGAGGTCCGTGACAGTTGGCACAATATCGAATAGTGACGCCCCGTCGCGAGTTACGACGACTCTGCTGGGAACAGGGCTCTGACCCATCCGACACTTGTCAGCCTGCCGGGTGGCACTA
>JAJPJC010000321.1 GCA_021324445.1 Isosphaeraceae bacterium
CCGCAGCCAGATAACGGAGAATAGCGGACCAGGCGCCCGCCAACATAATGAAACTCCTTTCACATCGACTGATTACTAGACAAACACACCCTATGCCTATACAGGAGGAGGCGGTGATGACACCAGAGACCTGAATCCTTCCGAACGGTGGGCGAGGATCCGGCAGCAAGCCATCCGGCTTTGCCAGGAGACGGGTGAGACCCGGAGGCAGTCGGAGCCTGTCAGGGCCCTGACGGTAAGGCTCAGGGATGACCTCGGCGCGGGCGGCGGTGTCGCTCAGGACCATGAGCAGCGTCTTGTCGCGCAGGCCGGCGAGGTCGGTGGTGTCGATGGACGCAAGGAGCAGATGTCGAGCCGGCTCATCGCCTTGGCCGTGAGACGTCCCTTATGCTCAGCCGAGGTCGCTGGCCGCTCCTGCGAGTGCGGTCCGGCGGGACCGCGGCGTTGTCCCCACCGAAAAGGCGACCGTACACCTCCTGCGTCAGGGCGTGCAACGCCGCACCCCAGACCCCGCGGAGCATCGGCACGGTGGCCATGACCCCGGGCGTTTCCAGGTACATCCACCAGGCGCGGACGCGGATCCTGCTCAAAGCCGCCTCGACCAGGGAGGCATCTCTCTCCTGCATCGCCGTCGCCCCCCTCCAGAACCAGCCCGTCATCTCCTCGCCAACACGTTGCCTCGTGGACTCACGCTCGTCCCAAGAAACCACAACCCCGGGCGATGCTCAACTCATCAGCGCCGGTGGTTGGGCGCGGAACCCTGCACCTGACCAAACCTTCGAATCGGCCTTGCGGAACTCCAGGGAGCGTTCGGGCTTGCGCTGAGGCTTCGAACCGGTCGCGTCCTACCGGGCTTTTCAATCCCCACGGCGCTGGGGCGGAGTTGGGCTCCAATCATTACCTCCAAGTCCAGCCGGACAGTACGATGTTTCAATCCCCACGGCGACGAGGCAAGCTGGGCTCTGCACTGCTGGGCGGCGCCCGGCGCCATAGCCGCGTGACACTCACGTCTTGGCCGCTCACTTGCCAGATCGGCGATCGTCCTCACCCCCGGACCGCCAGCCACTCATTGAGCGCGGCCGCGACCGCGGCCATCTGACCCCGCGTGGTCGCCCGGGTGTCGACCCGGAACTTCACCAGGCCCTTGCCGTCGCCGAACTGGCCGACGATGCCATCGGAGCCGACCCAGAACTTGCTGGGGCGAGGCAGGTCGGGGTTGCTGTAGAAGGTGGCGCACCGCGCGACCTGGGGGACCTGGTCCGTGACAGCCTGGAGGAACGCTTTCAACCCGCAGACCTTGTCCATATGGCCCGAGTCCTCGAACTGCGGCGGCCTCTTCTCGGCGGCCGGTACGGCCGGAGGCAACACCTGATCGCGGTGGGTTCGGAACCGTTCCCGGAAGGTCTCGTGAAAGATCTGGCCGGTCGGCGACAGCTCGAGGAATTCCTCGCCGTCGATCTGGGTCCGGTCGACCAGGCTTTCGAGCGCCTCGGCGTCCTCGGGATCATCGGCCAGGATGTCGGCCGGCTGGACGCCGGTTTCCAGGGCAAACAAGACGCCGCTGAGCCGCATCCAGGCCTCGAAATCGAGGGCCACCGGCATCGGCGGAAAGGCGATGATCTCGTCGAAGAGCTCGTGCTTGTAATAGACGGGCACGCCGATCGCCTGGCCCATCAGGACGGCGACGGCGATCTGCGCCTTGTAGCCGCCAGTGGCGTTGATGGCGCAGTTCGCGGTCCCATATTCGCGGACGACCCGGCAGACGGTCTTGGCCAGATTGCGGAGGCCGCGGGTCCGGAACCGCCGGGGATCAGCGTCCTGAAGGTCTGCGATCGTCTGGTCCGACACGATGGGATGCCCCTGGTGCCGGTAGTAGCCGGCGAGGATGCCGCCGATGGCATGGCCGTCGGGTGTATCGGAGTGGCAAAAGACGAGGTTGGCGTCAGCGACCGCGTAACCCTTGGCGATGAGGCTGGTCAGCGAGCCGATCTCGGCGCCGCAGAGCCGCTCACCGGGAGGCAGCGCCAGCAGGCCGGCGAGGATGCCGTCCCGGTCTCGCTCGGCGAACGACCGGGCGAGCCCGGCGCGCGTGGGGTCCGGGTCATCCGGTTTCAGCGCCTTGAGGTTGCTGAAGAGGCTCGTACCCACGGTGCAGATGACAGTCTTGGCGCGCAACATGGCTCACCATCCCAGTATGGTTTTCAGCAATTCCGATGGGTTGTCAGAAGCGGCCAGATCGCGAATCTGATCGCGTCGGACGATCGTACAGCGGTGGGCCGCGGCGCGATTCTTGATTTCCGGCCTGACTTGACCCTGCTCGTCCAGCACGTTGCTCGAAGTCGTCGCCAGGATCGTTCGAACGTGCAGGGCACGGGGCTGCCGGATGATCGCCTCGATCTTGTAGAGGATCTCACCGCCCTTGTCGTATTCCTGGCTCCCCGTCTTGCACTCGACCATCCAGAGGCCGTAGTTCCGCATGAAGGACACATCGAATTCGTTGGCTTCCTGGCCTGGACGCTGCGGCACGATCCCGAGACGGACATCCCAGATGTTCAGCGCCTCGCGGCACCTCTCCAACAGTCCCCAGAGGAACACCTCGAGCCACGAGCCGAGCAGGAATTGGACCTGATACTTATCGAGCTGACCTGTGAGACCATCGTCAGTCTCGTTCAGGGCGAATGTCCGGGCGAGGAACGATCGAGCGGTTGGAGAGGCGGCGAGCCGAGAATGGAGATGCCTCGTCATCAGGTCGAGGCGCTTCTCCTTGGCCTTCTTGCGCTCCTTGTCGGATTCGAACTGAAGCAATTCTTCCGATCCGAACTCCGCGGCCAGGGCGCGCGCGAGGTCCCACCACTGACGGGCGCGGTCCTCCGCCGCGGCGACATCATCGGGTGACTTCTGAGATTGGAAGCCATAACCCGCCAGGAACTCGGCGATCGTGGGCCGATGGGCCACGCGCTCGATCCCGGCACCGTCCATGAACTGGATCTCATTGGGCCGGCTCTGGTTGATATAAACGCGAGTGGCTTCCAGGACCGAGAAGAACTGGAACGTGCCGATCGACATCGGCTTGGTACCGCCGGTAACGTTGACGATCCACTCGTCCGAGGGGTGTCGGCCGTACGCATCTTGGAGGGCGCGGCGGATCTCGGGGAGCGCATCCTCGTGGGCCAGGGGCTGGCGCTCGCACCGATCCCCGCCGTAATCCAGGCCGCCGAGCTTCAAGGCCCGGAGGAAGTCGTCGGCGACGCCGCGCTCTCGCATCGCCTCCGATTCGACCAACACGAGCCGATCCGGGCGGAAATGGTGAACCGACAGCAGATTTGGCACATGCTGATCGGAGAGCAGACAGAGCAAAGTCCGCATGGGGGCACCTCGTTCATTCGGCCTTGAAGCTCATCTCTTTCTTGAACTCGTTGATCGATGTGACGAGGAGCGTCACGACATCTCCAGGCTGCTTCTCCGGTGGGATCTTTCCCGAATCTTGAACCGGCCCGCTGAAACCCGACGGCTCGTGCCGGGCCCGCCAGCCCCCCTTCTTCGTGCGCTCGGGCAGGAGCGTTGCCTGAACGCGCCCCCCCACTCTTGGCATGCCCGGCGCCGATGCGGGCTGACGAATGGCTCGTGGATCGCGCCGGTCCGTACTCCGAGAGCTTGGTCCCGGCACCCTGGATGGAGCTCTCGATTTCAGTCCCTCGATCTGGGAGCGGATCTCTCCGTCAAGGCGTCCCGAGAAGTCCGCAAGGATGTCCCGGCAACTTCGACCACGAGGGACATCCAGGCGACTGCTGGGGAAGGCAATCGCCCGGATGATCAGGTTGCCCGATGCGCCTCTGGCCACGTGCAGGTGGACTGGAGAGGCATGACGTTCAAGGTCAGCCCGCGGTTGACCCTTGCGGGGCAGGCCCAGGGCGAGTCGCTCGGCTCGGTCGAGGCTCATCGCCGCCGCACGATACGCGGAATCGATCGCTTCGAGAACGGAGCGTGGGTCCTTACTACCAGCCTCCCACTCAAAAGGTCCGATCCTCAGCCGGAGGCAGGGAGAGACCGCCCAGGCCGGGCGCAAGCTCTCGTCGGTTGACGGAGGAGGTATCGTATTCGGTCGTGTCTTCGCCCAAGCACGGAACTCGCGGGCGATTCCTTCACAGCGCTCCAGCGAAGAATCCAAGTCACCCGATTCCACCTCCAGCGAGCCGTACCCTTTCCGCCCTTTGGACCCGAGGCCGCCGAAGGAGCTCAAGAGCCAAAGTGCGGCGAGCGCCTGCTCAAGGGCTTGGCGTGGGGTTGGGACCCCCTTGTTGAGAGGGTTGCTCCGTGCAACCAGCCGGAACTGCCACTGGGTGTCCTCCAGACACACGAGGCGATCGTTATCGGCCATGCCGTAGTTCAAGTAGCCCCTGTAAACAAGACGACCCGGGTTCGGTGCGCCGGTGACAATCGTCTGGATGATGCCTCCCTGCTGGGTGTCGCCCCAGAGGAGTGCCTCCAGCCGGCGCAGCGCGGGTAAGTCCACGAATCCGACATGCAGCGTCCGCCACCACCATCGCAACATGCCTCGCAGACTTGCCGACCGGAGCTCGCAATCACTCCTGTCCTGGCTCGCGCCCGCGAAGTAGGCCGGGGTCACCAGCCTCAGCGAGGCGGGGAACTCGGCGAGGCGAGGATGATCCCTGTGGGAACGAGATGCGCCGTCATCGGTATGGAAGCGCCCGTAGCCGGCGGCTGTCTTGGCGCCGCAGCCGAGCAGGGTCAGGCCCCCATCAAGCCAATCGCGGGCCTTGGCGAGATCGTCACCTGACACATCGTCCCGCCTCTTGCTGATCGCGAAGGCGAAAGCCTGTCCGGCAGGCACCGCCAGGAAGTAGACCGGTTTCGGTGAATCCCAGTCGCCGGGAGGATTCTTGCCTTGGTAATAGGTCGGATGATGGTTGTTCACGATATCCATGATGAGCCGGGGCCAGTCTGTTGGCCAGGCATCATGAAAGACGATGGTTCCCGCGCTGGCCGCGTCCTCCGTGCCGTGCTCCGGGCAAGCGCCTCGCGGCTTCCAAGGCTTGGCTTGGCCCGGCGCGACGAGATCCGAGCCGGGAGCCCAACCGAAGACGGATTCGATCTGCCTCCATCCTTCAGCCTGCTTCTCCCTTGGCAACGAGGCGATCCAGACGGTCTCGGCGTGGGCGCGGGCCAGCCCCTTGAGCCCCGTACCTGGCAGATAGGCAAATCCGTAAATCGGATGGAGGCAAAGGCCCGCGTTCTCCAGTGCCGAGGCGCGTGCCAGATGCAAGGTCAAGGTCGTTGCCGTCGGCCGCGCCCAGCGCTGGCCCGAAGCGCCGGATGCGATGGACTCGAGGAACCTGTTGCGACGATCCCAGAGCCCTTTCCAGTCCAGACCGGCCGGCGTGCCCTGAGAGGCGTCCCGTACCCTCGCGACCGTGGGTCGTTGGATGCGCTCCGAGAGTTTCCCTGGAGGGGCTCCCGGGTCCCACGACTCAGCGTACTTGTCGAGCAGAAGCCCGGGGTGAATCGCGCCGCCTTCGATTCTCAGGAGCTCGCGCACTCGTGGAGGCAGAGGGGATAACAAGGCCATGATCAATCTCCTGTGATTTCCTTCATTAGCCCTTCCGCCTCGGCGAATCGGATCAACCATTGCAGATAAGACAGGGTCTCCGTGGTGGCGAGCCGGAGGAAGTCACTGGGTTCGTCCAAGATTTTCCGCACCAGGTCCGCTTCCCCAGGCTTGGGCTTGTTGCTCTTGGGATTCTTGCTCTTATCGAGGATCCAGTCCCCGATCTCGACAAGCAGATCCGGCGCGTTGGCTTTGGCATGCAGGAAGGCAAGGGCCTGTCCCAGCCCCGATGCAATGATCCGAGACGGCAGTTTCCGAGCGTGCATTCCGAACTTCTTGGCGTACTCATTGGGCAGACGCTTGCCGTCTTCCATCCGGACGTGCTCGCGGACAATGGCCTGGACCGCGTCCCACGCATGGCGTGCTCGGCGCTGGTCGAGAGTCTGGACTGTGCTCATTGTGGGCATGATCATGCCTCCCTTCCGGTCGTTGAGTACAAGCGAACCGCGCAATAACCCTTGCCGGTGGTCTCGTCGCCCCCGATCTGGAGGTATGGCGGGAGTCGACGCAGGTACTCCAAGACCTCCGCTGCGGACTTTCCCCCTGTCCGCAAGCGGGCAGGATGAGCGAGAACCACGGAGTAGAACATGGTCTCGGCAGGCAGGAATTCCTGGTAGAAGAGGGCTCCGTCTCTCACCGTCTTCTTCTCGTAATCCAACCCGATCCGAGCCGTGACTTCGGTGGCGTAGCGAGCGAAGTGTGTGAAGTCCTCGTCGCGCAGCATGACGCAATGAGAGGGGAAACGCTTCTTCGTTGCCGTGTAAGTCTCATCGCTAGGAAACAGGCCCTGTGCGACCCAGCGGGCCACTTCCGCGTTCGCTTCGCCCGCTCGCTCAAAATCGTATTCCTCGAGAACGAGCTGCTTTCCGGAACGATCGAGGCAGGGCGAGTCACCGAGAGTATGTGCCTGGTTCTCACCGAGAGGAGGCATGTCCTGCCAGGAGGCATGCAAGCCGATCAACGACATGTCCCGCTTCAGCCGATTCAGGATCTCGGGACAGGTCACCCAGGCGAAGAGACCCTTGAGCGACCGGACGGGGAAGGCCAAGATGCGGGCGTCGGTGAGGCTGAGCGCGCCGGCGTGCTCGTCGGCCCTGCCGGTCGGTGGTCCGAAGACGGAAACGAGGTCCCGGTCCTCATTGGCCTTGTCTCTCCTCGTTCTGCGCTCCCTTTCCGGCAAGTCCTCGCCGTCGTCCTGGTAACGGCTCTTGATACTCTCCCGGCAGGCGTCACGGAGTACGCCCTTGAGCGCCGAGCCGGAGATCGTCGGCCACTGGGTATGTCGCTCGCGCTGCACGGGTAAGTCGACAGTCCCCAGCGCGGTGCCGGTGCCGGGGTGGAGCGAGGTCAGGGCGTGCAGCCCCAGCAGTGCCCCGGCGCTCTTGAAGCCATTCGCGACCTCAGCCATCGTTCCAGACTCCTCTCAGGGCAAAGCCCCACCCCTCTTGAACCAGCTCGTCATCGGAGCAGAGTGAATCGTGATCGGGCTCGAAGGTTCCCTCAACGTAGTAGACTGCGCCGCCCGGGACGGCGAACCGGGTCGGCCGGGGTCCATTCATGGCGATGTCCCAGCCTGAGACGGCCAGCGGACTGTCGGAGGCGGCCGCACGGAGTCGAGCTGGCGGTGCGAGCGCGTCGGGGCGGTCGGCCCGGAGATGGCCATTCCCACCGCCGAAAATGCCCGGTGTCGCCAGGAGCCACAGCGATCTCTCGACCGCGGTCGCAACCCCTGGCCAGTCCACGGCGTCGATGACCTTCAGGGAGGCCTGCCGGCCCTCCCCCCCCAGCGGAATCGGGCGCGTGAGCCGCTCATCGAGATCGGCCGGCGGTTTCACCGGGAATTCGACCTCTTCATAAAGCATGACCCGGACCATCCTCCCCGGCGATTCGTTGATCGGGACGTGCCGGCGCAGCGCCAGCATCCGGACGCCATAGATCTGGCTCCGCGCGGTGGTCAAGGTATCCGCGTCGATCCCGATCCCCGTCCGCGCATCGAAGTCGAACAGGTCATGGGGCTCGTACCACTGTTGGTCATCAGGCATCCTGTCTTCGAGGAATCGGCGAATTCCCTCCGGCGTCAGGAAGCCTCTGGGATGCTTGGCCTCAGGATCGCCACGGCGCCAGAGCGGCATGAGATCAGGATCGGTCCGGCCAGGGAGCCCTTGCCGCGGCGTGGTGCGACACCATTTCCCCAGCCCTGTGTCCCCCTCGCTCTCGACCCGGGCGAGTGTGGCCGGCACCGGGAGCAGAGGCTCGACGGTCGCCTTCCCTCCCGAATCCTCATCGACCAGCGCGAGCCAAGGACCGCGAAAGCGCGCCCGGAGGATCCAGTCCGGGGCTCCTTGGAGGACATCCCGAGTCGTGGGGCGAGGACCGTTCGAGCCGTTCCGCGCACGATCGCGCAGAGCCGTGAAATCAAATCCCTCGCTCGCCAGGAAGGCCGTCCGCAATGCCCCGGCGATTGTCCGCGGCAGGGGCAAGCCTCCGTAGGCCCGGGACGCCGCATCGAAGGGCCGGCCGTCCCGGAAGAACAATACGTCCAGCGGGTCGATGCGTAAACCGACGCGTGAAACGCACGGTTGAGTTTCAGGGCTCATCGGTTGTCCCTCCCCCGCGCCAGGAACGATGCCGACTGGCAGAGGACGACGAAATTCCGTCGAATCTCCTCTTCCTTCCTCCCTCGATTCGTCATGCGCTCGCGGTATCCCGGGAGAAAGCCCTTCGAGCAATCCTCAAGCTCGCGGCGAAGCTGCTCCTTGTCCATCCGTGCGATAAGCCGCTGCACCTCGGCATCGAACGCCTCCGCTGGCAAGCTGCCCATCGCCGTCAACTCCGCGCGGAGGATGTAAGTCCAGCGGTCCGGCGCGCCCCGCTGAAAGATTTCCACGAGCTTCTGGAGATCTCCCACCAGATCCCACGGAAGCAGCGTGGTCGTATGCTCGCCCGAGCGGCGGCAGATGGTCAGGGCCAGTGCGTCACGGCCGCCGTTCTTGGCGGCCTTCTCGGCCTGCCGCGCCGCCTGGAGCACGTACCGCAGGTCTTCCTTGTGGTGCGCCACGGCGATGCCGGCACTGACCGTAGCATCCTCTGCGGTGCGAAGCTCGTCCTTGGGCCAGTTTCGACCGTACTCGCGTTGCAGCTTCGCGGCACAGCTCAAGGCCAGCTCGGTCGGCGTCATGGCCAGCACGTCATCACCTCCGGAATACACGAGCGTCCCCTGATAAACCGCCTTCGGCCCTTCCACGATTGCCGGGGCCACCTCCACCGCGAATCGCGCGAGGGCCTTGCTGATCGAGGTCTGGATGACATGGCCTGGAGGATGCGGCCCCTCGGTCGCCTTGTAGCAGCCCCGCAGCCACTTCCCCATCCGGTCTCCGTCAAGCATGAGGACAGCGTAATAGGTTGGCAGTGTGGGATGCTTTGGGGCTCGCTTCTTGGCGCGGATCACATTCCAGATGGCTTGCGGAACGTCGTCTTCCTCGGATTCTCTGCCCTCATCAGGCTCCTTCCAGTGCAACCATTGGCCGCTCCAGCGTCTCTTGTCCTCCCAAATGGTGTCGGGGTCGAGCCGTGGTTCGTGTCCGAGCCAGCGGGCTGCGGCGACAGTCGCCGTATCGGGAAAACGCCGCTCAATGCGACCGATCTTTAATCGCTCTGCCAGTGAGGCGGGCCAGGCAAAGCGCTTGGCCAAGCTGATCGCGCAGAGACGCTCATTCCGGCCGGTTCGAGTCCCCTCGTAAGGACCGTTTTCCGCGAATGACTTCCAGAATTCCCTTGACTCCTCCAGCCTGGCTGGTCCCATCTGCTCATAGGTGCCCAGGAGAGTGCACTTCTGAGGGACAAGCCCTGAGGGGAAGTAGTCCGGGATGTGCCGCACCGACCGCGTCGCCTCCATCAAGCCGGCAAGAAGTTCCCACCTTGCGGACCAGAGTGGTCCGTCGGCCGGCACGTCACTGACCCAGTCGCCGAGCACAGCACGGCCCGCCTTGCGCCAGGGGAGGACGACGGTACGCACCTCAAAGAAAGAGCCGACCTGGCAAGCCCAGCGATCTCGATCCCAGCCCTCGTGATGAGGGAGCTTCGGGATCAGTCCCTCGAGAAAACTCGCCACCTCGCTGGCGATCTCGCTCCAGGCCCGGCGACATGCAGTCGCACAGTCGTCGGCCAGCCTCTGGGCTTCCTGCGCGGGCACGACGGCGATGAACTTGTTCGGTATGCAGGGCATCAGGCGCGCCTTTTCCGTCGGCCATTCCTCGATCCTTCCCAGCCGGGCTTGCTCCAACCTCCACAGAGGGAGGTCCGCGACCACGGGAAAGACAAACGCCTGTTCGGGTTTCAGCGCATCCCGCCTCAGGATCGGCAGCATCGCCTGGAACGTCAGGTAGGAGAGCAGGTAGCTGCCCGTCCAGAGGTCGCGGACCGACCGAGCCGCCTCGATGAAGCTCTGGACCGGTCCCAGGGAGAACGAGACAAAGGCCAGGTCGTCGTCATCACCCCAGCGTGCCCTCTGCGCATCCGATCCCATACCCGTCATCGAGCCAATCCCTCGTTCGGTCACACCTATCGGATCGCAAGGTCCCCTCAACCTGGAAGAACGCGCAGGTTTCCGCGGCCATGACAAGCCCTGCGAGATTTTTCACCGGGCTTGTCATGGAGCCGGGGACTCGTGGGTTATCTCAAGAGAGGCTTGCCCCGGCGTGAGAGGAACGCATCCGGCCGCCCCGGCGCCCCGCGAGTTCGCGGGGTTGATCCGGGCTGCGAGGATCGCGGCAGAGCGGCCCGCGCGCTGAACTCGGTGATGGACATTGATCGCTGCATGCACTATGATGATCACCCAGCCGGCTCGTGCAGGGCCAGTCCTCGCGAGCGGCGCCGATCTAACCCGGGCGTCGGAGCTGGGTGCCATGGTCCAATCAGCCGTCGTCGACTGGTCCGCAAACCTCTCACGGCTTCACGAGTTGATCGCCTCGGGTGGGCCCGACCGGATCCCCGGGGAGTCGGACGAGGCGCGAGTTCACCGCTTCCTGGAGCGCCTGTGTCGCAGCCTCGAACGACAGGCCCCGCCCCGAATCCGAGATCGCCTCCAGCCCGATGCGATCTTGTCGTTGCTGCTCGAGAAGATTCCGGGTTTCCGCGAGGGGCAAGGGCGTTTCGAAGCGTGGTGTCGCGTCGTGGTCAGCCACTATGCCTTCGACGTCTGCCATCGATCGCGCGACGCCCTGGACCGGCCCGGGACCGTCTCCTTGTTGCCGGGAGAGGAACTCGTGGCCTCGGCCGTGGATGACCGCAACCCGAGCGCGATCGACTCGGCCGTGCGCGACCTCGGGCGCGAGCTTCGAATGGTCCGGCAGACCCTGGATGAGATCTCCTGGGACCCCTCGCCCGCCCGCCAGATCGACTACTACGCGGTCCTCCTCGTCCAGCTCCGCTGGGCCTTCTTCGAGCGCTTGCACGGCGGCCTTCCCTCCCGTGACCTGGTCGGGCTCGAGGCAGAGACCTGGTCGGGGCTCATTGAGTCTTGCATGCCATGGGATGCGAACCAGCACGCCCGCTGCTTCAAACCGGGCTGGCCCTCGTTGGCAGATCTGTGGTGGGTCATCGCCGAGGCGATCGACCAGACCGGGTCGCTGAGCTTCGAGCAGTTCTCTTGCGGACTCCGCACGTTGTGTCCGGAGACGGCGAGCTTGACGCCCGACCTATGGCGGCATTGGGTCAAGCGTGCCAAGGATGCGGCGCGGGAACGGATGGATCCCTCGGACTGGGATCGACTCTTCCGCAGGTTGCTTCCAGACCGGCCGCAACAACGTGACCACGAGGCCCGCTGAACGGGAGGGGGGCTGCATGACCGGATTGCCCGGCCGATCCACCCATCAGAATCCCTACGTGCGCCCCGATCTTCCGGCGACTCGCGGCGGCGTCTGCGACCCGGCCTGCGAGATTGAATCGCGGCTGGGCAACCTCGCGGATTTGCTCGCGGGCCGGAGCCCGCACGGCCCGGCTCTTGGGTCCTACAATCTGCTGGCGACCCTGACCTGGCTGGAGCGGGTTCAACCCGAGCTGCTCACCCGACTGGATCGTGAGGACCTTGTGGGGCAAGGTCGCCGGCTGGTCGAATCCCAGGGCCTCGCGGCCGTTCAGGAAGCCATGGTGTTCCCGAATCCTGAACGCTGGCTCGAGGAGGCCGAGGCACTCCAGGCGAGCTACGAAGATGCCGGCGACTCGACCGAGCGAGGCGCGCGGGCCTACCGGCTCTTCAATGACCTCGACGACGTCGAGTTGGTCCAACTCGGCGCGGCCCGACTAGGTATCGACGGCGGCGCGCTTGATCGCGGACTCGACCGCTGCCGCGAATGGTTTGCTGCCCACGCCGACGCATTCCTCGCGGCCGGGGTCTTCGTCCAGGCCCTCGGCCAGGCGCTCCGACCCGATCTGGCGCGGATCGACCCCGAGCTCGCTCGAACCGCGGACAAGGTGACATGGATTCTCGATGCCCTCGAAGACCTCGAGGCCGACCTGGAGTTCCGGGGAATCGAGCCGATCCCGGCGGACGTGACCTGGCTGTTGCTCGAACGATCGACAGCAGGCCGGCCCCTCTTCGAGCCGGGGCCCGAGACCGCGGGCGGAGGGATCTCCCGGAGCTCAGCGGCAGGAGCGCCACGACCCACGATTCTCGAATACCCCTACCGCGGACCAGACATCGTTCCCGAGGCCGTCGCGCGATGGGCCGCGCAGGGCGAGGCGGAGGAATTCACCCCGCGATGGTGCGAATGGATCGCGCCGGACGGCCGCCACTCGGCCCTCCTGGCGATCTTCTCGGCTCCGTCGCCCGGCGATCAGGATCCGGCCACGATCACGTTCCAGGAGGCCGACGGCAGACCGGCACGACGGCTTGCCGGTCAGCCGGTCCAAGTGGGCGGAGCCTCTGGCCGGATCGAGGACGTCGGCGAGAACACGATCCTGCGCGTGAGCTGGGACCAGCTCCGCCACTCCGGCGACCTTCGGTTGCACGTCGGTCCTGATCGGGTCGAATGGACTCCCCGGCCGGCCCTACCGTCGTCTTAACGCAGTGCGCGGAGCCATTGTCGATGAACGAGGTCCCGGAGCATTCGCCACGATGGGTGCTCAGAGCGAGTGAGTTGAGTCAGCTCCGTTCCACGCCCTGGGAGAGTCTCGCCCCGGCGGCGGCCCGCTGCCTGGTGGCACGACTGGGAGTCCTGGGACGATGGATCCTCCGTCCGGAGGTGTTCCATCGAGCGATGATGCAAACGGGCGGGCTCGATCCGACCGCGAGGATCCCCGAAGGCTGGAGGAAGCCCCCACGCCTGCCGCGATCCGTCGGCGCCTGCTGGGTCCTCCTCGTCGATGAAGCGACCCGTGATCGCTCGGCGCTCCGACCGTGCTTCGTCCTGCCCCTCCGCTGGCGGGCCGAGACAGCTCATTCGTCCGCAATGCCCCGCGCGCTCGCCCAGCTCGCGGACCGCGTGATCGGGGCCCTCGCCAATGAGCCTCGCGTGAAGGAGCGACGATGGGGCCTGCACTTGAGCCCGGACGGAGGTCTCGATCGATGGGATTTGAGTCATCTCCCCATGGATTGCCGGTCGGCGTGGGCCCCCCTGGCGGCTGCCCTGATCCTGGCATCCGACGGCATCCCGCCCGAGACCGGCATTTGGGGGACCGGAGCATGGCGGCCCGCCGGCGGGATCGCCAGCGTGGGTGGACTCGACCGCAAGCTCGACCTGGCTCTCGCGTTCGGCGCACGCACGATCTTCATCCCAGCTGAGCAGCGCGCGGATGCCGAACGGTGGACGAGTTCACACCCCGGGGTGGACATCGAGATCGCCGTCCTGGAACACGGTGAGAAGCCCGATCTGCGGAGTGCCCTCCGCTCCTACGTGGCTCGGAGCGCATCTCGGCCAGGGCCGGAATCCTCCTTGGACCTTCGCCGGCGCTACTACCTGCGTCAGGTCGATCGCGAGCTCCAGCGCAACTACTACATTCAGGATCTCCTCCCCGAACTGGCGGTGTACTATCGA
The DNA here is from genome assembly GCA_021324445.1 of Isosphaeraceae bacterium. Lineage (GTDB taxonomy): Bacteria > Planctomycetota > Planctomycetia > Isosphaerales > Isosphaeraceae > JAJPJC01. The sequence goes on from JAJPJC010000321.1 coordinate 13,660, forward strand.
GATCAGTTGCCACCAGCATGCCGGCCGACTCATCTCGTGACCATTGCCAGCCAAAGTCCGGAACTGGTCATACTGCTGGCCAACGCCATCAAACCACGGCGATGCCTGATCCTTTACACCCAGGACAATCGCGGACACATGGAAACGGCGATGATTGGGGTTCGGCGATCGGTCCAGTCCTGCGACGTGCAACCGAGGCCCTTCACCAAGGGCGACGCGATGGCCGGCGAGATCCGGCAACATGTCCTGAACTTCACCCAGGCGGTCAGTCCCGGTGATGTCTTGTTTGATCTGACCCCGGGTCACAAGGAGATGAGCCTCGTGTTGGCCCTCCGGGTTGCGCCTCGCGGGAGCTACCTCTTCTACTTGCGTCATGACACGGACCCCGACACCCGCGCCGCGATCCCGGAGACGAGGAAGCCCTTCGTGGAACTCGCGGGATGGCCACGATCGATGCCCGAATGAGAGAAGCTTTCGCCCGTCCGCCGAGCCGTCCCCACCCGGCGGCTCGGCCCGTGCTCACCCAGGCGGCGCAGAGCCACCCGCCCCGACCGCCGACGACTGGACAAGGGTGCGGAGTCGAGGTGCAGAGCAGACGGCGAAGCCTCCGGACCGGAAGCTATTGGTGGAGCTCCGGTCAGGTATCCACGTAGACCCGGGTCCGGGTCACGGATTGGCTGAGGAAGCCGACCGGTCCGAACAGCGGGTTGTAGTCCAGGGCCACGAGCTCGGGGACGGTCGGCTTCGGCCGGGTTCGCTCGGGTTGTTTGCTGGAGTTGTTCCCTGAGGCGAGGGCCTCGCGCCACTCCTTGGGTGTGCGGCCGAGATCCTTCCCGGTGGTGTCCTTCGCCACCGCCATGACCCGCTCACTGAACTGCTTGCGGTCCTCGTTGATCGCCTTGATGCGCTCCACGTCCCCCTCGAGCTGAGCCTCCGCCATCACGGCCGCCCGCTGGGCCTCCATCATGAGCTGGGACGGGGAAATCTGGGCATACTGCTGGACTGCCGTCGTCGTGGACCGCACCAGGGTCTTCGAACCGGGGACTCCCTGCGTGGTGGTCGTGCCGGTGAAGCCCAGGGGACGGTTGATCACGGGCATGCCGAATTGATCAAAGGTGATGAAGTCGCCCGGAGCCACCGTCACGTTGGGCGCCATCGGTGGCGCGTAGAACCGGCTCACGTTGAACTGCTCGCCCTCGACAAACAGCACGCCCGGCGAGCCGGGGCCGCCGACGGGCTTGATCTCGTACTTGAGCGGATCGCGCATCAGGCCGACCAGCAGGTCGAGGAAATCGTCGGCCGGCCGCTGGCGCAGGGTCTCGGCGGCCCGCTGCCGGACCTCCGGTGTCCTGCCGAACACGGCGAGCATGGCCAGGACCTTCGAGGAGATCGGTTTGTTGATCTGGCCCAAGACCTGGATCAGGAGCATCTGGTCGAGCTGACCTCCACCTCCAAACTCGCGGTACAACGGCAGGATGGCCCTCGGGTCCGTGATCGCGTGGACCGCGGCCTGGGCGAGATCGCGCTTCCGGGCCCCGTTGGTCCCGTGGATGTCCTTGTGCCAGGCCCTCAACCGCGGTCCCCAGGCCTTGTCGGCCTTCTTCTGCTCGTTCTCCTCGGCAATTTGCTCGTCAGTCAGCCAGCGGCCGCCATACTTCTTCAAGCCCAGCTTCCGCCAGGCCGCTTCGCGACGGGGATCCAGCCGCGCCACCGTCGCGAAATGGACATAAGCCTCGGCCTTCAGCCCGTGCTGTTCGCACCAGATCCCCAACTTCCACTGGGCCGCGGCGGTCTCCGGCGTCTTCTCCCTCAGCTCGTTGTACTTCGCCAGGTCCTCGCCCGAGTTGTCGGCGGCCTCGACCTTCGCCGCCGCCTTCGGCTCGTGTTGCTTGGGCGGTGCACTCGCAGCCTGTCCAGTCGCGAGAACCGAGACGGCGAGGATGAGCCGGATCATTGTGATGCCTCATGCAATGTCGTCGGAGCCATGGCGAAAGAAACCCCAGGGACCAGGAATCGTCATGGTCCCGTATCAGTCACCGAGGCGTACCGGCGCGGGCTTTGTCACGCGAATTCCTCTGACCCAGCCCGTACCACGCACATTCGCATCCACAGAGGCGTCCATGTGTGTTATCCAGGCCGGCACAGTTTTCTTTGCGAGATTTCTTCACTAAGACGAAGAACCAGTGAGAGTTCCGTCCGGGGAGCGGGCTCCGTCCTCCGAGTCGCGCCGATATCCGCGGCGCGGGGTCGGTCCGAGTTGCGCAGCCGGCGTCACGGGCGAGCCCACGATCAAGCCGGTCGCAATAATATTGGCCCTGACTCCCCGAAGAACCTGTGTGGCGCGGTTGAATCCGTACCCAGACGACTCGACCGCCACTTCTCCCAGCCACCGCGCCGGGAGCGGGCTGAAAACACGTCAAGCAAAATCTAGGGGTTCCGGGCAAACAGGAGAACTTCAGCATGGTCTGCTCAATGGTCAAGAAGGGGCTGCTGGGTGCGGCGCTGGGTGCGGGGACGTTGTTCCTGGTATTCGGCACCTCGGCACCGAGTTACATCAAGACGGCTTTCTGCAGGATGCGGCAGAGCGCCAAGGATGCGATCGATCCCCAGTTCGAGATCGAACGGGCGCGGACGGACATCGCCAACTTGCAGCCGGCATTCGATCAGAACAAGGAGACGCTGGCCCGCGCCGAGGTAGCGGCCGAGCATCTCGAGCGGGAAATCGGCACGATCCAGGCGAACCTGGAGCGCGAGAAGGCCACGATCCTGGCGCTGCGGGATAAGGTCAAGTCGGGCGACTTCCGCTTGACCGGTCACGGCTCCGACGCCGCGGAGGGGCTCAGGGCCCAGACGGCCAGCCACCTGGATCATTACAACTACACCACGGGGATCCTCAAGGAGAAACAGGAGGTCCTGAAGGCGAAGCGGCGGACGATCGAGGCGGCTCACCGCAAGCTCGAGGACCTGCGGGCGCAGAAGGCGACCCTGCTGGCCCGGCTGGCGAACGTCGAGGCCAAGCTGCAAATGATCGAGGCCACCCAGGGCGGGAACGAGTTCAACTTCGATGACAGCGCCCTGTCCCAGGCCAAGAAGACGGTCTCCGAGCTGGAGGAGCGGCTGGAGGTCATGGCCCGCCGGGCCGAGATCGAAGGCCGCTACGGCGACCTGGACGGGAAGGCATCGACCATCGTCGATCCGCGCCGCGACGTGGTCAAGGAGGTCGATGAGGCATTCGGCCCGGGCTCCTCGGCCAAGCCGGGCGGCAAGAGCCTCTGATCGGAGACGACCCGGACAGGGGTGCTCGTTGATCGCCGCCAGCGATTGAGCGAGCACCCACCCTTTCGATCGATCCGTTCCCCTCCTCCCCACCCTCCCGACCCCCTGAACGCGGGGAGGAGGGGGCGGCGATCGAAGTCGTCGGTGAGGCTCCGAGGCCCGTACGGGGGCAGAAGCCGGGCTTGGGGATCAACCGCCCTCGGCTGCCGCTTGGCTTGGCGGCCGCGGCCGGCTGGCCCCCAACCAACCCCCCGGATGCCACGGAAGCGAGCGACTCCTGAGGTTGAGCCAGATCGGTTCGAGAGCGTAAGATGGCGGAGCAAGAAATCCCCATGGTCAATCCGGGCGGCGAATCCACCATGTTGGGACATTGGCGCATCGTATTGCGGCAGGCTGAGGAAGCCGCGCGGGTGGGGCGGTTCGAGGAGGCGTATGCCCTGGCGAGTCGCCCCGACGTGGCGGATCATCATCATGCGGTGCAGTTCCGCAGCCGCCTGGCGATGGACCTGATCGCCCGGGCGACGCGGCGCGGGGCCGTCGATGACCTTGCCGGCGCGATCGGGGACCTGGACCTGGCCGAGCGGATGGGCGCGCCCCCCGACTCCCTGGCCGCGGCGCGGCTGAGCCTGGCCGATCGGGTCGCCGAGGAGGTCCGCACCGACCTGGATGCCGGCGAGCCGGCCCAGGCCCTGGAGCGGATCGAGGAGCTGGCCCGGCACAAGATCGGCGGCCCGGCACTGCGCCGGGCGCGGGAGATCGCCGAGGCCTGGCAGGGCGGGCTGGCTGAGGGGCGTCGCGGCGAGTTTGGCCGGGCGCAGGAGCAGCTCGACCGGGCCGAGCGGCTGGCCTCCGGGGCCGGTGCGGTCGGCGCCCAGCAGGCCGTGACGGCCGCCAAGGCCGAGCTGGAGGCCCGGCAGAAGGCCGCCGCCCCCAAGGTCGAAGCCCTGTATACGGCCCTCTCCGAAGCGAAGTGGCCGCCGATCCTCACGGCGGCCGAGGCGGTCCTGGCGATCATTCCGGAGCATCCCGCGGCGCGGCAGGCCCGCGCCCGCGCCTGGCAGCAGATCGCGGCGATCGGGCCCTCGGCCGCGGCGTTGTGGCCCGGCCGCGGCGCGCGGGCAGCCCAGGCCGCCGCCATGATCAACCCGGCCCCCGGCCCCGAGCCCGAGCCCCAGCCGGCCGAGAGCCCCGCGGCCCCGGAGGCCGAGGGCATCGTCTGGCTCAGCGGCGAGGCGCCCCCGCGGCCCGCCCACCCCGGAGTCGTCCCGCCGGCCCGACCCGCACCCGCTACCCCACCGGTGCGGCCGGTCGCACCACCGCGTGCTCCCGCGCCGCACCGGCCGCTGGCACGGGTCGAGGCGGCCGGGCCCAAGGGCCGCTTCCTCCTCTGGGTCGACGGCGTCGGCGGCTACCTGGTCTGCATGGACGACCGCATCGTCCTGGGCCGGGCCGGCCCCGACAGCCACGCCGATGTCCCCCTGATGGGTGACCTGTCCCGCAACCACGCCACGCTCATTCGCAACGGCGAGGCGTATCTGCTCCAGGCCCATCAGGCCTCCTTCGTCAACGGCAAGCCGGTCGTCGACCAGATCGTCCTCCACGACGGCGACGTCATCCGGTTGGGCTCGACGGTCGAGCTGGAGTTCCGCCAGCCCAGCCCCGTCAGCGCCACGGCCAGGCTCGCCATCGTCAGCCGACATCGACTCCCGCTGGCCGTCGACGGCGTGCTCCTGATGGCCGAGACCTGCATCGTGGGCGAGGCCGCCCAGGCGCACATCCCGGCCCCCGCGCTCAAGAGTCCCGTGGTCTTGTACCGTCAGGCCGGCGCCCTGTGGTGCCGCGCCGTCGGCGCCTTCGACGTCGATGGCCGAACCTGTGCCTCCCGCGCGCCGCTGACCTTGCAGTCCAGCGTCCTGGGCGACGGCTTCTCCTTCAGCCTGGAACCGCTGGGAAGCCAGACCGTTTAGGTTGTGAGTCGCAACCTGGCAGTACGAGTCAGTCTCGACTCACGACTCGCAACTCACAGGAGACGCGGAGCGATGAGCGCGACAGCCGAAGAACTGCCTGGCATCGAGCTGGACATGGACGAGACGGTCGTTTACGAGCCTCAAAACCGATCGGGATCGGGGTCCGCAGAGCCCATGGGACATTCAGACATGCGTCAAGCCAACCCCACGAACCAGGCACAAGGTCGGTACACCTTCGGCTCGGGCTCACGGCCCCTGGATGGCTACACGATCAAGCGCGCCATCGGCCGCGGCGGCTTCGGCGAGGTCTATTACGCCACCTCGGATTCCGGCAAGGAAGTCGCGCTGAAGCTGATCCTCCGCAACCTCGAGGTCGAACGCCGCGGGGTCATGCAGTGCATGAACCTGAAGTGCCCGAACCTGCTGACGATCCACGATCTGAAGACCAGTGAAGCCGGTGACACCTTTGTGATCATGGAATACGTCGCCGGTCCCAGCCTGGCGAGCGTCTTGAAGCAGCATCCCGGCGGGCTGCCGCTGGCGGAGGTCCGCCACTGGCTCAAGGGTCTGGTCGAGGGCGTGGCGTACCTCCACGACCACGGGATCGTCCATCGCGACCTGAAGCCGGCCAACCTCTTCATGGAGGAAGGCATCGTCAAGATCGGCGACTACGGGCTGGCCAAGCTGATCACGCCCAGCCAGGGGACCGAGCACTCCGAAAGCATCGGGACCTGCCACTACATGGCCCCCGAGATCGGCTCGGGCAAGTACAACAAGCCGATCGACGTCTATGCCATCGGCGTGATCCTCTACGAGCTGATCACCGGTCGGGTTCCGTTCGACGGCGAGACGGTCAACGAGGTGCTGATGAAGCACCTGACGGCGCGGCCGGACGTCTCGATGCTGCCGGAACCGTATCGGACCATCGTGGCCAAGTCCTTGGCCAAGGACCCGAACCAGCGTCCCGGCCGGGTCTACGACCTGCTGCCGGCCGAGGATGCTCCGCGCGCGCCCGAGGTCCGGATCATCGGCGAGGCCAAGGCCGGTGGGGCCTCCGGCCGTGGATCGGCCCAGCCGGAGGAGGAGATCCTCCGGATCGAGGCCGAGGAGCCGGTGTTCTACATTGGCCCGGAGACGCGGCCGCCGCGGGGCCAGGTGCGCACGATCAGTCAGCGGCTCCGGGCCAACTGGGAGGCACTACGGTGCCCGGTCCGGTACGGGGCCCAGCGCCCCGGCGCGGCCGCCCAGCGGCCGTCGCCGGCTCCCGGTCCCGGGCCGGGCCGGCCCCAGCCGCGGCCGGTCGCCCCGACCGCGGCCGCCCGGATCGCCGCGCAGATCCGGCGGGCCGCCGCGCCGGCCACGGCTGCCCAGATCGCCGCGCAGATCCGGCGGGCCGCCGCGGCGGCCCCACCGCCCGCGCCCGCACCGCCACCGGAGCCACCACCGCTGCCCAGCGGCCGGGTCCGTTTCGCCGAACTGGCCGGATCCATGCTCTGGGCCGCGCCGCTGTTGGCCCTGCTGATGATCCCGGCCGCGGCGGTGCTGGGCATCGACCCATCCCGCCACCCGCAAGAGCTGGCGTACCTCTATGGCATGGCCTTGCTGGGGACCTGGACCACCCTGATCCCCAACAAGGCCCTCGAGACGCGCCGGCTCGACCAGACCAGCCGCCGGCTCCTCGCCCTCGCCGCCGGCGCGCTCCTGGGTGGCGCCGGGCTGGTCCTGGCGCGGTCGTTGCGGCTGGACTTGAACCTCCAGCGTGAGTTCTTCGAGAATCCCGGGGGCCTGGTACCGGTCTATTTCGGCCTGCTGTATGGGATCCACGGCGGCTGGGCGTCGCTGACGGCGCGCGACCGCAAGGGGCGCTTCCGCATCCTGCCGATCGTCTGGACCGGTCTGGTCTCGGCCGCACTCTTGCCGTTCTGGCCCTACGAGCGGCCGGATGGCCTGGTCATCGCCACCATGATCGCCACGGGTGCCCAGCTCGTCAGTCCCTGGAACAAGGCGGCCTCGCTCTATGCACGATACGTCCGGGCCTCGGGCAAGCAGCAACGCGCGGGCCACGCGGTCACCTTGTAGTTGAGCGTCGAGAGGGGAGTTCAGGAGCCACCGGCCGCGAGCTATTACGAGGGGAAGATGAGACGTTTCTTGGTCCTGCTCATCCTGGCGATGCTGGTGTTCTGGGCCGTGAGGTCAACACGGCCTCGGCCGTTGCGGCATGCTCCGACACGCGAAGCCTTGATCGAGGTGCGGCGCGCCGTCGAGGAAGCGCGGCACGAGGTGCGCCAGGCCTGGCGCGAGGCGCGCGCGGAGATCCACCAGGCGTGGAACGAGGCGAGCCACAAGGTGTCCCAGCCGGATCACGAGGGGCTGGTCTGCGACGGCCAACCGGGTTCCATGCCGATGCCGGCCCATGTCGCGGTTGCGGCGCGCGAGCCAGCCGAGGGGCTCCCCGTGCCGATCGTGCCGGGGACCCGGGTGACCGAGGCCGAGCCGCGCCCGCCGGCTCCTCCGATCCCCCCGGTGCCACCGAGGCCCCCGGTCATGGTCATCAGTCACGACCCGGCGCCTCGGTCCCAGCCCGTCGCGCCCAGGCCGCCGGCAACGGCTCAGACTCGCACTATCGAGGGCCAGATCTCGGCGACCGAGGAGCGCGCCCGGAATGACGCCCGCAGGGCCTTGCGGGAGAGCGTCCTCCAATGGCTCAATCCCGAGGTGCCCGGTTCCTGGACACCTCCGGCGCGGCTGCTCGAGGCCATGATCCTGGATACCCGGACGAAGGAGATCGTCAAGGAGTCTGGCCCGCTCAAGGACCTGGGCCCGTGGTACGTGGCCGAGCTGAGCGCCGATTTCTCGCCCCAGCGCCGGGCCACGTTCGTCGAGCTGTATAACCGCGACCTGGTCCGGCACCGTTTGACCACGCTGGGCGCGGTGCTGGCGTTCGTCTTGACCTGCCTGGCGGCCCTCTCCGGCTACATCCGAGCCGACGAGGCCACCAAGGGATACTACACCAATCGCCTGCGGATGCTGGCCGCCGCGGGCGTCGGCGCCGCCGGAGTGATCCTCTACAACATGGTAGTGTGACGACTCCAGGCGACGGAAGGAGGCAAAGCCGATGGGCCCCGGGGAATTAGAAGTCCTCGTGACGATCTTCGTCCTGCCGGCCTTCGTGATCGGGTTCTTCGCCTTGCTGTTCGGCCTGGGCAAGATCTTCCCTCCCGAGCGGCTCCGGCGCATCGGCCGCGTGCAGTTCACGCTCTGGCACATGATGATCGTCGTGGTGGTCACGGCCTTGCTATTGAGCGTACCGGCGGGCAGGCCGGGTCCTGAGAGGGTGTTCCCGATCCTCATCCTGGCTCTGCTGATCCTCGCCTGGTTCGTCCGGGTCTGGTGCAACCAGTTCGTCTTCCTGATGGGGTTGCGCGACGACGACTTCCCGGGCCGGCATGACAAGCTGATCTGGGTCTTCCTGCTGTTCGTCTTCGCGCCGATCAGCGTGTGGTTCTTCCGCTCGTATCGCTGGGCCCACTGGCCGGAGCCCGAGCCGGGATTGCCAGCGCAGCTCCGCCCGGAAACCCAGGGAGGAACGGCGACGCAGCCGGCTTGAGTTTGAGGAGGATAGTCAAACGTCCCGGGGCGTGATTACAATTGAACGAAGATCGGGGATGATGATCCCGTCCGATCAGAACCCTTTCCGTTCCCGGGGCGGATCGACGTGATGGCAGCGACAGAGACCGATGCCCTCCTGGTCCGGCAGGTGCGCGCGGGCGATGCCGAGGCGTGGCGCCAGCTCATTGAGCGGTTCGAGGGGCGGCTGCTGGCGTTTGTCGACAGCCGGCTCCGCGACCGCGCCGCCAGCGAGGACGTGGTGCAGGAGACCTTCATCGGCTTCCTGACCAGCTTGCCGCATTACGACGAGAAGCGGGACATGGAGGCCTACCTGTTCTCGATCGCGGCCCACAAGCTCACCGATCATCTGCGGAAACAGGGCCGGCGGCCGATCGACCAGTTCGGCTCGGACGACCATGGCCGGCCGCTGGAGGAAGTCCCCGGCGGGGGCCGGGCCGCCTCGAGCATCGCCCGCAGTGGCGAACGGCGCAAGGCCGAGGAGCGGCTCTTGACCGAGGCCATGGGCCAGCTCGTCCGCGAATGGCTGACGCGCGGGGACTATGACCGGCTCCGGTGCATGGAGCTGCTGATCGTCAAGGGCTGGGCCAACAAGGACGTCGCCAAGTACCTGGAGCTCACCGAACAGGCCGTGGCCAGCTACAAGTTCCAGACGATCGCCCGGCTCAAGGAGATGGCCCGCCGCGCCGGGCTCTCCCTCGACGAACTGGGTGCAGGGTGAACCGATCGATCCCCGAGCCCGAAACGCCAGCGAGGGTCTCCCCCATGAAAGGTGATGTCCCAGTCAAGGGCAAGCCCGAGCCGGGGCCCGGGGCCCGCGGCCCTGGCGGCCGCGACCACGATCGCGCGCCGGCCGGCCCGCCGGCTCCGATCGACGACGCCGTGCTCCGCAACTATCTGGCCGACGCGCTTTCCCCCGAGGACTCCGCCCGGGTGGAGAAGGCCCTCCGCGACTCGGCCGAGCTCCGGGCCCGCCTCGAGGACGTCCGCAATGGCCGGACCGACGGCCAGCTTCATACCCTGGGCGCCATCTGGCACCGGGCCCGCCTCACCTGCCCCAGCCGCCAGCAGCTCGGCAGCTTCTTGCTCGATGCCCTGGATCCGGAGCTGGCCTCGTACCTGCAATTCCACCTCGAGGTCATCCAGTGCCCCTTCTGCCAGGCCAACCTGGCCGACCTGAGGGCCCAGTCGCAGGCCGCTGCCGCCAAGGTCTCCAAGACCCGTCAGCACCGCATCCTCCAGTCCAGTCAGCACTTGCTCGGCTCGGAATAGTCATTTCGATCGGTCCCGATGCCGTTCTTCCCGACGGGTGATCGGTTCTCAGAGTCTGTTCCACGAGCCCGGTCTGACGGTTGTAGGGTGGGTGAAACCCACCCACACGACGTCTTGGAAGTCGTGGTGATCGGGGGGTTGCACCCACCCTACGAAATCGTCCTTGGACCCCTCACTCCAGGGGCATGTAGATGTCGGTCAGCAAGTCCTCGGGCGGAGTCGCTTCCGGGGAGTTGCGAAAGAGGGAAAGGCAGGGTGCCGACCGCAGCTCGCGCCCGCTGGCGGGGAGCCACTCGCCGCAGAAGCGGGCCAGGGTCTGGCTGACGTTCTCATACGGTCCGCGGTGAGTAAAGGTGGCGTACTCGCCGCCTCCGACCTCCTGGAGGCCGACCTCCCCTTCGGGAGTGAACGATCCATCCACCGTGATGCAAGCGTCGTAGCGGAGCTTGTCGGAGGGCGTGACATCCGGGTCGTCGTGGCCGACGCCGATGGCCAGCGTGCCCGGGCCGAACAGGCCGCGCGGGCCGGCCCAGGCTGCCAGTTTCTCCCAGGCGCGGCCCACCTGGCGATAGGGGCCGATGTGCCGCACGAAGGCGACACGCCGCGGCGCGAAGGTTTCGATGCGCACATCCATTGGTCGATCTCCAACTGTCTGGGTAGGTCGGAAGCTGGTGACGTTGCCGCCGGGGACGAAGTGCACGCCGCTGGGCGCCGCGCGGAGCCGGACGGCTCGCCGCGAGGCACGGAACCGGGAGGGGGGACGGCCGAACATGGCGGAGAAGGCTCGGGTAAACGACTCGTGCGTCTCGTAGCCGGCGTCGAGGGCGATCCGCGTGACCGCCTGGTCGCCATTCTTGAGCCGCAGCGCCGCCCGCTCGAGGCGGAGGCGGCGAACGTGCTCCTTGACCGACTCCCCGACCATGCCGCGGAACACCCGGTGGAAGTGGTACGGAGAGAAATACGCGACCCGGGCCAGGTCCTCTAGCGGGAGGGCCTCGTCCAGGTGGTTCTGGATGTACACGAGTACCCGCAGGATCCGCTTCCGGTAGTCTTGTTCGGTCGTCGTGAGCATGCCGATCGCCGTCCTCGCCCCGGCCGCGTATTTGCTCGCACCCAGTGCAGATGGATTCTATCCGGAGCCGAATCGGGCGGCTTGACGGTTCTTGCGGACCCGGCGGCACAGACAGCCTGTACCCGGCGTCAGCCACGTGATCAGAAGAGAGAGAACCACGTGGAATACCTGTGATGAGACCTGATCCTGGCCCGGCAACCGTTCACTCTCAGCACGAACTATCTCGCAGTCGTGCGGGACATGGACCGGGCGACCCTACTCCGCCGGTCCTCTCCAGACGCTGCCGCCGAAGGTGGAGACATAAATAATCGAGTCGTCCCTGGGGTCGAACGTGACGCGCTGGGCGTTGCGGAACGGCATGCCCTCCAGGGCCTTCCAGGTACGGCCCGCGTTCTGGCTCAGCCACAATCCGGGCTCTTCGTCCCCCTCGGCGATGCACAGATAGACCCAGTCCGGCTTGCGCGGGTGGATCGTCGCGCCGAAGCAATCGCCGCCCTTGCGCGCGATGCGGGTCCAGCGGGTTCCCCCATCCGTGGTCTTGTACAGGCCGCCCTGGTCGTTATTCGCATCGGCGGCGCCCAGGTAGATGACGCGGCTGTCGCGCGGGTCGACGTCGTAGTCCTTGGGCCAGAGCAAGGGCTGAGTTCGGTTGATCCACTCCCAGGACGTGCCACCGTCCTTGGAGCGGTAGAGCCCGGGGCCCTCGGCCACCCACCGGCGATCCTTTCGCAGCCCGGTCACCAGGCAGAAGAGCGTCCCATCGGCGTGGAGGATCAGCCGGCAAGTGCGGACGTTGACCCCGGGTGCGCCGGGGCTGCCCGCGGTCCTGGCCCAGCGCTGGCCGCCGTCGGTGGACGTGTACACCCCCGCCTCGAAGGCCGAGGCATACAAGGTCCGGCTCCCCTTCGGGCTCCTCGGATCGACGATCACCGAGGTGATCGGCTTGCCGGGGAGTCCCTGGGAGGTGTCCTTCCAGGTCACGCCGAAGTCGGTGCTGATGCCGACGCCCCCGGAGGCGCGTGCGAAATAATGACGCCCGGCGATGACATTCCAGTTGGGGATATCGTGGAGGTCGGCGAAGGCCGCCCAGATCCGCCCGGGAGTCTCCGGGTCGAAGGCCAGCTCATAGGTCGTGTTGCGCAACGGGCGGCCGAACTGCCAGTACCAGGTCTTGCCGGCGTCGGTGGACCGGGCGTAGCCGATGTCGGTGTAGGCGATGTAGTGCCGGTTCGGCTCGAACGGGTCGAGGTAGTAATGCCAGACCGTTGTGACCACCAGCCCGGTGTGGACCCAGCGCATCCCCTTGCCGCGACGCCCGGGTTCCTCCGCGCTGCGGGTGTGGGCGGCCTCCCACGTCTTGCCCCCGTCTCGGGTGATCAAGCAGTCCATCCAGTCGGTGGCGATCACTTCGTCCGGATTGACCGGGTTGATGCCGAAGCCCGAGATGGTCTCGCCCCAGCCGTTGGTCTCGTCGAGGCGGTAGTTGGGGCCGACGTTGAACTCGGGCGATCTCCGGGACTGGAACAGCGTCCTGTGCCAGGTCGTACCCCGATCGTCGCTGCGGAAGACCTGGCCGTCGGCTCCGCGCGAGGCATAGACCCGCGCGGGGTTCACGTCGGTCGTCAGGACGAACTCGTACTGCGCGGGCCGCGCGCCCCGCCCATCCTCCCCCTCGACCTTCAGGTCGATGCCTTCTCCCATCGCTCGGGTCCACGACGCGCCCCGATCGTCGGATCGGTAGATGCCCCCCGTGACCTGGCCCGTGTCGTCCCGGCTCTCGATCGAGCAATAGAGGACGCACGCCCGGCCCTGCGGGTTCGACCCTCCCGCGAAGGCGACGATCGGACCCGTGGCGAAGGTCGCGCCGAGGTCGCGCCAGGTGGCCCCGCCGTCGTCGGAGCGGAGGATGGTCCGCTCGTTGGCCGCGAAGCAGGTGCGGTTGCCGGCCGGGCTGGTCTGATCAAAGTGGAAGCCGAAAAACGGGCCGCGGACCGTCCCGACGGTCTGCCAGGTCCGACCGCCGTCGGTCGATCGGGAGATGTGGTGGAGGCGGCCGACCAGCATCAGCTCGGGATGGCCGGGATCGATCCCGATCGCGCTCACCGCGTTGGGACCGCCCGGGAATTCGCTCCAGGTCTTCCCCCTGTCCCGGGTCACCTTCAGCACTCCGCTTCCACCGCCCGCGGCGAAGGCGACGTGCGGATCAGTGGGATGCCACACCGGGCGCACGCGCGTCGCGTTCGAGAGTTGCCTGTAGTGGATCATCTCCCAGGTCTTGCCCCCGTCGGTTGAGCGATAGACGCCGCTCATGTCGCAGCTCAGGAGCATCAGATTGGGGTCGGCCGGCGAGATCGCTGGCGTGAACATCGCCCCGCCGCCGCCCAGGCCCAGGGCCGTCCAGGCGGTCGGCGACGATCCGCGGTCGGTCTGCCCCAACCCGGCGCCGGCGAGCATGAGCCAGACGATCCCCCACAGCCCGCGCGCCACTGGGCACGGCGCGTGGTGTCCCTGGGAGCGGCCGACGAGATCGACTCTGCTGGGACCCATCATCTCCTCCCGGATTCTCAAGCGAGGCCCAGCTTGGCCGCCAGGCCGATGCGTTGCAGCTTGCCGGTCGCTCCCTTGGGGATCTCGGGGAGGAACAGCACCGTGCGCGGGACCTTGAAGTCCGCCAGGCGGCGGGCGGCGAATTCGCGGACCTCTTTCTCCGAGAGGCTGGCCCCCTCGCGCAGGACCACCGCGGTGGCCACATCCTCCCCCAGCTTGGCGTGCGGCACGGCAAAGGTGACGACTTGCTGGATCGCCGGGTGGTCCATCAGGACCTCGTCCACCTCGCGCGGCGAGATCTTCTCGCCGCCCCGGTTGATGATCTCCTTCAGCCGACCGGTGATGGTGATGTAGCCCTCGGTGCTGAGCGTCCCCTGGTCGCCGGTGCGGAACCAGCCCTTGGTGAAGGCCGCCGCGTTGGCGGCCGGGTTGTTCTCGTAACCCCCCGTGACATTCGCGCCGCGAATCACGATCTCGCCCATCTGGCCCGGGGGCAGGAACTCACCCTGTTCGTCCATGATGGCGACCTCGGGGCCGGCGGAGACCCCCACCGTGCCGGGCATGCGCCGGCCGGGGGGCAGAGGATTGCTGGCCATCTGATGCGACGCCTCGGTCATGCCGTAGGCCTCGATCAGCGGGGCGCCGAAGGTCGCCTCCAGCTCCTCGATGACCTGGGGCGGCATCGAGGAAGACGACGACCGGAGGAACCGCAGCGGGTTGGCCGCGATCACGTCGCGGTTGTGGCCGGCTCGAGACAGGATGGCCTGGTGCATTGTGGGCACCGCCGTGTACCAGGTGGGCCGGGCTTCACTCATCCAGGCGAAGAACTTCAGCGCATGGAAGCCCGGCGTGCAGAAGACGCGGCTGCCGGCCGCGAGTGGGGCGAGCAAGCCGGCCATCAGCCCGTGGATGTGGAACAGCGGCATGATGGCCAGCCCGCAGTCCTCGGGCGCGAGCTTCAGCGTCGAGCGGATGTTCTGGGCCGAGGTGCAGAGGTTGCGCTGCGAGAGAGGGACGATCTTGGGCCGCGAGGTCGTACCGGAGGTGTGCAGAATCAGCGCGATGTCCTCGGGCTGCGCGAACCCTCCGGCCGCGGCGGCGCCGGAGCCGGAGCCGGCCGACGCGGCGGCCAGCTCGAAGGTCCCGGCGCCCTGCTCGGGTGTCGGATGGAGCTCCAGCAGGGTGATGCCCAGCCTGGCCGCCACGCCGACCGCCGGCGACTGGCTGCCTCGCTCCACGATCAGGGCCTTGGCGCGGAGGTCTGCCAGGTAGAACTCGAACTCCTCGGCGCGATAGCCCGGGTTGAGCGGGGCCGCCGTGGCCCCCGCGGCGGTGGCCAGGAACGCCAGGGCCATCTCGGGCCCGTTCGGCAGCACGATGGCGACACGGTCCTCGCGCCCCACGCCCGATCCGTTCAACGCACAAACGGCGCGCTCCACCTGGTCGCGCAGGCCCTGGTAGGTGAGTGGTTGGACACCGGGTGCGGCGATCGCCACGGATGCCGCATCGCCGGCGGCGAGCAGCTCCGCGATCGTGGAAGGACTGGGCATGGATTCCCTCGAGGCTGGATTGGTTCCGGGTGGGTTCCTCGCCCACCGGCCGCGCCGGCCGTCTCGGGGTTTGTTGCCGGCCGATGGGGTCACTATAGTGAGAGTCTGTTCCCAGAGCCCCGGAGGGGCGGTCGTCCGTAGCCAGGGGCGTGAGCCCCTGGTCGACCGCGGAGCGCCCAGCACCCCCGCTCTTCCAAAAAGCCCCGGAGGGGCGACAGCCTGAGTCCCAGGGGCTGACGCCCCTGGCTACGGACGACCGCCCCCATGCGGGGGCTCAGAGGGCGTTCGGAACCGACTCTGCGTGGCACTATTCTACTGCATTCCCCGGTCACAGCGAACAGGGTCGGCGGCCGGTCAGGACCCCCCAGGATGACGACCTGCGGCGCGCCGGGCCGTGCCGATCGATGAGCGGGGAGAGGGATGGCGGGGATGGTCGACCAGGCTTCCAGCACGACGGCCGGCGCCGGGGTCCTCCGGGCCGGCCGTTGGGGGCAGCTCTTCCTCGGCATCATTTGCATGACGATGATCGCCAACCTCCAGTACGGCTGGACCTTGTTCGTCGACCCGATGGACGCCAAGTACCACTGGGGCCGCGCCGCCATCCAGTGGGCCTTTGCCCTCTTCGTGATGACCGAGACCTGGCTGGTCCCCGTCGAGGGTTACCTGGTCGACCGGTACGGGCCGCGGCCGGTGGTGATGGTCTGTGGGGTCCTCTGCGGCCTCTCCTGGGTCTTGAACGCGATGGCCGATTCCCTGGTGCTCTTGTACGTCGCGGCGGTGGTGGGAGGCGTGGGGGCGGGCGGGGTTTACGGCACGTGTGTGGGCAACGCGCTGAAATGGTTCCCGGACCGGGCTGGGCTGGCGGCGGGCCTGACCGCGGCAGGCTTCGGCGCCGGCTCCGCGCTGACGGTGCTCCCCATCGCCAGCCTGATCGCCTCGGGCGGCTACGAGACCGCCTTTCTCCGGTTCGGCCTCGGGCAGGGCTTGAGCGTGTTCGCCCTGTCCTGGCTGCTCCGCGCCCCTGGTTCGGGCGAGGTCCCCAGCGGCCGGGCCTCGAAAGGAAGCGGCGGGCGCGACTACCGCACGCGGGAGATGGTTCGGACACCCGTGTTCTGGGTCATGTACCTGATGTTCGTGATGGTGGCCGCCGGGGGATTGATGGCCACGGCACAACTGGCATCGATCGCCCGGGATTTCCAGGTCGCCGACGTGCCGGTCAGCCTCCTGGGACTGACGCTGCCGGCCTTGACCTTCGCCCTGTCGATCGACCGCATGTTGAATGGACTGACCCGTCCGTTCTTCGGCTGGATCTCGGATCACCTGGGGAGGGAAAACACCATGTTCCTCGCGTTCGGGCTCGAGGCGCTGGGGATCCTGGCCCTCAGCCAGCGCGGGCACGACTCGGTCGCCTTCGTGTTACTCACCGGCCTGGTTTTCTTTGCCTGGGGCGAGATCTACAGCCTCTTCCCCGCCACGTGCCGGGACACCTATGGCGGCCGGCATGCCGCCGCCAACGCCGGTCTGCTCTACACCGCCAAAGGGACTGCCTCGCTCCTGGTCCCCATGGCCAGCCTGCTGGCCACCTGGACCGGGGGCTGGGCCGTGGTGTTCGTGATCGCGAGCCTGTTGAACGCGACCGCGGCGGTCATGGCCCTCCAGGTGCTGAAACCTCTGCGCGCCGGCATGCGGCGCTGCTCCCCCAAGTTGCCGTTCGTTGGGTCGAACGGCGCGCCATCCCCCTCAGCGTGATGAATCGCATTCGGACTCATGCCGGGTTTCCAGGATCAGGGAAGGAGGGACGAGTTCACGGTCCGACGGTAACAGTCGTTCATCAACTGAGAAGGTGCGGTAGCACCAAAGCCGATGCAGCCGCCAGAGGGCCAGAGGCACTCCCGTAAGCCGCATCGGTGTCGTCGGACCGAAGCACACAAGACCGCTCCAAGGCCAAGCCTGATGAAGTTGTTCAAACTCCTGTCGCAAGGTTGAGCGGTCGAGCTGCGAGCCGCGCAACAAATGCTTATGTAGTTCGCGCGGCTGAAATCATCCTAACCCATTGAGTCATTTCGACGTTCGCTGATTCGCTGATTGACAGGCCGACTTTGTCGCGTCATTATCAATGTGTTTTGGTGAGAGAAGCACAAGTTCGGCCTCTGGGCGGAGGTGACGATGCAGAGGTTCTGCTTCCTCACGGTGGTGATCGGCTTGGCCCTCGCCGATCAGACCCGGGCTGTCGATCTGGCGAAGATCGATCGCTCCTCGCGCAAGGAACCTGCCTATGAGTCGAAGCAGCCCCAGTACTGCCTCCTGGTCTTCGGGCCGCAGGCGAAGACGCGCGTCTGGGTGGTCCTCGACGGAGACGTTCTCTACCTGGACCGCAACGGCAACGGCGACCTCACCGACCCCGGCGAGCGGATCGCTGCCCAAGAAGTCATCCGCAACCGCGAGGACCCGGAGGAGGAGGTGAGGCGCCACTTCGAGCGGAATTGCTGGAAGGCAGGGGAAGAGCCGGTTCTCACGTGTGGTCCGGAGGTCCAATGGTTCTACATCCTCCAAATCGTGCCGCGCGCGGATTGGCACGACCAGAATCGGGTTAAGTTCTGGCAGGAAAAGCCTTTTGACTTCGCCGTCACCACGAAAACCGGGGGCGCCCAACGAGCCCAGTTGCGCTTCGCGACCAGTCCGCGGGAAGCGCCGATCCTCCATTTCGATGGGCCGCGGCGTTTCGTCCTCAGCGACAAAGTTGGTCAGCCCCGCTTCCGCCCGGGGGAGTCGTGCCCTCTGTTCGTCGAACTGCACACCCAAGGATTGGACGCCAAGGTGCGAACGGAATCGGAGGGCGCTCCCGAAAACGTCCACCCGGTGGCGGAAATCGAATTCCCGCCGGGCCGGCCGGGCGCAGATCCGATCCGGCTGCGCGTGGAGTTGAAGGGGCGGTGCTGAGGGTTCCTCTTCCATGGCCCCGTGCGGGCCCCTTATGGAGCGGGCTCAGGAAAGGCCCGAGTCACGCTGTCCTACCCGGGGCTGGAGGACTGGAATGTCCTCCCGACAACGCTGGAGGTCCCCGTGGAGGAAGGACGGTGGTGGGGGTGGGGGTGGCATTACGGCCCGTGGGGCTTGGGTGCGGTATTCGGGGTGGGAATGGCGTGGTTCGTGATCCGAAGAAAGGCCAAACTCGGCGGAACCAGCCATTGCACCTGACCGGGGCCGCCTTACGCCGCTTCGGGGTTCAACGTCTCACCAGCGGCCCCGGCAGGCGGACTTTACCGTTCCGGAGGCGCGCTTCGGTCGGATCGACCGAAGCCACCTCGGACGGATCAAAGATTCCGTTCCGGTGGCGGCGAAGGATCGGCGCTGGTCTTCGACTGGCTCGTTCTTTTCATCGTCCTCTCTCTCGCGAGACTCATTGGTGAACGATGGTCTCACCGGCGAGACGTACGTACGTGGGCTGCTAACCTCTGCGCTGTCCAGAGAGCTCTTGGGAAAGGCGGCCAAAACAGCTGAACGAACCGATTAACCACCGCGCGGCATGGGGAGCTCCGCCGGTTCGGGTCAGAACAGACATCCTCCACCCTAGACGGTCTCAGGCGGGTGGTGAGCCGCTCGGTCGCTCGGGAACCATGGAACTTTTCTGCGGGAGGTAGTATCAAAGGGGACAGAAGGCCAGACCTGGTCAAGGATTCCCGTGACTGGATTCGGGTGGAAAGTCGAGTACCGCGCTGGGCGGTGGGGCATCGACATGAACGGCGCCTTTGATCAGGTGGCCTTGGGATTGAATACCTACCCTCCATACATTCGAGGATGGTCGCAGTGGTAGCAGGGAATGATCAAGGGGGGCGAACAGAGGCGAAACCACCGGCCCATGCGCCTCAAGCGTCGTTGGCTTGGTCGATACCGGAGATCCGGGTCGTCAAGGATGATCAGGGTCGCTTGCGGATCGACCAATCCGATCCCGCCACGTACGGCGCGTATGCCGCCCGTCAATTGCTGGCGACCGCCGAAGCCGACCCGAAGTACAGGGAAGGAATGACCAAACGTCCCTCGGCACCCTCGATCAGGATCACCTATGTCAACGACGTCGGCGAGCCGCAGGAGATCCGCGTACGAGAGATCTTCTGCCGGATGGACGGGGACGCTCTCGTCCTGACCAAATTCG